>MEQV01000039.1:12327-28212 GCA_001770355.1 Betaproteobacteria bacterium RIFCSPLOWO2_02_FULL_62_17
AATGCGATCACCGAGTTTGATCGCGTCAACAATGCCGTCGCCGAGGTCAGGGGCGCGCGCGCGCAAGCATCGGTCGATCTGGAGACAGCCATGGCGGAGCTCGAAGCACTGGCGGCAAGAGCGCACAAGCTTTCGATATGAGCCGGTGAAAATTCTCAATCCGAGGAGAACACATTCATGACGAATCAAACTGCCGCACCCAACTCGCAATCCCAGGCCGCGGCGCTGCACGCGGTCAGCCTCGACGAGGTCGCGCAGGACAAGTCGCTGGTGGCCGGCGCAGCACCGAGTCCGGCCGCCGACCCTGCGCTCCAGGCAAAGGCCGAACAGTTCGTCGATGCGTTGCTCTCCCTCGATCCTGCCGACATCAGGGCTCGCCAGGACGGCAAGTCGGCCATCGAGAACATGGGCCTCGAGCTGCAGCGCCGCGCCGCGCAAAAGAGCCAGATGCTCAAGCAGCCCATCAAAAAACTCACCGAGCGCACCCAGGAAGGCGGCGACGTCGGCAATGCGCTGATCGACCTCAAGATGAAGGTCGAGGAGATAGATCCCGGCGAGGTCGATTTCGAATCCGGCTGGTTCACCCGCCTGATCGGCCAATTGCCCGGCGTCGGCTCACCGCTCAAGCGCTACTTCACCAGGTACGAGAGCGCGCAGACCGTGATCCAGGCCATCATGCGGTCCCTTGAGCAGGGGCGCGACGGGCTGATGCGTGACAATCTGACGCTCGCCGATGATCAGACGGGCATGCGCGAGCTCACCAAGAAGCTCGAACAGGCGATCCGGCTCGGACAGGCAATCGATGCCCGGCTCGAAGCCCGGATGCAAGCGATGCAGCAGGGCAGCGATCAGCATTCCTTTGTCGCCGAGGAGTTGCTGTTTCCGCTGCGCCAGCGTCTGATGGATCTGCAGCAGCAGCTCGCAGTCAACCAGCAGGGCATCCTCGCCACCGAGCTCATCATCCGCAACAACAAGGAGCTGGTACGCGGCGTCAACCGCGCGCTCAACGTGACCCTGAGCGCCCTGCAGGTGGGCGCCACCGTCGCGATCGCGCTTGCCAACCAGCGCGACGTGATCGAAAAGGTCGATTCGGTGAACAAGACCACTAACGACCTCATCACCGGCACTGCGGAGCGCCTGCGTACGCAGGGCGCGCAGATCCACAAACAAGCCGCCTCCGCGCAGCTCGATATCGAGGGGCTGAAATCCGCATTCGTCAACATCCGCGCGGCCATGGAGGACATCGCGACTTTCCGCCAGAATGCCTTGCCCAAGATGGCGCAGTCGGTGCTCGAACTCGACCGCTTGTCGAGCGACGCCGACGAGACCATCCGCAAGCTCGAGCGCGGCAACCAGGCGCGTCCGCGCCTGAACATCGATGTCGAATGACCGCTTAGATACTCCGAATGACCGCTTAGATACTCCGAATGACCGCTTAGATACTCCGAATGACCGCTTCGATACGCAAATAGCCCTTTGAACGACTACCGGGAGATAACCATGCACAAGCTGATTGGATTGATTGCACTGCTCGCCGCGGCCGCCCTGCCCGGCGCCGCTCTCGCCCAGAAGAGTTTCGATGTGTGCTGGTCGCACTACACCGGGTGGGAGCCCTGGGCCTATGCCGACGAGAAAGGCTTGCTGAAGAAGTGGGCGGCAAAGAACGGCATCAGCGTAAAGCTCACGCTGGTGAACGACTACGTCGAATCGATCAACCTCTACACCGCGGGCAAATATCAGGCGTGCGCCATGACCAACATGGACGCGCTGACCATTCCCGCGGTGGGCGGCATCGACAGCACCGCGCTTATCGTCGGCAGCTTTTCCAACGGCAACGACGGCATCGTCATCAAAAAAGGCGCGGCCGTGAAGGATTTGAAAGGCCGCAAGATCAAACTGGTGCAGTTCTCGGTGTCGCACTACCTGCTGAGCCGTGCGCTGGCGCTCAACGGCATGCGCGAGCGCGACGTAACCCTGGTCAACACCAGCGACGCGGATATCGCCTCGCTGTTTCTCGCGGAGCGCGACGGCGCGGCAGTCACCTGGAATCCGATGCTGCTCAAGGCGCGCAGCGGCAAGGATGTAACCCTGATATTCGACTCTTCCAAGACCCCAGGGGAGATCATTGACCTGATGGTGGTGAAGAGCAACGCGCCCGACACGCTCAAGAAGACGCTGGCCGGCGCCTGGTACGAAACCATGGCCGTGATGAGCGGCCAGGACAAAGCGTCGCGCGACGCGCTCGCCTTCATGGCGCAGAAGGCGGGCGGCACGCTGGCCGAATTTGAAGCGCAGATCAAGACCACGCGCATGTTCTACAAGGCGGGCGAGGCCGCGGCGTTCGTGCGCGGTCCCGAGCTCAGAAAGACCATGGAATACGTGCGCAGCTTCTCCTTCGAGCATGGCCTGTACGGGCAAGGCGCGAAATCGAAGGACGCGGTCGGCATCGCGTTTCCGGATGGCGGCACGCTCGGCAACGCCAAGAACGTAAAGCTGCGCTTTGACGCGGTCCTCATGCAGGCGGCGGCCGACGCCAAACTCTAGCGCAGCGGGCAGGGCTTTCAGGCGGTGCGCCGCTACCTGTTTTTCGGCGTTCACGCGGACCCGCCGCCCTGGCTGCGGCGTCTGGCCGCGGCGCTGCCCTTCGTGCTGCTGCTGGCGCTCTACCTGGGCGCTTCGCAGCTGCGCCTGGCGGAAAATCCCGACGACAAGATCCTGCCCTCGCTCGCGCAGATGGCCGACGCCGTACAACGGCTCGCGTTCCGGCCCGATCCGCGCAGCGAGGAATACGTGATGCTCAAAGACACCACCTCGAGCCTCGCGCGCCTCGCGCTTGGCGTGGGCCTCTCCGCGGCCACCGGACTCCTGCTCGGTCTGAACATGGGTCTGTTCCCGGGCATGGGCGCGGTCCTGCTGGCCATCGTGACCTTCGTCTCGATAGTCCCGCCGCTGGCCATCCTGCCGATTCTGTTCATTTCCCTGGGGGTGGACGAGCTGGCCAAGGTGGCGTTGATCTTCCTCGGCATTTTCCCGCTGATCACGCGCGACATCTACAACACTGTCGCCGCGCTGCCGCGCGAGCAGATCACCAAGGCGCTGTCGCTGGGCGCGAACGAGCTGCAGCTTGCCTACCGCATCGTGCTGCCGCAGGTGATGCCGCGTCTCATCGAGACGGTGCGACTGTCTCTGGGCGCGGCGTGGCTGTTCCTGATCGCAGCCGAGGCG
Organism: Betaproteobacteria bacterium RIFCSPLOWO2_02_FULL_62_17; assembly: GCA_001770355.1. Taxonomy (GTDB): domain Bacteria; phylum Pseudomonadota; class Gammaproteobacteria; order Burkholderiales; family SG8-39; genus 2-02-FULL-62-17. Next base: position 15,553 of record MEQV01000039.1, read on the forward strand.
ATCGCTTCCACCGATGGCCTGGGCTACCGGATTTTTCTGGTGCGCCGCTACCTCGCCATGGACGTGATCATTCCCTACGTGCTCTGGATCACGCTGCTCGGATACCTCATCGACTGGCTGCTCAGACTGGCGCTGCGCCGGCTCTACCCCTGGTACCAGGCGTGAACACCACCGAGCAGCTCTCAGCGTTGCGGCAGAAGAACCTACTGCACATCGAGAATGTCTACAAGCAGTATGGCGCGCGCGTGGTGCTCGACAACATCGACCTGTCGGTGGCGCGCGGCGAGCTGTGCACGGTGGTGGGACCCAGCGGCTGCGGCAAGTCGACCTTATTGCGCATCGTCGTCGGCCAGGAGGCCCCCTCCTCCGGCGATGCTTTCATCGAAGGCGCGCCGGCCGGCTATCCCGACGCCACGCGCGGCATCGTCTACCAGAAGTATTCGCTGTTTCCGCATTTGACTGTGCTTGACAACGTATTGCTTGGCAAGGTTCTCGAGTCCAGCATCTTCGGACGCGTCCGCGCGCGGCGCGAGCACCGCGATGAGGCGATGCAGATGCTCGAGCGCGCCCGCATCGCCGAACACTGGAAAAAATACCCCCATGAGCTCTCCGGCGGCATGCAGCAACGCGTCGCCATCGCGCAGGCGCTCATCAAGAAACCGCGCATCGTGCTGATGGACGAGCCCTTCGGCGCGCTCGACCCGATGGTGCGCGAAGACATGCAGGTGCTGCTGCTTGAACTCTGGGAGGAGTACGGCATGACGGTATTCTTCGTGACACACGACCTCGAGGAGGCGGTCTATCTGGGCACGCGTGTCATCGTGCTGTCGCAGTACTACATCGATGACCGCGGCGCGGCGGCCGAGCAGCGCGGCGCCAAGATCGTCGCCGACCACGCGCTGCCGCGGCGCGCCTTTTCGACCTCGGTCAAGAGCTCGCCTGAATTCATCGAACTCGCCGCCGAAATTCGCCGCGCCGGATTCGACCCAACGGGCGCCCGCCATGTCACGCAGTTCAACCTATCGCACCCTGACAGTTTCCAGACGCTTACCGCGGCGGAGTCAAGGGCGTTGCGCGCGCAGGAAGGACCATAGCCCGAAGCACAGGATCGCGGCCGAGAGCAGGGCGATGAGCGCCCCCCAGAACCAGTAGGGCAGGAACAGCATCTGCGCGATCTGGGCAACATCGGAAGGGCCGCTCCCCTGCGCCGTTTGCGCGGTGGCGGTGAAAAGGTAGTCGCCGCGGGAAAACACCGCGAGGCTCAGTTGAATGGCGAGAAATACCGCGGCCAGCTGGGCCAGCGCGCCGTTCGCCTTCAGGCCGATGCCCAACAGCGCGGCGGCCACCGCGCCGACAAATACCCAGGCGAACAGATTGCCTACCACCAGCAGTTCGGCGATCAACAGGCCCGCGCCGAGCGTGACCAAGGCGACGCGCGACCAGTCGCCACGATGCCCGGCGAGAAACAGCAGCATCGCGAGCACTGCGGGGCCAACCAGCCCCCCGGCGCTTACCGCCGCCCGGGCGAAGCGCCCGGACGCGCCCGAATACCGGGCCATGCCTGATCCGTCCGCCCAGAGATGAAACGATTCGAAGCTGCCGCCCACAGCCAGCGCAGTCAGGCCGTGCCCGAGCTCGTGCGCGAGCGTCGAAAGCAGCAGCAATGGCCAGGCGGCGTACTCGCCGTAGGGAATGAGGTACAGAATCACCGTGACGGCGACTGAAAGCACCAGCGCGGCCGCGGCGCCGGCGCGATGCGGGATTTTTTCCAGGTCAGGCATGCGCAGCTCAGGTCCGCGCTCAGTCGAGCAGGCGCTGGCTCTCCGCGGAATCCGGATAGCGCCGCCGTTCAATCGCGTAATAGGCGCGCAGCAGGTCCTCTTCAATACCCAGGGCAAGGCGCACTTCGCCTAGCGGGGCAGCGTCGAACGACGCCAGGTCGGCCGTGGACAAAGAAACGCAGTCGGAGACAAAACCCAGGTGCACGGCATCGCGAAACACTTGAACGTCAGCGTCGTTGAAGCGGTACGCCCGTGGATAGAGGTGCTTCGCGAAAAAGGCGTAGAGGCGCTCTTCCGTGGTGGAAACGCGATTGGAGCTGCCCATCGTGAACCCGATCACGAATGCTTCGTCCTTGGGCAACAGGCCACGCCCCAGGATGATGTGCAGGCGATCATGGGCGGCGAGATCGGTGGCGCCGTGAAACAGCTCGATGCCGGGAACATCGTAAGCCGGGTTCTCCACCAGCTGAACGATGAACGGAATGTCCGACTGCTTGAGCCCGATGGCGCTGAGCTCGCGCTGCGCGTCGCCGAGCGTCTTGCGCCCGGCCGAGAGCGGCATGAACCAGTCCTGCACTTTCTGTGACGTTGTCATAGGGGCGTGCGCTTCCGCGGAAAGCGTACCACCAATAAGCCGCTTGACTGAAAAGCCGGTGACATCCAGGTATCACGGGAGACGGCCCTTCGATCGCGTGTTTCCCTCTTTTTCGGGGGAGTTACGAGGAGGCGAAGGCCCCCTTGTTCACGCCATCCTCAGCGCCGCGGTGCCGCGGGTATCCACAACGGCAGGTGCGTCCCCGCGCGGATGACCGAATACTTCATAAAGAAATCGCCGATGGCCGAGGCAATGCCGATCAATGCCATGACATCGCGCGAGTGCACCGAATGCCAACCGGCGAGCACCAGCCAGGCGGGTACCGCGACACCGACCGCCAGCGTTCCGATATAGAAGTACCAGGCCATGCTGCCGGCCAGCAGCTTGTGCACCGAGCCGCGTGCCGCCACATTGCCGCTGGTGAATGCGCCATGCATCTCAATCGCGAAAAGCAGCGCCACCGCCGAAGTCACTGCTATCCACATCCACAGCAGCTGCTGCTCCGGCGCGGCCGAGGGCGCACCAAATGCCGCGACCACCAGCAACGCGGCCACCCCGCCGCGCAGCGCATGGCCGATGTACAGGACCGGGTGCAGCGGTGAGTTCCAGAAGGGAATCGCCTTGGAGGCCGTGTACACGAATCCCATGTAGCCGATCAGTATGATCATGCCGGCGAAGGCCAGCACATACCCGGTCTGACCCAGCAATGAGCCGGCGTTCCACGGCGCCCCGGGAAGAAACAGCGGGACCAGGTACAGGAAAGCACCCGTCAGAAACAGGCTCAAGCCGAGGAAGCCGCGCGAGATCCATGACGACTTCATCCTCCAGACCATGCGCCAGAAGCGCTCGGGACGCCCCAGGAAGCAAAGGTGCGCCGTTCCGCCCAGCGCCGCCATCACGAATCCCACGGCCAGTCCGGCCACGCTGTCGAACACCAGCGACATCAGCCAGGCGCCCCCGGCTATGCCGTTGAGGAAGTGTCCGATCACCAGGAACAGCCCGCGGCCCTCGCCCCATTCGCGCTGGGGGCGCAGTTGCACGCGCAGATCCTGAATCAGTTGCTCGTATTTCGCAGTCTGCGTGGTCATGGCGTTTGTCCCGCGGGCATCATGGTGGGAGGTAATAAACCGAAGGCTTGGTGCCGAGTTCCGGGTGCAGCGGGAAACCGCCGCGCTCCTTGATCAGCCTCGATACCTCGCTCAGCGGATCGTCGAGATCCCCGAAAATCCTCGCGGTCGTCGGACAATTTGCCACGCAGGCGGGCAGCTTACCGGCATATACCCGCTCGCGGCAGAAGTTGCACTTCATGACCACGTTGCGCTGGTGTCCGACCACCCGTTTTTCCTCATAGGCGGTGGTGCCCTTGGGGAAATAGTGCGGGTCCTTGTCGTTGAAATAGCGTTGGCCGTAAGGGCAGGCCATCATGCAGGTGCGGCAGCCGACGCACTTGTCATGGTCGATATCGACGATGCCGTCCTCCCATTTGAAGCTCGCCCCGGTCGGACAGGTATCCACGCAGGGCGCGTCTTCGCAATGGTTGCAGAGCACCGGCAGGAACACCTGGCGCACCGAGGGGTAGTCCCCTTCTTCGCATTTGAGCACCCTGGCGTAAAACACACCCGGCGGCGTGCCGTGCTCCGCCTTGCAGGAGAGCTGGCATCCGTAGCAGCCGATGCAGCGCTTCAAATCGATCACCATCCCCCATTTCATTGCCGTTTCTCCGCTGAAGTGACCTTGACCCGAACGCACAGATCAAGCGAGAGATTGACCGGGCTGACATGCTCCCAATCGAGTTCCAGCAAGTCGTTGAACATCACCCCCTTGCCCTTGGCTATCGGCATGCCATCGCCCCAATGCCCGGCACAGGCCGCGATACCCAGGCCCTCGGGATGGATGGCGCGCGTCAACTTCACCCGGCCTTTGACTTTGCGTCCCGACTCGGTTTCCACCCACACCAGTTCGCCATCGCGCAATCCCTTGCTGCGTGCGGCAGTTTCGTTAATCGCAATGGCATAGCTGTAAGGATCGAGCTGAGCCGCTTCGTCCAGCCAGGGGTTCTCCAGCGTGTAGCTGTTGGTATGCAGGATGTCGCGGTAATAGAAAGCCGAGAAATCGAAGCCGGGCTTGTTGCAGCAATGCGCCAGGCAGGGCAAGAAATCGGGCAGCGGCTCGTAATACTCGCGCGGTATCTTCAATCCGCGCGGCTCGGCGATCGCGGCGATTTTTTCGCCGGCCGGTATCAGGAATTCCCAGTAAATTGGCACCCTGACATCCGCGAACGCGCGCCAATAGACCTCTTCGGGCTTTTTCGGCCACTTGATCAGCCCGTGCTGCTTGAACCAGTCGAGTCCCTTCTCCGGACCGAAATGGCACTTCAGATCGATATCGCAGATTTCTTCATGGCTGTACTTATTATTGCCCTCGAGGTGGAACGGCGCCTGCAGATTCATCGACCGGTTCATCGCGGCATTGAGATCGCCGCGGAAGCCGACACGGTCGGCCAGGTCGAGCAGAACCTCGGTAAAGCAGCGCTGCTGCCCGTCGGGGGGGAGCGCCGGCTGGCGGATCGGCCAGCTCCACTCGCCCGGACCCGCCGGATGCGCCAGGATGAAGGGGAAATTCGCGCGCGAATCGAACGATTGAAGATAGCTGCAGTCGGGCAGCACGATGTCGGCGAAATTCGAGGTCTCGGTGAGGTACAGATCGAACGACACCATGAATTTGTACTTGGCGAGCGAGTTCGCCACCGTTTCCGCATTGGCGATGGAAAGCAGCAGATTGGAGCCGAAGTTCATCAGCACTTCCGGCCGATAGGGCAGCTCGAACTTGGTCCACATGCTCTCCTGATCCACCGAATCCAGAAACGGCGAAGTCATGCCCAGGACGAACAGATCCTGCAGTCCCATTTTCTGCGGCATCTTCGGCTCGTCGATGGGATACGGATAGTGGTAACCCATCCACATGCCGACCGACATGAGACCGTCGGGACCGGCCGTGGGCAGGTAGTGCGGCCGATTGGTATCGGGATGACCCAGCGAGGCGGAGTTGAAACCCAGGCATGAACCCACCACGTCGGCCGCTCCGACCAGCTGATTGAGGAGGTCCACGGCGAGGAAGTTGTAGGCCGAATTCATATGCCCCTGCGAGCCGCGGAACGCGATCGCGGCGACCGGCCGGTAGGGCAGCGTCACGCCGTCGACGACAATGGTGCTGCCGATGCGCGCCTCGGTGGCGAATTCCTTGGCAAGCCTGCGGATATTGGCGGCCGGGACCGTGCTCACGCCCTCGGCCCATTCTGGCGTGAATTTCTTCAAGTGCTCGCGCAGCCGCTCGAAAGCCGGCTGGCAATTCACCGCGCCGGCCTGATAGTTTCCTTCCAGCGCCATGTTTTCCGCGGGCACATCGGAATAGGGCCTCGCCTGGTTTGCTTTCAGGTCCCACACCAGCGGCTTGCCGGTGGCGGGGTCGCGCACGTAACGCTTGTCCGCGCCGATCAGGTAGGGCGAGTTGGTCTTCGCCCGCAGGTAGGGCGCATCGATCACCCCGAGTTCGTTGACCATCACGTTGCACATGGCCAGTGCCAGGGCGGCGTCGGTGCCGACACGCAATGGCACCCACTCGCTCGCCTTGGCCGCGGCGAAGTTGCACATCGGGTCCACCACCACCATCTTCATGCCGCGCGCGCGCGCGTCGGCCGACAGGCCCATGTTGGAATTAGCCGCGTGACCCGCCGCATGCCCTTTGGAAGCGCCGAAATAGATCGAGTAATTGCAATAGTGAAAATCCGGCACCGCTCCCCAGGAGGCATGCATGATGCCGCTGATGAGGTGCGCGCCGTTGCCGCAGTGCAGTCCGCCCCCGGAAGTCGAAATATTGGGCGTCCCGAATGCCGTGCCAAAGGTCTGAAACGGAATGCGGCTCGCAGTCACCGTGGTGGTGCGCTGCATCAGCAGCTTGCGCGGATCCTCGGCGCGTACACGCTTCAACACCGTGGCGATTTCCTCGAGCGCTTCGTCCCAGCTGATTTCCTTCCAGCCCGGATCCTCGTTGATACCCTTTTTCGGATTGGTCCGCCGCAGCGGGACTTTCAGCCGGTTCGGATCGTAGTGGCAGGCAAGTCCGCTGACGCCTTTGCCGCACAGCTTCCCTTTGCCGACGACGCTGTCAGGATTGCCTTCGACCTTGACCACGACACCGTCGACGCGATGCGCGAGAATGGAACACGATCCGTAGCACAGGGCGCATGCGGAGGGAATCCACGCATCGTCGGTGGCGGTTGCAAATTCCGGGCTGGGTTGATTCATGGCGGCGCTCTCCTCAGGGCTATCAATATCCCAGAGGGCCGGGGCGGAAAACTTGATCTGCGTCAAACGCTTTCCGATAAGGCGCGGCTGATGGCGGCGCGCAGGTGCTTAGAGTTCATTCCCAAACGAAACAATCGGGTTTTCATAAGATCGCCGTTTGCGCACGGATGGCTTCATCATCCGTGCGCAAGCGACGATCCGCACGGACGGCCTTACCGTCCGTGCAGGCTTTACCAGCAGCTGCGCGCGCCAAACCCGCCGGTCAGGCAAAACGCAGCAGCGCCAGCGACAGCCAGGGCACGTAAGTCACCACCATCAGCGCGAGAATCGCGACAATTACGAATGGCAAAAGGCCTGGATAGATGCTCGACAGCGGCGCCTTGGTGAGGGCCTGGGTGACAAAGATATTCAGGCCGAACGGCGGCGTGAACATGCCGATGGCAAGGTTCATCGACATCACAATGCCAAAATGGATCAGGTCGATGCCGTAGGCGCGGCAAATCGGCACCAGCAGCGGGGTCAGCACCAGGATGGCCGAGCCGGGGTCGATGAAGCAGCCAACGATGATCAGCAGGACATTGATCAGGGCGAGCGCCATCCAGGGAGAGTCGATCAAACCCTGCATCAGGGTGACCGACTGCTGCGCGACCCCGTTGACCGTAAGCAGCCAGGAGAACACGCCCGCTGCCGCGACGATCACCAGGATCTGGGCGGTCAGGATCATGGAAGTCACCCCAACGTCCCAGAGTTGCTTCCAGGTGATTTCCCGATAAATGAATTTCGCGACGATGATGCTGTAGACGCAGGCGATACCGGCGGCCTCGGTGGGCGCGAAGATGCCGCCGTAAATCCCGCCCAGAATCACCACCGGCGCAAATATCGACCAGAAGCCGGTGCGCGTGGCCGAGAGCAGCCTTCGCCACTGGAACGGCTCGCCGCCGTCGGGAACCTTGCGAATGACCGCGTAACCGTACACGTAGACCGCTTGGGACAGGGCCATCAGCAGCCCCGGCAGGACACCCGCAATGAACAGCAGCGCGATCGACTGCTCGGCAGATATGCCGTATAAGATCAGCGCGATCGAGGGCGGGATGATGATGTCGATCGAACCCGTGCTGGACATGATCCCGGTGGCAAAGCGCTCGCCGTAGCGCTCCTTGATCGGCGGGTACAGCAATTTGCCGACTGCGGCGATCGCGGCAACGCTTGAACCGGAAATGGCACCAAACAGGGTGAAGGTGCCGACCGTGGTCAGCGCGCGCGAGCCGCGTACCCCGCCAAGAAGTGCGACGACCCAGTCGATGATGCGCCGCGACATGCCGCCCGCGCCCATCACCTCGCCGACGAACAGGAAAAACGGCACCGCAAGCAGCGAGAACTTGTCGATCGAGCCGAACATCAATTGCGGCACGACCTCGGCGGGCACGTCCATGAAACCAAGCAGCAGGATGGCCGCCGTGGCGAGCAGGATGATGAATAGCGGAAACCCGAGCAGGAGCAGGACCACCGGCACCCCGATCATGGCCCATTCCATCAGGGTCTCCCGGTGCCGCTGCGCGGTAAATCAGACCTAAGCTCAGCCACGCTTGCCCGCAGGGTTTTGTGCCGTTTTCTGATCACTATCGCCGGCCGCCGTCGCCGCGGCCCCAGGCGCGGGCACGCCACTTTCGTCGCCGAACACCCCGGTCAAATAACTGCGCCAGCGTACCAGCACCACCAGCAGCATGCCGGAGAACCCGGCCAGAATCGCCGCGTGCATCATCCAAGCCGGCAGCCGCGCGACCGCGCTCTGCTGCCCGGTGGTGAACAGCAGCCGCACGAAGATCCAGGAATGGCCAATGACGAACAGGCATACCAGAATCATGGCCAGCGTCCCGACAACGTTGATGATGCTGCGCCAAGGCGGCCGGAGGCGCGCCGTAATCAGATCCATCCTGATGTGCTGGCCCTCCCAGGTGACCACGATCGCCCCGAGGAATACGCACCAGATCATGATGAAAACCAGAATCTCCTCGGCCCAGATAATGGGCGCGTCGAACGCGTAGCGTCCCACCACATTGGCGAAATTAACCGCTATACCCAGAAAAATGAGTGCGCCCAGCGCGATGCGCGGCGCGGACACGCACAAATAGCGCAGGATGCGTTGCACGCTGCGCTGCCGCCCGGGCCCGAAGCGCTAGGGCTTCCGGGTCCTGTCCGCCGCGGCCTTGAGCACCTGGTAGGCGCGCATCACCTCGGGCGATCCCTTGAACAGCTCATCGCCCGCCGTCGCGAGGCGTTTGCGGAACTCGGCCTTGTCGGCCGCGGAGAATTCGTGCAGCGCGCCGCCCTGGGCCTTCCAGGCCGCGTACATCGAGCCCATATTGGTGATGTTGTAGACCACGTTCGCCTTCTCGGCCTTGGCGGATTCCTCCAGGATCACGGTGCGGATTTCCCCTGGCAGCCCGTCCAGCCAGCGCTTGCTGGCGAGCTTCGGGACGCAAATGATGGATTCGCCGGAGCGCAGCACGTTGGGCGCGACGGTCACGAACTTGAACGGCACGAACACCACGATGCCGGCGCGCACGCCGTCGATCGCGCGCTGCTGCAGCGCCGGCAGCGCCTCGCCAAGCTGCATGGGAACGCCGGTGGCGCCGACGCGGCGCAGGATCTCGACTTCCATCTTGCTTCCCAGGACGCGGAACTTCTTGCCCTGGAAGTCGGCCAGGGTGCGGATCGGCTCGCGTGTCGCGTAATCGGCCAGCGACTCGCACGAGATGCCGATGATCTTGATGTTCTTCTGCTCGGTGATGGAAAGGACTTCCTTCTGGAACACCGGGTCGTGGAAGGCGCGATCCGCGTGCTCGACTCCGTCGAAAACGCCCGGCGCGGAGAAGATATCGAAGCGCGGGTCCACCACGGTCATGAACTCGGTGGCCACCTGCACCAGTTCAATGGTGCCCAGTTGCGCGCCCTGCACCAACTGCGTCTGCTGGCCGAGCTGGCCGCCGGGGAACACGTTGATCGTGACGCGGCCTCCGCTGCGTTTCTCGACGCCTGCCTTCATGGTGAGCGCCCAGTGGTCCTGGCCGCTCTTGATGGTGGCGTGCCCTTCCTTGATGGTGATTTGCTGCGCGGCGGCGGGCAAGGCGAACGGCAATACCGCGGCGAGCGCGACGATGAGCGCGGCCAGCTTGGGTTGGACATGAGGGCGGCGGCGGGAAATTTTCATGGCTGATCCTTCCGGTTGATAGTCCTGGCGGGCGCTGGCCGGCGGTTCCGGCATGACGCAGGCGGCCTGCGGTCTTTCACACCCATGCGCGGCGGCGAGGCATGGCCGCAAGCTTGGCCCAGAGCGGCCTCCCGTGTCTTGATGCTGATCATAGGGAGGTCGGAATCACCCCCGGTCGGCGGAACTGACCCAGAACAGGATCTGCCCGTATTCGACGAACTGCTCGTTTTGCACACAGACTTCAGTGACGACGCCGTTCACGCCCGCGCTAATGGCGGTGAACATCTTCATAACTTCGATCAGCGCCACCGTGCTGTCGGGTCCGACTTCGGCGCCTACGCAAACGAACGGCGGTGCGCCCGGTTCGGGACTTGAATAGAAACGCCCCAGCATCGGGGCGACAACCGCTACGGCGTCAAGCCGCTCCTGGCTTGCCATGCCTGCGGCCGAGGCCTCGGACTGCGCCGGCGGCGCAGGGGCTGCGATCGGCGCGGCGGACGGCGCCGCTGCGGCGGGCAGCGCTACCCCGGCCGCAGCAGAAGGATTCGGCGGCGCTCCTTTGCCGAGGGTGACTTTCAGATCCCCCAGTTCGACCTGCAGGTAATCAAACGTGGATCGGTCCAGGGTTTCCACGAGGAGGGCGATCTGCCGGACATCCTCGTCGCTCAGCGTGCCGGGGTTATTGCTCAAGGGCCTGCCCTGCCTTTCGTCGATGTCGATTCCGGTTCAATGGGTGCGCCTGCCAGGGATTGCTGCCCGGTTCATGCGCTCGGCACGCCCTCGCCCGAGCGGTTCTGGACAACTATGGAATCGGAACCCCGCTGCACGCTCGCGTAGCGCACCTGCGGGTGCTTGTCGAGTTCCCGGATCAGGCTGGTAAGCGGCATCGATGCGCCGAAATACTGCCGCGACGGACCGGCCGCGCGCATCGCCTGGATTTCCTGTTCGCCCTTCATGATATAGCGCAGCAGGAATTCCTCGTCGGAAACGCCCGCGCCGCCGAACTGTTCGCGAATCTTCTGTATCGGCAGATCCTGCCGCTTTTGCGCCGCAAGTTCCCTGGCACGCGGCATGGAAAGCAGCTTGTCCTTCAGATTCGGATCCATCCACGGGTAGCCGGAATCCTCGCCATAGACCCCTTGCGCGAACAGAATCAGCTCGTCGATCACGTGCCCGTAGCGCTCCCCCATGGCCACATTGATGGCCGATTGCGTCACCATGAACTGCGAGTGCGGCGTAATCATGATGGGGTAGCCCAGGTCCTTGCGCACCTGCACCGATTCCTCCAGGACTTCGTCCAGGCGATGCGCGATGCGCAATTCAGCCAACTGGTGCCTCAAGTTCGAGATCACGCCGCCGGGAACCTGGTGCAGGTACTGTGCCTCGTCGTACTCGAGGGGTTCACCAATCGGGAGCGCGTCCTGCCTGGCGATCGCGGTGAGCTTCTCGGCCACCGGCCGCAAGCTCGCGACGTCAATGCGCGGCGAAAACCCCAGTCGTCGCGCGTTGCTTGCCACATTGAACACCGAGGGCTGCGACGAACCGTTGGCAAGCGGCGGTATCGCCGTGTGCAGCGTGTGCACGCCCAGCTTCAGCGCCTCGAGGTAGACCAGCGGCGCGAGCCCCGTGGTGCAATGCGAATGCAGTTCGAGCGGCACGCCGCCCGCGGCCTTCAGCAGCACCGGCAGCAGCGTGCGCGCGCGATCCACGGTGAGCAGCCCGCCCTGGTCCTTGAGATAAATGCAATCGGGCTTGAAGGCGAGGACCTCGCGCGCTTTGGCCGCGTAGTAGGCGTCGGTGTGGCGCGGCGAAAGGGTGTAGGAAAGCGCCATCGCGATCTGCAATCCGAGCTTGCGGAACAGCGGAATGATCCACGGGAACTGGCGCTTGGGCTGATCGAAGGTATTGCAGGTCATCTGGGCACGATTCAGCGCCCCGATATCTGCGAGGCGCGCGTAGAACAACTCGACAATCGCCTGAGGCGGCGGCGCTTCAAAAGGATGGATGAAGCCCCCGGCCATGCAGCCCTTGATGGCATTGGGCATGGTTCTGGCCACCATCCGGGCCATCTCCCAGGGGTCTTCCTTCAGATCGCGGACGAATTTCTTCAGGTAGATGGCATTGATGGGGACCTCGATGACATCGAACCCGGCCTGCGCCATGGTGTGCGCCACCGACTCCATCATTCCGACGCGTATGCCCATGGCCCACAGGCTCTGCGACCCGTCGCGAAACGTGGTGTCGACAAACCGCACTTCCATCGCGGCCCCTCCTCTCCGAAAATGGCCCGCGTAGCAGCGGTTTTGCCGCGGGCGCGGTAGTTTCCGCCGGTACTTGCTTCAGTCGACCTTGATGCCGGCCTCTTTGATGGTCTTTGCCCATTTCGCCGCTTCGCTCTGGATCAGCGTCGCAAATTCCTCGGGGGTGCCGCCTTTCGGCGTGAACGCGAGCTTGGCGAGCAGGTCGAGCACGTCCTTGGACTGCAGCGCGCTCTGAATGCCGGCGTTGATACGTCCCACTGCGTCCTTCGGGCTGCCCTTCGCGGTAGCCAGTCCGAACCAGGCGGATGCCTCGTATCCCGGCAATCCGGCCTCAGCAGAAGTGGGCACGTCGGGCAGCAGGGGATGGTGTTTGCTGGAGGCGACCGCGAGGACCTTGACTTTGCCGCTCGGGATGTCCGCGCGGAAGGTCGCGAACATCTCGAACATCGCCTGGACGCGATTCGCGAGCAGATCGGCCCGCGCCGGTGCCCCGCCCTTGTAGGGCACA
>MEQV01000039.1:28246-30126 GCA_001770355.1 Betaproteobacteria bacterium RIFCSPLOWO2_02_FULL_62_17
GCTCGCCGGAAACGTGAAGGATGTTGCCGACGCCGGCCGAACCATAGCTGAGCGAGCCGGGTTTCGCCTTGGCGAGCGCGATGAACTCCTTCAGCGTTTTGACCGGGACCGTGGTATTGACCACCACCAGGAATGGTGCGTCGGCAAACAGCCCCACCGGCGCGAAATCGGCCGCAGCGTAGCCCAGTTTTGGATACAGGGGTGGCGCCATCGCCAGCGTCGAGGCGGTCGCAAGCAGCAGCGTGTAGCCGTCCCCGGGAGTTTTCGCCACGTATTCCGCGCCTATGGTACCGCCGGCGCCGGGCCGGTTTTCCACGATGACCTGCTGCCCCAGCGTCGGCGAAAGCTGCTGCGCCAGCACGCGCGCCATAATATCCGTGGGCCCGCCGGGGTCGAAGGGCGCGACCAGCCGGATTGGCTTGGTGGGAAACGACTGCGCCGCGGCGCTGCCGCAGGCCAGGACTGCAAGGATCGAAACGGCCGCGGCGAAGGCGCGGCCGGCCGCTTGCGCAGACCGATTATGTCGCTGCATGGGTTCGATGTTCTGCATACTAGCCTCCCTGAGGTACAGGTTAATCCTCCCGTCAGAGGAGTGCTACGACGGGACGGGACTGCGAACGGCGCAGACAAACATGGGACACCATGCATGCCGCTCGGATATTGATGCACATCAAACAATGCGTACCGGAGCACCAGCAGCGCTATACAAAACCAACCGGTGGCTGGACAATCGAACTGCTTGTCATTGGTATCTTTACGCACTAAAAATCCGGAGGAGTAATGACTGAAACCGTGAAATACCTGCTCGACGAATCGCGCATGCCCAAGCACTGGTACAACCTGTGCGCCGATCTGCCGGTGCCGGTGCCGCCGGTGCTGCACCCGGGCACGCTCAAGCCGGTGGGTCCCGATGACCTGGCGCCGCTGTTTCCGATGGAGCTGATCATGCAGGAGGTCACCGCCGCGCGCGAAGTGCCGATCCCGGAGCCGGTGCGCGAGGTGTATCGCCAGTGGCGCCCCTCGCCGCTGTATCGCGCGCGGCGCCTGGAGAAAGCGCTGCAGACGCCGGCAAAAATCTATTACAAGTACGAAGGCGTGAGCCCGGCAGGCAGCCACAAGCCCAATACCGCCGTGCCGCAAGCCTTCTACAACAAACAGGCCGGGGTGAAGCGGCTGGTCACCGAGACCGGCGCTGGCCAGTGGGGTTCCGCGCTTGCCTTCGCCGGCGCGTTATATGGCCTTGAGGTCAAGGTGTTCATGGTGCGCGTGTCCTACGACCAGAAGCCTTATCGCCGCGCTCTGATGGAGACCTATGGCGCGAGCTGCACGCCTTCGCCATCGAACGAGACCCAGGCGGGCCGAAGCATTCTCGCCCAGCGCGCCGACCACCCGGGGAGCCTGGGTATCGCCATTTCCGAAGCCGTCGAAATCGCGGCGCAACGCGACGATACCAAGTACGCGCTGGGCTCGGTGCTGAACCATGTGCTGCTGCACCAGACCGTGGTCGGGCAGGAAGCGATGGCGCAGATGGAGATGGCGGATGACTACCCCGATGTGATCGTCGGCTGCACCGGCGGCGGCTCGAACTTCGCCGGCATTGCGTTTCCGTTCCTGGGCGCGCAATTGCGCAGCGGCAAGAAAATGCGCATCGTCGCGGTTGAACCGGCAGCCTGCCCCAGCCTCACGCGCGGCCAGTACGCCTACGATTTCGGCGACACCGCGCATCTGACGCCGCTCACCAAAATGCACACCCTCGGCTCGACTTTCACGCCGCCCGGTTTCCATGCCGGCGGCTTGCGCTACCACGGCATGGCGCCGCTGGTGAGCCACATCAAGCAACTTGGCTTGATCGAGGCGGTTGCCTATCACCAGACCACCTG
>MEQV01000040.1:0-2104 GCA_001770355.1 Betaproteobacteria bacterium RIFCSPLOWO2_02_FULL_62_17
TGCTTCGCTGGATTAGCCCCGCGCTGAATGAATCCAACTGTGGCTTCGGGCCGTACGCGGCTTTGCGATATGAAGCGCGTCGTTGCCGCGCTCGCACAAACGTGTGCATGCTTTTACTCAGACAATATTGCATGGGGCTTGGGAATCGGGCCTGAAGGCTTATGTCAAGTTGACCTTGCGTGAAAACGGAAGCGTTGTTATTCAATTCAAGGAGAAATGAGATGAAGCACTTGTGCTTTAATTGCGAACAGGCCGACATGGTGCGCGGCAAGAAAGATATGGCCGTCGAATACCGCGGCAATAAAATCACCATCATCGCGGTGGACGGCCGGCATTACCCTGAGTGTGGTGATTCCGAATTTTCCAGAGGCGAAGGCGAGCGCTATGCTGTAGCGGTGGAGCAACACCGCGAAGCAATCGATAAACAAGAGTCGGCGAAATTGGCGCGTATTCGCAAGAAACTCAAGCTATCCCAAAAACAGGCCGCCGCAATCGCGGGTGGGAGGTGAACGCCTTTTCGCGTTATGAACACGGCAAATCCAAGCCGATTGCGGCAGTCTGTCAATCTCTTTCGTATTCTGGATAAGCATCCTGAACTGGGGGATGAAATTCGGTAACGACGGCGTGATTCTGCGCGAGGACCACGCCATCGATCAAGCCGCCACGGATTCGCTACGTCACACTCTGAAAACGTAAAACGCACCAGCGCTTTAGCCTGAGTAGTCCCACCAAGCAGCCTGGATCGCCGCCAGTATGGCCAGCGGTGCCGTTTCGGTGCGCAGAACCCGCGGGCCGAAGCGCATCGCGACTAAGCCGTAGTGCAGGACGTCAGCACGCTCCTCAGGCGTCGATAGATGGGCGGCCGGTGAAATTGTCGTGAATTTCACTGGCTAGTTCAAGGTGCAGCGCGCCTCATGAAATGATTTATATCCCATTAACAGAATTTATTCCACTCAAATTTTTGGTTCTGGCAGTTGAAAGTTTTGCCTCGACCCGTCAATTCATCCGCGTCAGCGTGCCCGATCGTCCTATGTGGTAAATAAATGGGCCTGGCACCGTTCGCAAGATCTTCACCATCCGTCCAAGAGCGTTGGCGAGAATCTCCCCCGTTTCCCGCCCCGTGACGTTTCCGCCGATAAAAACAAACGCGCGAACGCCAGCGGATTTCAGCGTGAGCCGTTCAAGTTGGCGGTAACGAATACGCTTGTCTCGTGTCAGAACTACCCAGTCGCGGCGTCCCGCCTCGGCCAACCACACTTCATCAAGCGTACCTTTGGTGAAATGATCCAGCGCTCGTTCAACCCTGGCGCCTGCATCCCGCAACGCCGCCACGACGGTCAGACTATCAAGCGACTCGTCGGCAAAGAAGCAAAAAAACTCAGGCTGCTTTAAGGTCGAGTTCGCAGCGGATCGCGTCCCAGACCGCCTCTTCGCTTGCACCGTAGTCCTTTGCCAGAGTCGGTACGGGGTCACCCGCCTTGAATTGCTCGGCGAGAACCGCCGTGGGAATGCCGGTTCCAGCCACCACCGGACGGCCGAAAGAAATTCGCGGATCAATTACCACGGATCGCGGCTGATCGCGCAACGGTTGAGAACGCATGAAGGGATACAGTTTGATCGGCAGGCCCTTGGCGTCGCGTTCCACTCGATCCAGATAGGCCCGTATCAGATCCGCCATTTCAACTTGACCGTTTTTCGATAGGTTGATGATCTCACCGACACGCTCGACGAACAGATCGGCGCCGAGCGTGGCGAACTGCTCTTCAAGCAATGGACGCTTGGATCCCAAGCGCTTGACCAGGTAATCGAGACCGCGCCGAATGGTAGGCAGGCCAACTCGGTGCTCGCGGCGAATACCGGTAAGAACGTAAGCCTCGACGAGATTGGAGAACGATAATCCGCTCGAATTGCGATCCGCCGGGCGGATGACCGCGTGAAATTGCCTGCGCTCGCCGCCATGCACATACGCCTGCCCTACGAACCAAGAACGCAGCGTTGAACCAGGAATTCCCAGGTAGTGCGCCGCTTCGGCAATCGAATAGGCGGGGACGTCTCGCGGATCTTTGAGATTGAATTCGCTCACCGGGGTTTGGGTCTTCATAAG
>MEQV01000040.1:2120-7533 GCA_001770355.1 Betaproteobacteria bacterium RIFCSPLOWO2_02_FULL_62_17
GCCAGACTGGCAGATACCGGCAAGGCGAGCCAAGAAAATGGGTAGTCATTCATCACGTCAAACTCTGACAACGCAAACGCTCACCGCCACTTCATCCCGAGCAGTCCCCCCAGGCAGCCTGGATCGCCGCCAGCACCGCGAGCGGCGCGGTTTCGGTGCGCAGCACCCGCGGGCCGAAGCGCATCGCGACAAAGCCGTAGTGCAGGGCATCGGCGCGCTCCTCGGGCGTCAGGCCCCCTTCAGCGCCGACCAGCAGCGTAAGCGTGGTTGCGGGGGTCAGGTCTTTCATTGATCTATCGGCCTCGGGCGCGAGCAGAATCCGCGCGCCCGCCGCCGGCAGGGCTACAAACTCCAAGAGAGGCAGGACCGGCTCGATGACCGGCACCCAGTTGCGCCCGCATTGTTCACAGGCGGCAATGGCAACGCCACGCCAATGCGCGATGCGGCGCTCGGCGCGCTCTTCTTTCAGACGCACAACGCTGCGCAGGGTCGCGATGGGGCGCACCACATTGACGCCCAGTTCGGTTGCCTTCTGAATGGCGAAATCCATGCGCTCGCCCGAAGAAATACCCAGCGCAAGCGTGACCGTCAGCGGCGATTCGCGCTCCAGGTCGTGCCAGGCAAGCAATCGGGCACTTGCCCGGTCGCGGCCGACGCGCAGCAATTGGGCGCTCCATTCGCCTCCCCGGCCGTCAAACAGCGTCACGGCATCGCCGTCGCGCAGTCGCAGGGCGGCCACGTGGCGCGTCGCTTGCGCGGGCAGATCAACTGTAGCGCCTGGCGCCAGCGCTTGTTCAACCCAAAGCCTGGGCGCGCTGCCGAGATCCGTGGAAACGTTGCTTGAGGACGATTTGCCCATTTCGCGATTTTAGCGGTGCATCACTGGTAGAATATTAGACTTTTTTTCAGGCATCACGCCCCATGCGGCCCATCCGCAATATCGCCATCATCGCCCACGTCGACCACGGCAAGACCACGCTGGTGGATAAGCTGTTGCAGCAGTCTGGGACCTTCGCCGCCTACCAGCATATCGCCGAACGCGTCATGGATTCGAACGACCTGGAACGCGAGCGCGGCATCACCATTCTTGCCAAGAACTGCGCGGTGACCTACGAAGGTACCCACATCAACATCGTCGACACGCCCGGCCACGCGGATTTCGGCGGCGAGGTCGAGCGCGTATTGTCCATGGTCGACAGCGTGCTGTTGCTGGTGGACGCGGTCGAGGGCCCCATGCCGCAGACACGCTTCGTCACCCGCAAGGCGCTCGCGCTGGGATTGAAGCCCATCGTCGTGGTCAACAAGGTCGACCGCCACAGCGCCCGTCCGGACTGGGTGGTCAATCACACTTTCGATCTGTTCGACAAGCTGGGCGCGACCGAGGCGCAACTCGATTTCCCGGTGATCTATGCCTCGGCCCTGAACGGCTGGGCGGTCACGGACATCAAGGATGTACCGGCGACGCCCGAAGCGGCGATCCAGGGCGCCCACAGCATGCGGCCCTTGTTCGAGGCCATACTCAACCATGTGCCGGTGCGTGATGACGACGCCGACGGCCCGCTGCAATTGCAGATCTGCTCGCTCGACTACTCGAGCTACGTGGGCAAGATAGGCATAGGCCGCATCACCCGCGGACGGGTGCGGCCGCTGCAGGACGTGGTAGTGCTTGATGGCCCGGGCTCGCAACCGGTGAAGGGCCGCATCAACCAGGTGCTCACTTTCGAAGGCCTTGAGCGCAAGGTTTCCGACGAGGCACGCGCCGGGGATATCGTGCTGGTCAATGGCATCGAAGAGATCAACATCGGATCGACGCTCTGCGATCCCGAGCATATGGACGCCTTGCCCATGTTGCGCGTCGACGAGCCGACGCTGACCATGAATTTCATGGTGAACAGCTCGCCGCTGGCCGGCCGCGAGGGCAAATTTGTCACCAGCCGCCAGTTGCGTGAGCGCCTCGAACGCGAGGTCAAGAGCAACGTTGCCCTCAAGGTGGAATTCACCGCCGATTCCGATACCTTCATCGTGTCCGGGCGCGGCGAACTGCATCTGACCATCCTGCTGGAGAACATGCGCCGCGAAGGCTATGAGATGGCAGTGGGCCGTCCGCGCGTGGTCATGAAGGAAATAGATGGCGTCAAGCAGGAGCCCTACGAGCTGCTGACCGTGGATGTGGAGGATTCCCACCAGGGCGGCGTGATGGAGGAACTGGGACGCCGCAAAGGCGATCTTCAGGACATGCAGTCCGACGGCAGGGGGCGCGTGCGCCTGGAGTACCGCGTTCCGGCGCGCGGACTGATCGGTTTTCAGGGCGAGTTCCTGACGCTGACCCGCGGCACCGGGCTCGCCAGCCACGTATTCGACGACTATGGCCCGGTGAAAGGCGATATGGATGAACGCCGCAACGGCGTGCTGATCAGTCAGGACAACGGCGCGGCGGTGGCCTACGCGCTTTGGAAGCTGCAGGAGCGCGGCCGCATGTTCGTGTCCCCGGGCGAGGCACTCTACGAGGGCATGGTGATTGGCATCCACTCGCGCGACAACGACCTGGTGGTCAATCCGATCAAGGGCAAGCAGCTCACCAATGTGCGCTCCTCGGGAACCGACGAAGCAGTGCGGCTGGTGCCGCCGATCGAGTTGACTTTGGAGAAGGCGGTCGAATTCATCGCGGATGACGAACTGGTTGAAATCACGCCCAAGTGCATTCGCATCCGCAAGCGCCACCTGACCGAAATCGAGCGCAAACGCGCTTCGCGCGCCCAAGCTGACCAGGCGTTGGCGAACGCTTAGTTCGTCTCCGGCCCTTGCCTCGGGCGTTCCCTCATAAGCCATTGACTTGCCTGAAAAAAGCCTGATGGCATCTTTATTTTCGGAAACTCACCTGCTATAATCGAACGGTTATTCGGAGGCTGAGCAAGGGGAATAGCGCCATCCGGCCGGCAGGAATCCAAGGTTTCTTGGCCGCGGTCAAACCGGTGATTTGCGCCGTCGCGAACAACCCCATCGTTCATTGAAGGGCATATCTACCTGTCTACCCTCGCCCGGGGGGCGGTCCAGGTGCTGCGCTTGATTCAAGCATTTCGGAAGGGAACAAGATGAAGCTTTGCCGTTGGGGTCGCAATGGTTTCGAGAAAGCCGGCATGATTGACGCACAGGGTCAGTTGCGCGATCTGTCCTCGATTGTTGCCAACATCGATCAGGAAACCATTTCGCCCAAAGGGCTGGCCCGATTGCGCAAGACCCGCGCTGAATCGCTGCCCCTGGTGCGCACCAATCCGCGATTTGGCGTGCCCTACACCGGCATCAGCAAATTCGTCGCCATCGGCCTTAATTACATCGACCATGCCCGCGAAACCGGCGCGCAGATTCCCTCCGAACCGATCATTTTCATGAAGGCCACTACCAGTATCAGCGGGCCGAACGACGATATCGATACGCCCAAGAATTCGACCAAGCTCGATTACGAGACTGAATTGGGCGTGGTCATCGGCACCAAGGCGCGCTACGTGTCCGAGGAAAAAGCGCTGGACTATGTCGCGGGCTACACCCTGGTCAATGATGTCTCCGAGCGCGCCTTCCAGATGCAGTCCTCGCAATGGGACAAGGGCAAGGGTTGCGACAGTTTCGGTCCCATCGGTCCGTGGCTGGTCACCACCGATGAAATCGCCAATCCGCAGGTGCTCGACATCTGGCTGGATGTCAACAGCGATCGCCGCCAGTCCTCCAATACCAGGAACATGATCTTCTCCTGCGCTAAGCTGGTCTCCTATTGCAGCCATTACATGACGCTCCTGCCCGGGGATATCATCACCACCGGCACACCCTCGGGTGTGGCATTGGGCATCAAGGATCGTGACGCATATCTCAAGCCGGGCGACATCGTGACCTTGGGTATCAAGGGCCTGGGCGAGCAACGCCAGAAGGTGGTGGCGTTCAAGGGTTGATTCGAAACCAGCCTGGCTGTCATAGCCGCACAGAGAAGTCAAAGTTAATAAGGGGAGGCGCAATGAGCTTCCCCTTTTGTTTTTTGGAACCATGAAGGAGTCCTGAACAAGGGGGCATGCCCCCTTGTATATCCCCCACTTCAGGGGGAACCTTTTACAGGTTTTGCCTTGACGAAGCATAGATATGGCGGTTCCCTAACATGAAAGTATTGGTCCTCGGCGCGGGCGTTATCGGCACCACCAGTGCCTGGTACCTGGCGCGCGCGGGGCATGAGGTAATGGTGGTGGACCGCCAGCCCGAACCTGCCCTGGAAACCAGCTTTGCCAATGGCGGGCAGATCTCGGTGAGCCACGCGCAGCCCTGGGCCAATCCCGGTGCGCCGCGCAAGGCATTACGCTGGCTGGGGCGGGAGGATGCACCGCTGTTGTTTCGCCCTTCCACAGACCCGGCGCAATGGCTCTGGGGAATGCGCTTCCTGTTCGAATGCCTGCCTCATCGCACGCGGCGCAACACCGCCAATGCGCTGGCACTGGCGCGCTACAGTGCGCGCTTGCTGGGGGAATTGCGCGCCGCAACCGGCATCCGCTACGACGAGCAGACACGCGGCATCCTGCAGTTATTTTTTTCCCGGCGGGATTTCGAGGAGGCCTGTGCGCCGCTTGCTTTGTTGCGCGAGCGTGGCCTGGAGGTGCGCGAGCAAAATGCGGCGCAATGCGTCGCCCTGGAGCCGGCGCTGGCCGCGGTGACGGTGCCGATTGTGGGAGGCATACACGCTCCCGGCGACGAATCCGGCGATGCTCACCTGTTTACCACGCGGCTCGCGGAGTCGGCGCGCGCCGCAGGGGTTCAGTTCCGCTTCAATGTCAGCGTGACGGGCATCCAGGTGGAAGCGGGACGCGTCGGGCGCGTCATCATCGACGACGAAGCGGGAATCGATGAGTCGCTGCGCGCGGATGCCTACGTGGTTGCGCTGGGAAGCTACAGCCCGTTGCTGCTGAAGGGCGTCGGCGTATCCATTCCCGTGTACCCGGTCAAGGGCTATTCACTGACCTTGCCGCTGCGCGCGGACGACATGGCGCCGCACATGAGCCTGTCGGATGATTCGCACAAGCTGGTGTTCTCGCGCCTGGGCGAACGCTTGCGCGTCGCTGGAACCGCCGAATTGAATGGCTACGATACTTCGCTGAACGAGACGCGCTGCCAGGCGCTGCTGAGCCGCACCCGCGAACTTTTTCCGCGAATCGGCCGCGACGAGGAAGCGCAGTACTGGACCGGATTGCGTCCGGCCACGCCTTCGAACCAGCCGCTGATCGGACGCTCGCGCTATCCCAACCTGTATATCAATACCGGGCACGGCACGCTGGGATGGACGCTGGCCTGCGGTTCGGGAAGAGTGCTGTCCGACATCGTCAGCGGCAAGGTGCCGGAGATCGACGTCGCAACAATGTGATAGTAACCGGCCAGCCGCTCC
>MEQV01000040.1:7553-19960 GCA_001770355.1 Betaproteobacteria bacterium RIFCSPLOWO2_02_FULL_62_17
ATACAGCACTCGCCCTCGCCCCAAACCCTGCGCGGCTGGCCTGCCATCGAAATTAAACCACCGGTGACGGTGACGTCTAGGACCGCGCGGCCAAAAGCGCGCCGCGCTGCTTCCAACAGCCGGCGCGAGATTTATGCGCCGGCGGTCTCACTACTCACTTATCCTGGAATTTGGGCATCGCGTAGCTCAGACAGCGCGCTTTCGATCAGGCGTCGCGCGATGGAAATCTTGCCGGGCAGATTCGGCAGCGCGTCGACGCTGAACCAACGCGCCTCGGCGATCTCCACGCCATCGACGCGTATCTCGCCGCCCGCATAGTCAGCGTGGAAGGCGATCATCATGGAATGCGGAAACGGCCATGGCTGGCTGGCGAAGTAGCGAAGCTTCGTCACGCTGATGGCGACTTCCTCCATCACCTCGCGCGTGACGCATTGCTCCAGGGTCTCGCCGGGTTCGACGAAGCCCGCCAGGGCACTGTAAGTCGATTGCGGAAATCGCGGCGAACGCGCGAGAAGTATTGAAAGCTCACGCCGCACCAGGCACATCACCACCGGCGCAAGCCGCGGATAAAACACGATGCCGCAGGCGGGACACTCGCGCGAGCGTTCGGTGGTTTTGACCACGGTAGGGGTCGCACAGGCGCCGCAGTAGCGATGGCTGCGGTCCCAATCAATGATCTGAACGGCACGCCCGGCGAGCGCCAGCGTGGCGTCATCGAACAGACTGAACAACGTACGCAGCCCCTGGAAGGACCAACCTTCCGGTGGCGGCGCCTCGGAATGGACTTCCGCGGCGTAACAATGCTCACCGCCCAGAAGTCCCAGGTATTGCACCTGGGCAACTTCCAGTCCCAGGGCGGAGGGGTGCGCCGCGCGCGGCAACGCGGGTTGTGCCGGCGCCGCAGGTACCAGCAGATCGGTGCGGCGAAATACAAACCAGAGGGCGCGCTCCGATGGCTGCGCGGGCGCCGCAAACGCGGGTGCGTAATCTTCCGGCTGGGCAAACGGCATGCGCATGGGGCGCCCCTGGTGCAGACCGCTATTTGCGCAGGCGGCGAATCAGGCTGGAGGTATCCCAGCGGCCTCCGCCCATTTTCGAGATTTCGTCGTAATAACCCGCGACCATCTGCGTGACCGGCAAGGGCGCGCCATTGGCGCGCGCGGTCTCCGCGCAAATGCGCAGGTCCTTCCTCATCCAGTCCACGGCGAATCCGAAATCGAATTTGTCCTCCACCATGGTCTTGCCGCGGTTTTCCATCTGCCAGGACTGCGCGGCGCCTTTGGAAATCACCTCCAGAACCTTGTTTGCGTCCAGTCCGGCTTTCTGCGCGAATAGAATGCCTTCGGACAGGCCCTGCACCAGGCCGGCAATGCAGATCTGGTTGACCATCTTGGTCAATTGCCCGCTGCCCGCGGGTCCCATCAGCGTGACCGCGCGGCCGAAATTCGCCATGACCGGCCTGGCGCGCTCGAAGGCGGCAGCCTCGCCGCCCACCATCACGGTAAGAGCACCGTTTTCCGCGCCTGCCTGCCCGCCCGAAACCGGCGCATCCAGGAACTGGAAGCCGCGCCTGGCGGCTTCGCCCGCCAGTTCCTGGGCAAGCTGGGCTGAAGCCGTGGTGTGATCGACGAACACAGTTTCCTTGCCCATTTTCTGAAATGCGCCGTTGGCCCCCAGTGCGACCTCGCGCACATCCGGGTCGTCCCCCACGCAGCAGAACACCATCTGGGCGCCTGCCGCGGCCTTAGCGGGCGTGTCCGCCGTCCCAAGCTTTCCACCCTTGCCCTGATAGGCTTTGACCCAGGCGTCCGCTTTGGCGGCGGTTCGGTTGTAGACCACTACGTCGTGGCCTCCCTTGACAGCCAGATGTCCCGCCATGGGGTAACCCATGACGCCAAGCCCAAGAAATGCGAGTTTCATTGTTCCCCCGTGAATTCCTGTTTGCTGCGCCTCAATTGAGGCAAATCCGTTAGTGCGGTGCAGAACAAGGGGCTCAATCAGGTCAATGCAGCCCCTTGTATGTCCCCCATTTTAGGGGGAAGTCCGGGAAGCACTCATGCCCTGTCAACATTTGCGCGCTTGTTCCCTGGCAAAGTGCCCAAGTTTCCACGATAATTGCGTACTTTTCCAGCCAGGCTTGCCGCGCATACCCGCCGCGCATTGCCTAACGTAATCTGAAATGAGTTCCGTGCAAGCCAATTCTTCGCCCTCCGCGGACGCCGTCTCCACCCGGGATCTCGCCAACGCCATTCGGGCCCTGGCCATGGATGCGGTGCAAAAGGCCAATTCCGGGCACCCCGGCATGCCCATGGGCATGGCCGAAATCGCCGTCGCACTGTGGACCCGTCACTTGCGCCACAACCCGAGAAACTCGTTCTGGTCCAACCGCGATCGCTTTGTGATATCCAACGGCCACGGGTCGATGCTGCTCTATGCGCTGCTGCACCTTACCGGCTACGATCTGCCGATGGCGGAGCTCGCGCGCTTCCGCCAGCTGCATTCCCAGACGCCGGGGCATCCTGAGCGTGGCGCCGCCCCCGGCGTCGAAACCACCACCGGACCGCTCGGTCAGGGCATCGCCAATGCGGTGGGCATGGCGATCGCGGAGAAACTGCTCGCCGCGGAATTCAATCGGCCCGGTCTGGAAATTGTCGATCACCACACCTACGTGTTCCTCGGCGATGGCTGCATGATGGAGGGTGTATCGCACGAGGCCTGCGCCCTGGCCGGCACACTCGGGCTGGGCAAGCTGATCGCGTTCTACGACGACAACGGCATCTCCATCGATTCGGAAAAAGGCAACATCCGCAGCTGGTATACCGATGATGTGCCGCGTCGTTTCGAGGCTTATGGCTGGCAAGTTATCAAGGCGGTGGACGGCCACGACGTCGAGGCCGTCGACGCCGCAATTCGCAAAGCCAGGCGTGAAAAGGCACGGCCGACGCTCATCTGCTGCAAGACCGTGATAGCGAAGGGCGCGCCGACCAAGGCCAATACCGGCGCCGCGCACGGCGCGCCGCTGGGCGACAAGGAAATCGAGGCCACGCGCGCCGCCATCGGCTGGCCGTACGCGCCGTTTGATATCCCTGACGGGATACGCGCCGGCTGGGATGCGCGCGAGAGCGGCGCGGCAAGGGAGAAGAAGTGGGCGCGCCTGTTTCGTCGCTACCAGCGGGAGCACCCTGTCCTGGCCGAGGAGTTTCGCCGCCGCAGCTCAGGCGAGTTGCCGGCCAAATGGCCCGCGCATTGCGAGGCGGTGCTCGCACAAACCCTGGCCAAGGCGGAAACCATCGCAAGCCGCAAGGCATCGCAGAATGCCATTGAAATGCTCGCTCCGGCGCTGCCGGAGCTGCTGGGTGGATCGGCGGATCTGGCTGCCAGCAATCTTACCCTGTGGTCGGGCTCAAAGCCCGTGAATGCCGCACAGGGCGGCAATTACATTTTTTACGGCGTGCGCGAATTTGGCATGTGCGCGGTGATGAACGGATTGGCGCTGCACGGCGGCGTCATTCCTTATGGTGGCACCTTCCTGGTTTTCTCCGATTACGCCCGAAACGCGCTCAGAATGGCCGCGCTGATGCAACTGGGTGTGATTTATGTCTTCACCCATGATTCCATCGGTTTGGGCGAAGATGGCCCTACGCACCAGCCGGTGGAGCACGCCGCCAGCCTGCGCCTCATCCCCAACATGGATGTATGGCGGCCTGCCGACAGCGTGGAGACCCTCGTCGCATGGATGGTCGCGGTGGAGCGCGGTCGCGCCCCACCGCGTGGGCCGAGTGCATTACTGCTGTCGCGGCAAAACCTGCCATTTGTCGAGCGTGGCGCCGAGGCCTTGGCCGCCATTCGGCGTGGCGCCTATGTACTGGTCGATGCGCCCCAGCCGCGTGCCGTGCTGATCGGAACGGGATCGGAATTGCAGCTCGCCATGGGCGCGGCCAAGGAATTGCAGTCGCAGGGCATCGCGGTGCGGGTGGTTTCGATGCCCTCGAGCACGGTATTCGACCGCCAGGCGGCCGAGTATCGCGACACCGTCCTGCTGCGTGGAATCCCGAGTGTCGCCGTGGAAGCCGGGGTGAGCGGAGGCTGGCACAAGTATGTGGGCCTGGACGGTGCGGTGGTCGGCATTGACAGCTTCGGCGAATCCGCGCCGGCAGCGGATTTATTCAGGCATTTCGGTCTTACCGTGGATAACGTGGTCAACGCAGTGAAGGCCGTGCTTAAGTAGACGGGCTAACCTTAATTTTTTCGGAGTCGGCAATGGCAATTCGAGTGGCAATCAACGGGTATGGACGCATTGGGCGCAATATCCTGCGCGCCCATTACCAGGGCGGCAAGAAGCACGACATCGAGTTTGTCGCCATCAACGATCTGGGCGACGCGAAAACCAATGCCTATCTGACCCGGCATGACACCGCGCATGGTCCCTTCACGGGCACCGTGGTGGTGGATGGCGAGCATCTGGTGGTCAATGGTGACCGCATCCGCGTGTGCGCCAAGCGCAATCCGGCCGAGCTGCCGTGGAAGGAACTCAATGTCGATCTGGTGCTCGAATGCACCGGACTGTTCAACAGCAAGGCGAAGGCCTCGGCGCACCTGGCCGCCGGCGCGAAGAAAGTCATCCTTTCTGCGCCCGGGGACAAGGATGTGGATGCCACGGTCGTGTATGGCGTGAATACCGCCACGCTCAAAGCGTCCCACACGGTGATCTCCAACGCCTCGTGCACCACCAATTGCCTGGCGCCGCTGGTGAAGGCACTGGATGACCGTATCGGCGTGGTGAGCGGGCTTATGACCACGGTGCATGCCTATACCAACGATCAGGTGCTCACCGATGTCTATCACTCCGACCTGCGCCGCGCACGCTCGGCCGCGCAGAACATGATCCCGACCAAGACGGGCGCCGCGGCCGCCGTGGGACTGGTGTTGCCGCATCTGAACGGCAAGCTCGACGGCTATGCGATACGCGTGCCCACCATCAACGTTTCCATCGTGGACCTGACCTTTGTCGCCAAGCGCGCGGTGAGCGCGGAGGAGGTCAACAAGGCCGTGAAGGAGGCCTCCGAGACTGACCTGAAGGGGGTGCTGGAGTACAACACCGAGCCCTTGGTTTCCTCGGATTTCAACAACAACCCGGCTTCGTCGATATTCGATGCGACGCTCACCAAGGCGATGGGCACGCTGGTGAAGGTATCCTCGTGGTACGACAACGAATGGGGATTCTCCAACCGCATGCTCGATACCACGGTGGCGTTGATTAACGCCAAATAGGGAAATAGGGGACGTACCACGGTTTTTCACTACATGTCGATATCCAAAAACCGTGGTACGTCCCCTATTTCACCGCAATCATGCACGTTCTGAAACTCACCGATCTTGACCTCGCCGGCAAGCGCGTATTCATCCGCGCCGACTTGAATGTGCCGCAAAACGCCGATGGATCGATCGTCGACGACACCCGTATTCGCGCCACGGTACCGGGCATTCGCGCCGCGCTGAGCGCCGGGGCCGCGGTGATGGTGACATCCCATCTGGGTCGTCCTGCCGAAGGCGCGTGCCGCCCGGAGGATTCGCTCGCGCCCATGGCAAAGCGCCTCGCGGAACTGCTGGGGTGTCCGGTGCCGCTGAGGACTGGCTGGACCGAGGGTGTCGAAGTCGCGCCGGGCGAAGTGGTGCTGTTGGAGAATTGCCGCTGCAACAAGGGCGAGAAAAAAAACGATGATGCACTGGCGCGCAAGCTCGCCGCTTTGTGCGATATCTACGCGAATGACGCCTTCGGCACCGCGCACCGCGCCGAGGCCACTACGCATGCCATGGCCAAGTACGCGCCGGTGGCCTGCGCCGGACCGCTGATGGCCGCCGAGATTGAGGCGCTGACACGTTGCTTTCTCAATCCCGCGCGCCCGCTGGTGGCGATAGTCGCCGGCGCCAAGGTATCCACCAAGCTGACGATTCTGGAATCCCTGGCCGCCAAGGTTGACCAGCTTGTCGTGGGCGGCGGCATTCTCAATACCTTTGTGCTCGCCTCCGGGACGCAAATAGGCAAGTCACTAGCCGAGCCGGACCTGGTGGCCGCGGCCAACAAGGTGATGGCCGCGGTGTTCGCCAAGGGGGGATCAGTGCCGCTGCCTATCGACGTGGTGACCGCCAAGGCGTTATCGAAAGATGCGGCGGCGACCATCAAGCCTGCCGGCGAGGTTGCCGCGGATGACATGATTCTCGATATCGGGCCCCAGTCGGCGGCGGCGATAGAGGCGATCATCGCCAAGGCCGGGACAGTGGTTTGGAACGGACCGCTGGGTGTGTTCGAATTCGGTCAGTTCGGCGAAGGCACTCGCCGGGTGGCCGAGGCGATCGCTGCGTCCAAAGCCTATTCCATCGCGGGCGGCGGGGAAACCCTGGCGGCAATCGCGAAATACGGGGTGACCGACCGCATCTCCTATATCTCCACCGGTGGCGGCGCCTTTCTGGAGTTTCTGGAAGGCAAGACCCTGCCCGCCATCGCGGTGCTGGAACAGCGCGCCAAGGCATGAGGCATTCCTGTTGCAGGATGAAAATCGGCCGGTAACGCGCGCCAATAAAGCTTTTAGATTAAGCAAAGTTTTGGAATATTGTGCGGCAGGCGGTTCGGCCGCTCAATAAAAACCGCTCTGTACGCGTTCCAGTTCGTTGATCGCTCTGCCAATGTCCTCAAGCAGCGCCGACAATTCCTGCGGTTCTGCCGCAAAATTCCGCGCCACGCATAGTCTGAGCAGCTCGACAAACCCGTCGCGGCTGGCGAGCAGCGCATGGCGCTTGCGCAGATCCCTGCAAAGCAAGCGCTCGACTTCGGCCATGTTGATGTCGCCCAGTCCCGGGCAACAGGAGCAGCAGCCGCCATCGTGGCGCTGGCACACCAGGCTCCAGCGTCCCAGCAGGCGCGTGGCGGTAAGCGCCGGCAACAGGGCATCGGTTTTGCCTGGCGCTGTCGTGGCGACAGCCAAAGCGGCGTCCACGGGAACCCTTCAGCTCGCGCCGCGCGGATCGATACCCGCCACTTTGCCCAGCTCGCGGTGCACGCGCGCGACGCGTTCGATCTCACCCTTGGCCGGGAAGCGCTCGTAGAAACCCTCCGACCGATAGGCCCGAACCTGCTCACCCCAGGGAGCCAGGCGTCCTTCCCAACGCTTGATGCGACCGTCGGCCTCCTGGCCATCTTCGCGCGCCAGATCGGCGCAGACACGCAGCATCGCCTTGATGGTGACGGGCTTGGTGACCATATAGTTCGCGTGCCCCCAGGCGTCGCCCCAGACGCGCTCGGCGGCCTTGAAAAAATCGCGCACCATGCCGTAGTAGCGCGGCACTTCGAGACGGCTGCCGCCGGCGAGCTGGATGCGGCGCCAGTCGCGGTTGACCCAGCGGTGCAGCTCATTGAACAACTCGGCCTGGAGTATCCACTTGTCCTGGGCGCTGCGGCCGCCCAGGCGGTTGATGCGGTAGCGCAGCGGGCTGTCGGCTTCGCTATACAGGCTTGCCACCAGCCGGGCGGCGAATTTGCGGTGCGGCTCGGCAAAGGAGACGCGCTCGTAGAGGTCGATAAGGTGGCTCTTGTTGATGCGCGTCGGCGTGGAATTGATGGTGACGAACATTTCCGTGGCGAAGTCCTCGCTGCGACCGTCGAAAATCATGCAGGGCACGCTGATGGTGCCGGCCTCGGCCGTATGGTCGTGCATGTAAAACTGCAGCGCTGCCAGGCGGTGCTGGCCATCGATGATGAGAAACTTCTGCTGCGGTTCGGACAGATGGCCTACTCCTTCGGCGCCGGCAAGCGTCTGGAAGCGCAGCTTTTCCGAGGTAAACAGCAGCACCGTGCCTGGAATCGGCGGCTGCGATACCGCTGTTTCGTAAAAATTCTTCAAGGAACGCACCTTGGCGCGCGAGACGCCGCGCTGAAAGGCGTTGTCGGTGCGTTCGATCTTGGCGATAAATTGCGCGATCTCGTCTTTTTGTGAAATGCGCGCGGCGGCGATCTCCTCGCCTTCGCCGTAGAAGCGGCTGATGAAGCGCACCTTTTCGAGCAGATCGATTGCCGGATAGCTGCCGAAATAGAAAATACTGTCTTTTTGGCGAATCTGAGTGGCTAACACAAGAGCGCTCCTTTTATTAAGTAGGACTTGTGGGGCTATCTAGGTAACGAAATATAGCTGAGATCGGGGTCGAGCAGAACCCCGGAAACCCGCCCACTGCGCCAACCCGCGGTATTTTCCGGGGCATTGCGCTGCAGTCGGGTTCGGTCATCATGGTCTGGTAAAGTAGGCCTCAGCAAAGGGAGAGTCCATGCAACGCAGTACTAAGATAGTGGCCACCCTGGGGCCGGCATCCAGTGATCCGGCGGTGCTGGAGCGCATGGTGCGCGCCGGGGTGGATGTCGTCAGGCTCAATTTTTCCCATGGCAGCGCCGAGGACCATATCCGGCGCGCCGAACTGGTTCGCGAGACCTGCCGCAAAACCGGCCGCACCGTGGCCATCATGGCCGACCTGCAGGGCCCCAAGATCCGGATCGGCAAATTCAAGGAAGGCAAAGCGATTCTGGCCTGCGGGGAGATCTTTACTTTGGACGCCGAGCGGGAAATGGGGGGCCAGGACGGCGTTGGACTGGATTACAAGGAGCTGCCGCAGGACGTCAAACCCGCCGATATCCTGCTCCTGGATGACGGCAGGTTCGTTTTCGAGGTGCTGGATGTGACCGGTTCGAAGGTGCGCTGCCGCGTGGTGCACGGCGGGGAGCTCACCAACAACAAGGGCATCAATCGCAAGGGCGGCGGGCTGACCGCACCGGCGCTCACCGCCAAGGACATGGAAGACATACGCACCGCGGCGAAAATGAAGGTGGATTACCTGGCGGTGTCCTTCCCCAAGTCGAGCGCCGACATGTACATGGCGCGCCAATTGCTGCGCGCCGCCGGCGGCAATGCGTTTCTCATCGCCAAAATCGAGCGCGCCGAGGCGGTGGTGCCGGCGGCGCTGGCCGACATCATGTCCAGCTCCGACGGCATCATGGTGGCGCGCGGCGATCTGGCGGTCGAGGTGGGCGATGCCTCGGTCCCGTCCCTGCAAAAGCGCATGATTCGCACCGCGCGCGAACTGAACAAGCTCACCATCACCGCCACACAGATGATGGAATCGATGATTTCCAGCCCCGTGCCCACCCGTGCCGAAGTGTCGGATGTGGCCAACGCGGTGCTCGATGGCACCGACGCGGTCATGCTCTCGGCTGAAACCGCCAGCGGCAAATACCCCGTCGAAGTCATCGAATCGATGCACCGCATCTGCATTGAAGCCGAGCAGAGCCAGACAGTGGCGCTGGATCAGGAGTTTCTCAATCGCGTATTTACCCGCGTCGACCAGTCGATCGCCATGGGGGCGCTATTTACGGCCTACCATCTGAACGTAAAGGCGATCGCGTCGCTGACTGAATCGGGTTCCACCGCGTTGTGGATGTCGCGCCTCAATTGCGGTGTACCGATCTATGCGCTGACTTCGCAAACCAGTACTCGCTATCGCTGCGCCCTGTTCCGCGATACCTACCCCCTGATGATGAAGATTGTGGGTACCGACCACGACGAACTGCTGCGCAAGGCGGAAAACGTCCTGGTGGCAAGCGGGGTGGTGAACGAGGGCGACCTGATTGTGCTCACTATCGGTGAACCGATAGGCAAGCCCGGCGGCACCAACACCATGAAGATCGTCAAGATCGGCGAGCACCGATAAATTGAGATTCAAGGCCTTACGCCGGGTATCGGATGTGGCGGTTCGAGGCCGTCGATGGCGGCGTTTGGATTGCGGCCGCAAACGCAGTAAACACGGCGAACGCGGTAAAATCAGGCTTCCTGAAACTCAAGAACACAGCAATCGCGGAGGAGTAAATGAGCGAACTCGCGAAAGTAGCCCGTGCCATGGTCGCCAAGGGGAAAGGCATTCTTGCCGCCGATGAGTCAACCGGCACCATTGGCAAGCGCTTCCAGAGCATCAATGTCGAGAACACCGAGGAGAATCGCCGCGCCTATCGCGATCTGCTGTTCTCGTCCAAGGGACTCGGCGAACACATCGGCGGGGTGATCCTGTATGACGAAACCCTGCGGCAGAAATCGGCAAATGGCACGCCCTTTGCCGAAATTCTGGGCAAGCTCGGCGTACTGCCGGGCATCAAAGTCGATGGCGGCACCAAGGCCATGGCGTTGTGCCCCGGCGAGGTCATTACAGAAGGCCTCGATGGCCTGTCCAAGCGTTGCGCGGAGTACTTGAAACTGGGCGCGAAATTCGCCAAATGGCGCGCGGTCATCACCATCGGTCGGGATATCCCTTCCACGGCCTGCATCGTCGCCAATGCGCATGCGCTGGCGCGCTATGGCGCGATCTCCCAGGCCGAAGGGCTGGTGCCCATCATCGAGCCCGAAGTGCTGATGGACGGCGAGCACAGCATCGAACAATGCGAATGGGTGAGCGAGGCGACCCTGCGCGAGGTGTTCGCGGCGCTGGCGGCGCAGCGCGTGGCACCGGAGGACATGGTGCTCAAGCCCTCCATGGTCATCTCGGGCAAGGGCTGCGCGCGCCAGGCTGGCGTGGACGAGGTTGCCGAGAGAACCCTGAAAATACTGAAGCGCACCGTGCCCGCGGCAGTACCGGGGATTGCCTTCCTGTCCGGCGGCCAGAGCGATGAACTGGCGACGGCGCATCTTGATGCCATGAACAAGCTTGGCGGCTGCCCCTGGACCCTGTCGTTTTCCTACGGCCGCGCATTGCAGCAGCCGGCGCTCAAGGCGTGGCGCGGCGCCGCGTCCAATACCGCCGCGGCTCAGGCGGCGCTGCTGCACCGGGCGCGCATGAACGGCTTGGCCACCACCGGCCAGTACCGCGCCGATCTCGAGAAAAAGGCCGCTTGACATAAACCCGAATCACCGTTTCCCCGGTCCGGCAAGGGAACGGGTGACTATCCATGGTATTGAATCAAGCATGAGCACCCCGCTGTACGAATCCTCCATCAAGAGCCTGCCTTTGCTGACCCGCGGCAAGGTGCGCGACATGTATGCCGTCGACGACAGGCATTTGCTGATCGTCACCACCGATCGGCTGTCGGCATTCGATGTGATTCTTCCCGATCCGATTCCGGACAAGGGCGCCGTGTTGAACGCGATGGCCAATTTCTGGTTCGCGAAACTCGCCAAGGTGGCGCCCAATCACCTGACTGGAATCGCGCCGGAGTCGGTGGTGAAAGGCGAGGCTGAGGTAGCCCAGGTCAAGGGACGCGGCGTGGTGGTCAGGCGCCTCAAACCCTTGCCGGTGGAAGCGGTGGTGCGCGGCTATATCATCGGCTCCGGCTGGAAAGACTATCAGCAGACCGGCACGGTGTGCGGCATTCCCCTGCCGGCGGGATTGCAGCAGGCGCAAAAACTGCCGGAAGTCATTTTCACGCCAGCCACCAAGGCCGCCGTGGGCGACCATGACGAGAACATTTCCTATGCCCGCATGGAGGGCCTGGTCGGCGCGACGATCGCCGCCGCGGTACGTGATATCTCGGTGCGTCTGTACAGCGAGGCCGCTGAATATGCGCGCGGGCGCGGCATCATCATCGCCGATACCAAGTTTGAGTTTAGTCTTGATGAGGGCGGACGCGTGGTGCTGATCGACGAAGTCCTGACCGCCGATTGCTCGCGTTTCTGGCCCGCGGACCAGTACCGGCCCGGCATCAGCCCGCCGTCCTACGACAAGCAGTACGTGCGCGATTATCTGGAGACGCTGCGCTGGAACAAGAAGCCGCCGGCGCCGCGCCTGCCCGCCGAGGTGATTGCCCGGACCTCGCAGAAATACCGCGAGGCCTACGAGCGCCTCTCCGGCGCCAAATTACCCGATTAGGGAACTGGAGTTCTCACCAAAATGGCGACAAAGAAAGCATTGGTAGGCGTGGTCATGGGCAGCACTTCGGACTGGGAAGTCATGTCCCAGGCGGCCAAGGTGTTGAAGGAGTTTGGCGTGCCCTACGAGGCACGCGCCCTCTCGGCGCATCGCACCCCCGAGGCGTTGTCGACCTGGCGGCGCGCACTGGAACGGCGCGGCGCCAGGCTCTTCATTGCCGCGGCAGGGGGTGCCGCGCACCTTGCCGGCGTGGTGGCCGCGCAGTCGCAATTGCCGGTGCTGGGCGTGCCCATGCCCTCCAAGCATCTGGCGGGGCTGGATTCGCTGCTGTCGATGGTACAGATGCCCAAGGGCATTCCGGTGGCGACCTTCGCGATCGGGGAGGCCGGCGCCGCTAACGCGGCCTTGTTCGCCGTGGCCATGCTGGCCCTGTCCGACGCGTCGCTGGCAAAGCGCCTTGCGGCGTTTCGCGCCAGGCAGGCACGGGCGGTGATCGCCGCCACATTGCCCGATTG
>MEQV01000040.1:20004-22796 GCA_001770355.1 Betaproteobacteria bacterium RIFCSPLOWO2_02_FULL_62_17
GATCTGGCATCGCCCATTGCGCCGGGCGACGCCGCCGAAGCCGCGGCGCCGGTCGCCGAAATCGCCGGAATCGAGGCGATCGAACGCGCCGCGGCCATCCTTCGCGAGGGCGGTCTGGTCGCGTTTCCGACCGAGACCGTCTATGGACTGGGCGCCGACGCCGGCAATCCTGCTGCGCTGCAACGCCTGTATCGCGTCAAGCAGCGCCCGGCGCAGCATCCGGTGATCGTGCATCTGGCAAGCGCCGCGGAACTGCCGCGCTGGGCGGCGCAAGTCTCGCCGCATGCGGAAAAACTCGCCGCGCGATTCTGGCCGGGCCCATTGACGCTGGTGGTCAAGCGCGCCGCGCACGTGCTCGATGCGCTGACCGGCGGCCAGGACACGGTCGCGTTGCGCGTGCCTGACCATCCGCTGGCGCTGGCGCTGCTGGCGGCGGTGCGCGGTCCCGATGATGGCGCCTGTGTATGCGGCGTGGCCGCGCCCTCGGCCAATCGCTTCGGCAAAGTCAGCCCGACCCGCGCCGAGCATGTGCGCGCCGATCTGGGCATGGATGTCGATCTGATACTGGACGGCGGCCCATGTGAAGTGGGCATCGAGTCCACCATTGTCGATGTTTCCGGGGAGGTGCCGGCGATCTTGCGGCCCGGGCGCATTACCGCGGCTCAGATCGAAAGCCTGCTGGGTGTGCAGTTGGCCGCGAATTTGGAGTCCTCACCGGCTGCGCCCGGGAATATGCCGTTACATTACACGCCGCGCGCCAAGGCGCGGCTCGCCCGGCGCGTGCAAATCATCGAAGAACTGGTCGCCAATCGCGGCCGGCGCATCGCGGTGCTGGCCCTCGAAGTATCCGTGCCGCGGCTGGCGGCTGCCCTGACAGCGGTGGAATCCGTGGTACCGGCCAGCTATGCACGCGCGCTGTATGAAAACCTGCGCCGTCTTGATGCCACCGGCGCCGATCTCATACTGATCGAGACACCGCCCGATACGCCGGCTTGGGCGGGCGTTCTGGACAGGCTGCGGCGGGCTACGCGCCGCGATTGAGCGCCGCGCTTGGCGGGCGAGCAACGCTCAGGCGGCTTTGGCAGTCGCGAGCGTATTCTTGCGCAGCAGCAGGCGCGCGAAGTTATCCAGCGACAGCAGATGGGTATAGATGCGTCCCATCACGCCTTTTTTGAACAGGTTGCGATGCTGCGCGGCATTGAGGTATTCGAGTTTTTTTTCCTCGATGCGAAACATCCCCGCCAGATTCATCGGCCCGCCGTCCTTCAGGGTCGCCTGCATCGTGAAAGGTTCAAGCAGTGAGTAATCGGCGAGGATGGAGCACATCTCGCGCGTGCGTTCGAGGTCGGCTTCGTAATCGTTCAACAGCCGCTCGATGGGTTGCCAGCGCGGCAGAGATTTGCCCTCGCCGTCGAACATGGTTTCGCCTTTGTCGCTGAGAAACGCTTTTTCCACGCATACCAGGCGGTCGGCCTGTTCAACGGAGTCGAGCGTCACCCGCGCCATGCAGAACGGATAGCGGCGCACATAGGCGGGCAGATAGACGTTTGCATTCCATTTGCCGTTTTCGATGAAAAGGTTTTCCGTCGCCGCCACACCCAGAACCGCCACCGGTGAAAAGCTCTTGCCCGCGTCGGTGGAAACAAATACCAGCGGGAAGTCGCGATACGCGACCGGAAACTCCGTGTAGCTGACCGGTACCGCGTTGGTGGTGCGCAGAAACTCCGGCAGCACCCCGGCCTCGGGAAGGCTGACTTTCTGGTTCTTGTAGAAAGGGACGATTTCCTTGAAGCCGAAAGGAGGATTGATTTCCATTCTGGAGCCACTTCGCTGGTAACGCGGGAGCAACGATGATACGGGAGGGTCAGGCGCCGGGCAAACGCGGTATTCCCGCCGAGGGGAATTCGTCACGGATTTGGCCGGGCAAGGCACTTCGCGGTAAAATCGGCGTTCTGGGGACGTAGCTCAGCTGGGAGAGCGTCGCGTTCGCAATGCGAAGGTCGGGAGTTCGATCCTCCTCGTCTCCACCAGACAAGAAAATGGCCGCCCTGCGCGGCCATTTTTTCGCCAATTCGCGGCGGCGGGTGGTGCTTATTCGGTTTTTAGGCCCGCCATCTGGACGAACTTGGCGGTCGCGATCACGTCCTACTGGATAAATTTACGGTAATCCTCGCCGGGAATGATCAACGCTTCGGCGCCCTGCGCGGCAACCCCGTTCGCCACTACCTGTATGGCAAGCGTTTTCTGCAGGGTTGCGAGCAACCTGTCGAGCATGGGTTTGGATAAGCCTTTGGGCCCGAGCAGTCCGGCCCAGGTGCTGTAGTCGTAGCCCGGCAGCGTTTCATTCACTGCCGGCAAGTCGCCGAGCATTTTCGAGCGCGCCGGAAGGCTGTGGGCGATGGCGCGCAGCCGGCCCGCTTTCACCTGCGACATGGCCGCGGGCGCCGGCGCGAAGGTGAAATGCGTCTGCCCCCCCACCACCGACCCGATTGAGGGGCCGCCTCCCTTGTGCGGCACATGCAGCGCCTCGAATTTTCCAAGCTGGCTGAGAATGGTGCCCGCCAGATGGCTGGTCGACCCGACTCCCGCCGAGGCCATATTGAGTTTTCCGGGGTTGGCACGGGCATGTTCGACCAGCTCGCGAACATTGTTGACCGGCAAAGAAGGATTGACCACCAGCACATTGGGGAACACGGCAAAGTTGGAGATGTAGGAGAAGTCATTCACCGGATCGTAGGGAAGGTTCTTGCGCAGCGCCGGCAGAATGGTCATGGCGCTGGACGAAGCACAGA
>MEQV01000040.1:22802-24066 GCA_001770355.1 Betaproteobacteria bacterium RIFCSPLOWO2_02_FULL_62_17
TATAGCCATCTGGCTTTGCATTCTTGCCCGCCTCCATGCCGATGGCACCGGAGGCGCCATCGCGATTCTCCACGACCACCGCCTGACCCAGTACTTCACCCATCCTGGCAGTGATGATGCGCGCCATGGTGTCTATGGAACTCCCGGGGCGTTGGCGAGTATCAGTCTGATGGGCCGGTTGGGGTAGTCCTGTGCCTGCGACAGCGCCGCAACAAGGACCAGCATGGCCGGGACAAACATGCGTATCGTTTTCAATGATCTCTCCTCAGTTTTTGTGGCAGAACGCCACTTTCCTGTTTGGGCGCGCGGCGGCAAGAATACCGGATCATTCCGATTCAAGTTGTTTCCGTATCCGTTTCGCAAACACGCCCATTTCCTTCGCCGCCTGCTTGTCGCCGCGTTTCTCGGCCACCTGAATACCTTGCCGCCATGCATCCAGGGCTGCGCGCAACTGGCCAGTCGCCAACAGTGCAGCCCCAAGTTGCTTCCAGGCCGCGGAGTAACCCGGATCGCGTTCCACCGCCGCCTGAAAGTATGCGGCGGCCGTCGCGGGATCATTCGCTTTCAGGAACTCGTTGCCGAGCGAAAACCGCAGCAGCGGCCCGTCACGCGGCGTGCCGAGAAGTTTTTCCAGATTCTGGATCGCAGGGGTGCTCACGCGGTTCCTTCCTGGCGCGCCTGATTCACGCGGTTCCACGGCCATGGCGCGCCTGTCGCGAGGATTTTTCCGCTACATTCGTGACTATATGCGCAGATCCAAGCCATTGCAGAAGCACAAGGCGGCCCGGCCCGTATCCAGGCGCACCGCCAGGCAAGCGGCCGAGGGGGCTGGCGACGCGATTCCCGGCGTCACGCCGGCGCTCGCGGGCAAACTCGCGCAGTTGGGCATTGTGCGTTCGCTCGACCTGGTGCTGCACCTGCCGTTGCGCTACGAAGATGAAACCCGCATCACGCCGATAATGCAGGCGACTGCAGGCGCGCCCGTGCAGATCGAGGCGACCGTGCAAAGCGCCGAGATCCTGTACCGGCCGCGACGCCAGCTGCTGGTAAAAGTGGCCGATGCCAGCGGCGAAGGGGTGCTGCGTTTTTTTCATTTTTATCCGAGCCAGATGCGCGCGCTGGAGGCCGGTGCGAAGCTGCGCGCGTTCGGTGAGCTGCGCCCGGGTTTTTTCGGCGGCGAAATGATTCATCCGCGCTACCAGCTGGTGCGTGGCGAGGCGCCACTGCCGCAGGCGCTCACGCCGGTCTACCCGGTGGTCGCGGG
>MEQV01000040.1:24084-31953 GCA_001770355.1 Betaproteobacteria bacterium RIFCSPLOWO2_02_FULL_62_17
GCGCCGCCTGATCGAGCAGGCCCTGGCGCGCGAAAGCATGCAGGAAACCCTGCCCGAAGCGATGCTCCATCGCTATCGCCTGGCGCCCTTCAAGCCGGCCGTCATGGACCTGCATCATCCGCGCCAGGGCGAGGATCCCGGCGCATTCGCGGCGCGCACACACCCGGCCTGGCGGCGCATCAAGTTCGACGAACTGCTGGCGCAGCAATTGTCCATGCGCAAGCACTACCGCGAGCGGCGCGCCAGGGTGGCGGCGGCCATGGCGCGCGGCGGAATCCTGGTTGGCAGATTGCTCGAGGCGCTTCCCTACCGCTTGACGCGCGCGCAGCAGCGGGTGTGGCGGGAAATCGAGGCGGATCTGGGCAAGGCGCATCCGATGCACCGCCTGCTGCAAGGCGACGTGGGCAGCGGCAAAACCGTGGTTGCCGGATTGGCGGTGCTGCGCGCGGCCGAGAACGGCATGCAGACAGCGGTGATGGCGCCCACGGAGATTCTGGCTGAACAGCATTTCCGCAAGTTCTCCGAGTGGCTGGCGCCGCTGGGCGTGCGCATCGCCCGGTTGACCGGCAGCCAGACCACCCGGGAGCGCAACGCGGCCGCGCAAGCCATCGCCTCGGGCGCGGCCCGGCTGGCGGTGGGCACGCACGCCTTGTTTCAGCACGGCATCGAATTCCACTCCCTGGGACTGGCGGTGGTGGATGAGCAGCACCGCTTTGGCGTGGCGCAGCGTCTGGCATTGCGGGAAAAATCCGGCCGCGCCAAGCGCGGCGCGGCCGGCGCGCAGATATCGCCGGAACCGCATCTGCTGATGATGAGCGCCACGCCGATTCCGCGCACTTTGTCGATGAGCTACTACGCCGACCTGGACGTTTCGGTGATCGATGAACTGCCGCCGGGCCGGCAGCCGGTGTTGACCAAACTGGTCTCAGCGTCGCGCCGCGGCGAAGTGCTTGGCAGAATTCGCGATGCCTGCGCCGGCGGGCAGCAGGCCTACTGGGTATGCCCCATCATCGAGGAATCGGAAACCCTCGATCTGCAGACGGCGATCGATACCCATGCCGCATTGAGCGCCGACCTGCAAGGCATCACGGTCGGGCTGGTGCATGGGCGTCTTCCCGCGGCGGAAAAGGCGGCCGTCATGCAGGCGTTCATCAAGGGCGAAATACAGCTATTGGTGGCCACGACAGTCATCGAGGTGGGTGTTGATGTGCCCAATGCCTCGCTGATGGTGATCGAACACGCCGAGCGATTTGGACTTTCGCAGTTGCATCAACTGCGCGGCCGCGTCGGCAGGGGAAGCGCGCGATCGGCCTGCGTGCTGCTGTATCAGAACCCGCTCTCCGAGGGCGCGCGTCAACGCCTCAAGGTCATATTCGAAAGCACCGATGGGTTCGTGATCGCGCAGGAGGATCTGAAATTGCGCGGGCCGGGCGAATACCTGGGCAAGCGTCAAAGCGGCGCGCCGCTGCTGCGCTTCGCGGACCTTGCCCTGGACGAGGACCTGCTGCGGCAGGCGCGCGAGGCCGCGGAGCAGTTGCTCGATCACGACAGCGCCTGCGCCGAGCACCATCTGGCGCGCTGGCTGGGGTCGCATTCGCGTTTCATGCTGGCATGAGCGCGCCCGGCGAAATCGTAAAATGCACAGCGGCAAATCACCGGCAATATCAATATGACTTTCGCGGAAATTAAACGGCGGCTCGATCTGTACGAGCGGCTGATGCGGCTGCACCAGCCGATCGGCACACTGCTCCTGCTGTGGCCGACGCTTTGGGCATTGTGGATCGCGGGCTACGGCAATCCACCCTGGCAGGTGGTGCTGATATTCGCGGTGGGCACTTTGCTGATGCGCAGCGCCGGCTGCGTCATGAACGACATTGCCGACCGGGATTTCGATCCGCTGGTAAAACGGACTCGCGAGCGGCCGCTGGCGACGCGCGAGGTGTCGGTGCGCGAAGCGCTGGTGATCATCGTGCTGCTGTGCCTGGCGGCATTCGCCCTGGTGTTGTTTCTCAACATGTTGACCATCCTGCTGTCCGTGGCGGCGCTGGCGATCGCCGCCACCTACCCGCTGACCAAGCGCTTTTTCGCGATTCCCCAGGCCTATCTGGGCGTCGCCTTCGGCTTTGGCATACCCATGGGATTTGCCGCATTGCTGGGCATGATTTCATGGGTCGCCTGGTGGCTGCTGGCGGCCAACATCTTCTGGGCAATCGCCTACGACACCGAGTACGCCATGGTCGATCGCGACGACGATCTGCGCCTGGGCATCCGCACTTCCGCGATTACTTTCGGGCGCTTCGAGGTGCCTGCGGTGATGCTGAGCTATGCGGCGATGCTCGGCATTCTGCTCTGGCTGGGGACGCGCCTGGGCTTCGGTATCACCTATTATTGCGGTTTGCTGGCGGCGGCGGTGATGATGGCGTTTCACTACAAGTGGATTCGCGGCAGGCAACGTGAAGGCTGCTTTCGCGCCTTCAATCACAACAATTGGGTCGGCGGCGTGATTTTTGCGGGCATCGCACTCGACTATTACGTGAAAGGGATCGCCTAGATGGCGTATCGCGATCTGCGGGATTTCATATCCCAGCTCGAAGCCATGGGCGAGCTTCGTCGTGTATCCGCGCCGGTATCGCCCAGGCTGGAGATGACCGCGCTTTGCGATCGTGTTCTCAGGAAAGGGGGGCCGGCGCTGCTGTTCGAGCACCCCACCGGCCATTCGATCCCGGTTCTGGGCAATCTGTTCGGCACGCCGCGGCGCATCGCGCTGGCAATGGGGGCGAGTCCGGATCGCGAAGCGCTCGAGGAACTGCGCCGCATCGGCGCGCTGCTCGCGTCCCTGAAAGAGCCCGAACCGCCCCACGGCCTGCGCGATGTGCTGCAGCGCTGGGTGCCGATCCTGCGCCAGGTGCGCAACATGGCGTCGAAGGAACTCGCGCAAGCGCCCTGCCAGGAAATCGTCTGGGAAGGCGGCGAGGTCGATCTGGCGCGGCTGCCGGTGCAGACCTGCTGGCCTGAGGACGCCGGGCCGCTCGTCACCTGGGGCTTGGTGGTGACGCGCGGCGCGCGCGACCCTGCCAGGCCGCCGGGCCGCCAGAACCTGGGCATCTATCGCCAGCAGGTCATCGGGCGGGACAAACTCATCATGCGCTGGCTGGCGCAGCGCGGCGGCGCGCTCGATTTTCGCGCGCACTGCGCGGCGCATCCCGGCGAGCCGTTTGCGCTTGCGGTGGCGCTGGGCGCGGATCCCGCGACCATGCTCGCGGCGGTGACGCCGGTTCCCGATGCGCTCTCCGAGTACCAGTTCGCCGGCCTGCTGCGCGGCGAAAGAACCGAGCTGGTGCGCTGCATGGGATCGGATCTGCAGGTGCCGGCGGGCGCGGAGATCGTGCTCGAAGGCGTGATCAAGCCCGGCGAGGAGGCGCTGGAAGGCCCGTTCGGGGATCACACCGGCTACTACAACGAAACGGAGACCTTTCCGGTCTTCACCGTCGAGCGCATCACCATGCGCAGCAATCCTATCTACCACAGCACCTATACGGGCAAACCGCCGGACGAACCGGCGATCCTGGGCGCCGCGCTGAACGAGGTATTCGTGCCGATCCTGCAGAAGCAGTTTCCGGAGATCGCCGATTTCTACCTTCCGCCGGAAGGCTGTTCTTACCGTCTCGCGGTGGTCAGCATTAGGAAACAATTCCCCGGGCATGCCAAGCGGGTCATGTTCGGCATCTGGTCGTTTCTGCGCCAGTTCATGTACACCAAGTTCATCATCGTGACCGACGCCGAAGTCAATGTGCGCGACTGGAAGGAAGTCATCTGGGCGCTCACCACGCGCGTCGACGCCGCGCGCGACACCACCATCATCGAGAACACGCCCATCGACTATCTCGATTTCGCCAGCCCCGCGGCAGGTCTGGGCTCGAAGATCGGCATCGATGCCACCAACAAGTGGCCGGCAGAAACCACGCGGACCTGGGGGCGGCCGATCGCGATGGACGCCGCTGTCAGCGCGCGCGTCGAAGCGCTGTTCCGGGAATTGAATCTATAGGATATCGGCGGCGCCGCAGCTCGCGCGCTCAGCGAGATTCATATACCCAGCGCAGCAGCGCGTCGTGCGCCGTCTGCCCTGCCGCCGCATTGGCGTGGTTGATGAAGAACACCACAACCTTGCGCTGTCCGTTGCGATCCAGAACGTAGCCCGCCATGCTGCGAACGCCGCTCAGGGAGCCGGTCTTGATGTGCGCCTGGCCTGCCACCGGTTGGAATTTGAGCCGCCGGCGCATGGTGCCGTCATAGGCCACCAGCGGCAGGGAGGCGAGCAGCTCGGGCATCACCGGACTGCGAAATGCCGCGACCAGCATGCGCCCGAGGTTGGCCGCGCTGATGCGTTCCTCGCGCGAAAGTCCCGAACCGTTTTCCAGCACCAGCTCGGGCATCGCCCAGCCCTTCTGTTCCAGCCAGCCCCTGATTACCGTTTCCGAGCGGTCGCTGCGGCCCGGCGTGCCCAGCAGTTCCGCGGAGAGCGTGAGATAAAGCTGCCGCGCCATGACGTTGTTGCTGTACTTGTTGATGTCGCGCACCATCTCCGAGAGCGAGGCGGACTCCTGGGTTGCAATGAGGCGCGCGCCGGCCGCGACGCCACCCTCGCGGATGCGGCCCTGCAGGCTCCCGCCCAGCTCCTCCCAGAGCTTGCGGAAAACCCCGGCAACGTAATCCTGGTGCGACAACAGCGCCACGTTCCATTCGCGCTCTCCGCAGGACGAGGGATAACTTCCCGCGAAACCGGCGCGCGCGCCGCGGCCGACGCCACCCTCGCGGATGCGGCCCTGCAGGCTCCCGCCCAGCTCCTCCCAGAGCTTGCGGAAAACCCCGGCAACGTAATCCTGGTGCGACAACAGCGCCACGTTCCATTCGCGCTCT
Organism: Betaproteobacteria bacterium RIFCSPLOWO2_02_FULL_62_17; assembly: GCA_001770355.1. Classification (GTDB taxonomy): domain Bacteria; phylum Pseudomonadota; class Gammaproteobacteria; order Burkholderiales; family SG8-39; genus 2-02-FULL-62-17. The sequence continues at coordinate 29,002 of MEQV01000040.1, forward strand.
CCGCAGGACGAGGGATAACTTCCCGCGAAACCGGCGCGCGCGCCGCGGCCGCCTGTTCGCACCTCGAGCTTGATGCGCGAAAGCCAGTCCCCGCAAGGGCCGTCGGTCAGTTTCAGCGTATTGCTTACTTCAAGCGCGGTGGAGGGCGGTTCGGTCAGGAGATTGACTGTCCGCCGCGTCGCATCGGGCAGAAAGAAGAATCTGAACGCCTTGAAGTTGAGCAGCAATGCGTCCGGCCCCACGTTGTACGGACGCGTCGGCTCGCCATCGAACTTCGAGGGATCATGGTTCGAGCCATCCATCCAGGAACGGTCGAGCACCAGGTCGCCGCGAATTTCTCGGATGCCGCGCGCGCGCAGGCCGCGCAGCAGCTGCCAGAAATGCTCGAAGGTCAGTTTGGGATCGCCGCCGCCGCGCAGCGTGAGGTCCCCTTCCAGCACATCGTCGGTTTGCGCGGCCGCCGACCACGCAGTGGTCTTCCACAGATAGGTGGGCCCCAATAACTCGAGGGCGGCGTAAGTGGTCAGCAGCTTGATGGTGGAGGCCGGATTCATCGGCGCCGTCGCGTTATGCGCGAGCGCCGGTTTGTCCGCCGCGACGTCCTGGATCAGAACCGCGACCTGGGATTGCGGAATGCCGGCGGCTGCCAGTGCGCTTGCCACCGGGGCAGGCAGAGGCTGCGCGTTCGCGGCGGAGATCAGCAGTGCGGCGCAGGTCAGCAGCCACGCCGGGCACGCGCACAGCCGCAGGGCATGCATTCTATTTGCCATGCTCGATGATGCCACATGGCTGAACGCATGCCCGGCACAGGTTTTAGGAAAAAAACGGCGCGTCGCGCGCGCCGGTGGCATCAGAGGAACTGGTTTAGCAAAGATTTTTTTGCCGGCAACCTGTCAGTTCTACGCGGCCGGTGCGGCTTCGCCGCGGCCGCGGCGCTTAGGCAGGGTCACGCCTTTCTCCTTGGCGCGTTGCTGCATCGCGCCGCGCATGTCCTTGCGCAGCGTGGCGCGCTCTTCCGGGGTCGTGGCTGCGCGCATGCGGTCGCGATACTGGTTGCGTTCTTCGGCACTCAGTAGTTGCGGGCCGTGATGGCCGCGGCGATGGCCTGCTTCGCGGCGTTGCGGCAGCGTGATGCCCTTTTCCTTGGCGCGCTGCTCGGTCGCCGCGCGCATTTCCTTGTTGATTTGCGCGCGTTCCTCGCGGGTTTGGGCGGCGCGCATTTTTTCGCGGAACTGATCGCGTTCTTCCTGCGTGAACAGCGCGTCCGCGCGCGTACGGGATTCGGCGGGGCCCCTGGGGGCGTTTTGCTGCGCGTTGATTTGAAAACTTGCGGCAAGCAAAGCCGCTGTTGCTGCGGCGACGAAGATCTTTTTCATTGTCGACTACTCCTGGTTCAGTGGGATGAGGCTTAAACAACGCCCATGCTGCCACCCCGGTAGATCATGCAACGAACTGTTTTGTAAGCATATGTTGCATATAAGGCAGCCCTTACAGGCGGAAACATCTGGCGCCTCGGGGCCGACGCCGCGGGTTCTTTTTTGAGACACCTCTTGAAAACCCTATAAGGATGCCTTACTATTAGCACTCGCAACGGTCGAGTGCTAGCAGACTCGGCTCATTGAGAATCCTGGACTGCAGAATCACTCTGCGGCCACTACCCACCTGTAAAGAAGGAGGCAATTTGCTATGAAAATCCGTCCCTTACATGATCGCGTCGTCGTCAAGCGCTTGGAAGAAGAGCGCAAGTCGGCTGGCGGAATCGTAATTCCCGACAATGCAGCCGAGAAGCCGGACCAAGGCGAAGTCATGGCCGTTGGCAATGGCAAGGTCCTCGAAGACGGCAAGACCCGTCCTCTGGACGTCAAGGTTGGCGATCGCATCCTGTTCGGCAAGTACTCCGGCACCACTGTCAAGGTGGACGGGGACGAGCTGCTGGTGATGCGTGAAGACGACATCATGGGCGTTATCGCCAAGTAATCAACGAATACAAGGAGCTAACTGAAAATGCCAGCCAAAGAGGTACGTTTCCACGAGGACGCCCGGCACAAAATGCTTGAAGGCGTCAACATTCTCGCCAATGCCGTTAAAGCCACGCTCGGACCCAAGGGCCGCAACGTAATCCTGGAGCGCAGCTTCGGCGCCCCGACGGTGACCAAGGACGGTGTCTCGGTCGCCAAGGAAATCGAACTGAAAGACAAGTTCCAGAACATGGGCGCGCAGATGGTCAAGGAAGTCGCTTCCAAGACCTCCGATGTTGCCGGCGACGGCACCACCACCGCGACTGTGCTGGCCCAGGCCATCGTCCGTGAGGGCATGAAGTATGTGGCCGCCGGCATGAACCCCATGGACCTGAAGCGCGGCATCGACAAATCGGTTATCGCGGTCGTCGAGGAACTGAAGAAGATCTCCAAGCCCTGCACCACTTCCAAGGAAATCGCCCAGGTCGGCGCCATTTCCGCCAATGCGGACACGGAAATCGGCAAGATCATTTCCGACGCCATGGACAAGGTCGGCAAGGAAGGCGTCATCACCGTCGAAGACGGCAAGGGCCTCGAAAGCGAGCTGGAAGTCGTCGAAGGCATGCAATTCGACCGCGGCTATCTGTCGCCCTACTTCATCAACAATCCCGACAAGCAGATGACGGTTCTGGACAATCCCTACGTGCTCCTGCACGACAAGAAGATTTCCAACATCCGCGACATGCTGCCGATCCTCGAGCAGGTGGCCAAGGCCGGCCGTCCGCTCCTGATCATCGCCGAGGAAGTCGAAGGCGAAGCCCTCGCGACCCTGGTGGTCAACAACCTGCGCGGGATACTTAAGACTTGCGCGGTCAAGGCGCCCGGCTTCGGTGACCGCCGCAAAGCCATGTTGGAAGATATCGCCATCCTCACCGGTGGCCAGGTGATCGCCGAAGAAGTCGGCCAGACCCTGGAGAAAGTCACGCTGAAGGAA
>MEQV01000041.1:0-181 GCA_001770355.1 Betaproteobacteria bacterium RIFCSPLOWO2_02_FULL_62_17
GGGGCGGACGCGGATCGCGTGCTGCAGGCGCTGCGACCGGCGGGGGCGACCCGCATGGACCTGCAGGCGCTGCGCGAATTGCCGGCGCTGCTGCGCGGCCATCACTGGAAGCTGCGCGCGGTGTGCCGCGGCGCCGAGGTGATCGGTTTTCTGCCGCACGGCCGGCGCGCGCTGGGCCTCG
>MEQV01000041.1:357-9145 GCA_001770355.1 Betaproteobacteria bacterium RIFCSPLOWO2_02_FULL_62_17
TCACCGCGGTAAACGAACTGGCGCACACGCTGTGCGAGGCGGCCGGCGCCGGCGTCGAGGAGATTTTCGAGGTGGCCATCGCGGGCAATACCGCGATGCACCACCTGCTGCTGGGTCTGCCGGTGCGCCAGCTCGGGCGCGCGCCCTACGTGCCGGCGGTGTGCGAGGCGCTCGAGGAGAAGGCGCGCGATCTGGGCTTCAAGTGCGCCAGCGGCGCCATGGCGCAGTTATTGCCGAATGTCGGCGGCTATGTCGGGGGCGACCATGTCGCGGCGCTGCTGGCCACGGAGGAACGCTGGCGCGAGCGCACCGCGATCGTCATGGACATCGGCACCAACACCGAGATCTCGCTCATCCATGGCGGCGGGATCCGCACCGTGTCCTGCCCCTCCGGACCGGCGCTCGAAGGCGGCCACATCAGTTGCGGCATGCGCGCGGCCGAGGGCGCGATCGAGCGCGTTGCGTTCGAGGACGGCCGGATAGTGGTGAAGACTATCGCCGATTCCGATCCGGTGGGATTGTGCGGCTCGGGTGTGCTCGATGCGATTGCTGCGCTGCTCGAGGCCGGTGTGCTCGACCGGCGCGGCCGCATGGGCCGCGGCCCGCTGGTGCACGAGCAGGGCGACCATCGCGAGGCGCTGATTGCCCCCGGTGTGGCGCTCACCCAGAAGGATGTGCGCGCGGTTCAACTCGCCAAGGCGGCGATACGCGCGGGCATCGACATGTTGTTGGCCGCCGCGGGCCTGAACGAGCTCGCCATCGAGCGCGTCGTCATTGCCGGCGCCTTCGGTGCCTACCTGCGCGTGGAAAGCGCGATCGCCATCGGGCTGCTGCCCGCATTGCCGCTCGAGCGCTTCGAGCAGGTGGGCAACGCGGCCGGCCTGGGGGTGCGCATGGCGCTCGCATCGGGTGAGCGGCGCGAACGCGCCAAAGCGCTGGCCGCACAATGTCATTATCTCGAACTGGGCTCGCTGCCGGGCTTCCAGAAGACCTTCCTCTCCAGAATCGGCTTCGTTTGAAACATCGGGCATTTTTGAAAAAGGACCATCGTGACTACCCTGAATCTCACCGTTATCAGTGACCGCATCAACCCCGGATTCAAAAGCACCAAGGCGCTGCTCGACGCCGGCGATATGGCGGGCCTGCAGGCGCTCGCGAAAAAGCAGGTCGAACTGGGCGCCGCCGCGCTGGATTTCACCATCGGCGCGCGGGCGAGCGAGGATCCGCAGTTTCTGGCGGAGGCGATCCGCGCTGTCCAGGACGCGGTCGATGTGCCTCTGTGCTTCGATTATCCGAGCGCCGCGATCCTGGAGGACTGCCTCAAGGCCTACGATGAGAACAAGGCGCGCGGGCGCAAGCCGATCGTGAATTCGCTGGCCGAAACGCGCTGGGAGATCATGGACCTTTTGAAGATAAGGGCGTTCGCGGTGATGGTGATGGCTTCCGAGCGGCTCGACAGCGGCGTGGCCAAGCCCAACACCAGCGGCCCGGAGATTGCCGGCACCGCGCGGCGCGTGGCGCTGCGCCTGGTGCGCGAGTATGGCGTCGCCATCGGCGACATCATCATCGATGTCTCGATCAGCGCGCTGGTCTCGGACATGGCGGGCATGAACCGGCACGCGCTCGATGCGATCGGCACCCTGGGCAGCGATCCTGAATTGCGCGGCATGCACATCTCGGGCGGCATCACCAACATCGGGCAGCACCTTCCCGCCAAGGCGGCCGATGGCTCGGACCTGAAACGCCAGCTGCAGTGCGCGTTCCTGACGCTTGCGGTGCCGCTGGGCATGGACACGGTGCTGGCGACGCCCTCGGCCGAGCTGCGCGGCCTGCCGGAGGGAAATTTCGTGTTCGAAGGCTTCAAGCAGGTGCTGCCGCTCACCGGCACCGATGTGTTGCGCGCGGTGCGCAAGCTTTACAAGAAATAGACGGCGGGGCGGTCTTTATGTGCGTACTCAGTCAAGGTGGGTTAGAGCCAGGTCGTGACTCCCCATTGGAAAGATAGAAAGAGTGGTGGGTGGTACAGGGTTCGAACCTGTGACCCCTGCCGTGTGAAGGCAGTGCTCTACCGCTGAGCTAACCACCCCGAGCGCGAAGATTTTCCCATGGACGCAGACAAGGGGTCAAACCCGCGAAATCAACCTGCACCCGGGCGGCATACACTCGCCGCTCAAGCAACTCGGGAGGATTGGTGGGGCGTCACAGATTCGAATTGACGACCTACGGATCAGGCGAAGCACCCAACCCAACAATCATCGTTCTGAAGCCGAAGAATCTGAAGAGATTTTCGGCTAAGCGGCCAGCGGTTCGCCGAACTCGTTGGCCGACTGTGTCCCAGGCTGCACCATCCAGAACAGCAGGATCAGAAAGCCGATGATGGGAATGAGGCCTACCAGCATCCACCAGCCGCCACGGTCGACGTCGTGCAGGCGCCGCGCGGCGGCGGACAGGCTGGGCAACAGCAGCGCGAGGGCCAGCAGGCCGCCCAGGGCTTCGTGGACCGCCGCACCCACCAACTGCAACAGCACGCAGAACAGGAAAAACCACCAGTACTCCGAGCGGCTCGCCCTGCCCTTGAAGTCGGTGTATTTATTCAAGCATATGCTGGTCGATTCGACGAACGTCATGGTTCCCCCTCAGGAAATTTCCCCGAGCTTTCAGCTCTGGTTCCACTCCACCAGTTCTTCACCCGGTTTATCACGCTCGTAGAACCACTTCAGACCGAGGGCTTCCTCGCTCAGGATGGTGGTCTTGAAACTTCCCCAGGCCTGAATCTCGAAATAGTCGAGCGCCCCGCCATGGGCGCGCAGCCGGTGCGGCACGCCCGGCGGAAAGTACACCAGCGTGCCGGGTTCGATTTCGCGGGATTCGCTGCCTACTTCCACCAGCCCTCGGCCCTTGACGGTCACGTAGCAATGATCCGGGCCCCTGGGGTTGGCCGCGGTGCCATTGTGCACATGGTAGGGGGAGGAGCCGCCCTCGTTGTAGTGCATTTCGCCCGCCTGAATGGCGTTGGTCGGCGTGAGTCTGCTGCCATCGCGACGTTTTACGCCGGATTCGGCGCAGAAGCGGCGGATACGGCCGCCGCTGGCGTCGCTCAGCGCGCGCAGGGACGTCCTGTTGAAAAAATATCCCGGGCCTCCAGGCAATCCGGCCTCGACGGCGGCCGGCGGTTGCGGTACCACCATATGCAGGAGGTCCAGGTCAGATCCGGACGCATCGAACCGGGCTGATTCAGACGGTTTGAGAAGCACGCCGGCACCTTCCTCGGCTGCGTGCGACTTGTTGTCGAAATGGACAAGTCCCTTGGCGGGAGTCCGCAATATGAACACCAGGTGGTAGTCGTTGCCGGCCTGAAGATCGAACTGCTGCCCTTTACTTACCGTTCGGCGGTAAACAGTCAGATTTTTGGCGCCGCACAAGGCAGGGCCGCAAAGAGTCTTTTCGGTCCCGGATGCAAACGGCCTGGACTCGCAGGTGTTCGAATTGATTATCGAAATGTCGTTGATGCCGGGCATGTTTTGCGCTCCTTATGAAATGGATTCCTGGATGCCCGCGAATGCTTCACGGGGATCGACGGGTCCTGCGTGGTTTCCTGTATGCGCTATTGGTGGGTGGTACAGGGTTTGAACCTGTGACCCCTGCCGTGTGAAGGCAGTGCTCTACCGCTGAGCTAACCACCCCGGTGCTCAGGATCCGGGCCGCCTGCCCGGCGCCTTGGGTGGAATGGTTCCCGCGATCCGGCAGAGCGTCCCGTTGACGGGTTTGCCGTTGGGAAACTGCGTCATGCTGCAGGTGGAGATATCCCCGCGCGCCGACAGATCGGATATGGACTTGCGCACTTTAGGCAGGGGAATCCCTGTCGCCGCGGCGATCTCCAAGTCAAGTTGCTGACCGTTCTTCTTCAGGTGCTCCAGGATCGGGGTTGCATACATTTCAAATACTCCTGATGTTGACTTCATGGTGGGGCGTCGGAGATTCGAACTCCGGACCTACGGATTAAGAGTCCGCTGCTCTACCAACTGAGCTAACGCCCCATTCGCTCTGTCCAGCCGGTTGGAATCCTCCAAGGGCGCCGGCCGGATCCTTCAACAACATAAACACCGCTGCAGCCGTTGAGTCGATCCCAATGACTTGGCGTCCCCTACGAGATTCGAACTCGTGTTACCGCCGTGAAAGGGCGATGTCCTAGGCCTCTAGACGAAGGGGACAGGTCGGCGCAACGGGTAGGTTGGTGGAGGTAAGCGGGATCGAACCGCTGACCTCTTGCATGCCATGCAAGCGCTCTCCCAGCTGAGCTATACCCCCAACCGAGCGCGAGATTATAGCCGTGAGGCCAGTGAATGTAAAGATTCAGGGCTGAAGATCAGGCAAAAGGCGCCTTTGAGTCGAACCCGATATTCATTCACTGCGCGGTACTCATGCGGGCACATCAGGCCCGCAGGTTCCAGGATGCGAAGCCGCAGCCGATATACCACTCCTGGTAGGGGTGATAGCCGAGGAGTTCAAATCCATGTGCATGCGCGGTTCCGTGGGCGACGACCCAATTGCGCACTTCGGCGGCGCCGTTCCCGGCGGCCTCGGTGCGGCGCTCGAGGAAACTCATGAGCGCAGGTATATCGCCGGATTTGAATTGCTCAAAACATTGCTGATCGTATTCTTCGTCCAGCCGCCCCATGTCAGGCTCGCCGATGGAATGGCTCAGGCCTCCGGTTGCCAATATGGCGACCCTGAGGTTCTCCGGATAACTTTCGATGGCTTGCCGGATGAGTTGCCCCCATGCGTAGCAGCGTTTGAAGCTGGGCAGGGGCGGTTCAATGATGTTCACGATAATGGGAACAATCGGCGGAAGCTTCGCGACCCCCATTTTCCATAAAGGGATAAGGAAGCCATGATCGAGCTTGAGGTGGTGCGAAAGCGACGGCTCGAAATCACGCTGCAAGGCCGATTCGGCCAGGTGCAGGGCAAACGCCGGATGCCCGGCGATGGCGTTGTCAAACGGAACCTTGAGCCAGGGCTCGGGGGAACCCTCGTGTGCTTCCCCGACGCCGATGCAGACACTGGGAAGGTTGTCGATGAAAAAATTTACCCAGTGGTCCGGAGAGACCACGATAAGCACGTCGGGCCTGCATTCGGCAAAGCGCCGGCCAAGCTCGCCAAATGTCCGCGTGACGCTTGCCAGGCGCTGCGGGCCGACGCCTTCCCAGTTTCTCGCCATGAGCGGGCCATGGCTTGCGGCAAATGCCCCAACAAGTTCAGCCATTCGCGGACTCCTTGTTCCCGGCAAGCGCCCGTATATGCTCAAGAAACCATGCTTCGGATTTTCCGGTTGCAAAAAAATAGAAGCGCAGCAGATAAGGATTCACCTTGGGCGCGAGCGCCGCGACATCATCTTCCTGCAGCGACTTGAGCACTTCCGGCTTGATCGGATAACGACGCAATACCGTCTCCCGGTCGGCGGCGTATTCGGCCGCGTTGGCGGGGGTCTGCATGTCGAAAAACAGCTTGCTCAGCCAGTAATCTCTCATGGCACGGTGCCTTTGAAACGCGATAAGTCGGCGGATTGTAGACGGATCCGATCAGGAATCAAGCGCAGGGCGCGCCGCCGGGAAGGGAAGGACGGGACGGGACGGCAATGCTGGCAAAGTGTGCCAGTCTGTATTACATTGTTTTCTTCAATCCAGAAGGAGGAAGGTAATGCATACCAGAATGATCGCGTGCGTCGCGTCCATGATGTTTGCCGCGAGCGCGGGGGTTGCCTTGGCGCAGACGGTGAAGATCGGCGTGATCAGCACCTATTCCGGCCCGACCGCCGCCCAGGGCGACCAGTTGGACAAGGGCGTGAAGCTGTTCATGAAGCTCAACGGCAACAAGCTTCCGCCCGGCGTCAAGGTGGAACTGGTCATTCGCGACGACGCCGGCGCCAACCCCGACAACGCCAAGCGCATCGCGCAGGAACTGATCGTGCGCGACAAGGTGCAGTTCCTGACCGGCCTGGTCTGGACGCCCAACGCCGCGGCGATCGCGCCGCTCGCCGCCGAGGCGAAGGTGCCGTTCATCAGCATGAACGCCGCCGGGGTCGCGATTCCCTATACCTCGGAGTATTTCGCCAGGGTGTCGTTCACGCTGTGGCAATCGTCCTATCCATTGGGGCAGTGGGCCGCCAAGAAATTCAAGCGCGCTTTCACGGTGGTGAGCGACTTCGCGCCCGGGCACGAGGCCGAGGAAGCATTCATCAAAGGCTTCAGGGAAGGCGGCGGGCAAGTCCTGGGCAGCGTGCGCGTGCCGCTCTCCGCCACCGATTTCGCGGCTTACATGCAGCGTGTCAAGGACGCCAAGCCGGATGTCCTGTTCGCCTTCAATCCCGCCGGCAAGCAGGCGACCGCGCAGATGAAGGCCTACGGCGACCTCGGCCTGAACAAGGCCGGCATCAAGTACATCGGCACCGGGGACATCACCACTGACGAGGAACTGCAGGCGATGGGCGACGTGGCGCTGGGTGTGATCACGGCGCACCATTATTCTGCCGCCAGCGACCGCCCGGCCAACAAGGCCTATGTCGCCGCCTACAAGAAGGAATTCGGCGCCAAGCTCAGCCCCGGATTCATGTCCGTCGGCGCCTACGATGCGATGCAGCTGATCTTCGATGTGATCAATGCCTCCAAGGGAGCGGGGGACCCGCAGGCGACCATGGAATACATCAAACGCTACAAGAACCCGAACAGCCCGCGCGGACCGATCGCCATCGATCCGAACACCCGCGACATCATGCAGAACGAATATCTGCGCGAAGTCAGGAAGGTGGGGGGGCAGCTGGCGAACGTGGAGATCGAGGTCCTCGGCAACATGGTGAAGGATCCGTGGAAGCAGTTCAACCCGAAGAAATAGGCTGACTCCACCCCCCGCGCCGCCACCACGGCGCGGGGGTTTTTGTTTGCACAAGAATCAGGCCCGCACCCATGGAAGGCTTTGTCTCCTCGCTCGTCAGCGTCGCCTTCCACGGCATTGCCTACGGCATGATTCTTTACGTCATTTCCGTCGGCCTGTCGATCACCATGGGGCTGATGGGTTTCGTGAATCTCGCGCACGGCGTGTTCGCGATGGCGGGGGGCTACATCATGCTGAGCGCCATGAACAGCTACGACGTGCCTTTTCCCCTGGCGATCAGCCTGGCGTTCGTTGCGGTGGCCGTGGCAAGTGTCGTGCTGGAGCGTCTGCTCTACGCACGCTTGTACTCGGCGGGCGACCTGGAGCAGGTGTTGCTCACCATCGGCTTGATGTTCATGGCGGTGGCGGTGGCGCGCCTGGCCTATGGAACCCTGCAGCAGCCGGTCAACCTTCCGACCTATCTCAAGGGACAGTTTGCATTGTTCGACCGGGACTTTCCCACCTACCGCGTGTTCCTCATCGCCTTCAGTTCGCTGCTGGTGGCGGCGCTCTGGTTCGGGGTCGAGCGCACGCGCTGGGGCGCGAAAGTGCGCGCCGCGGTCGACAACCGGGCGATGGCCCAGGCGGTCGGCATCAACACCTCGCTGCTGTTTACCGTGACCTTCGCCTTGGGCAGCGGGCTTGCCGCGCTGGGCGGCGCGCTGGGCGCGGACATCATCGCGATCCAGCCGATCTATCCATTCGAGAATCTGATCAATTTTCTCATCGTGGTTGCGGTTGGCGGCATGGGATCGCTGCGCGGCCCGTTCGCCGCGGCACTGCTTATCGGCATCAGCGACACCGCGTGCAAGTACTGGCTGCCCCAGTTCGGCGCCTTTTTCATCTATGCCGCCACCATCGGGATTCTGCTGTGGCGCCCGGCCGGACTGTTCGGCAAGGCGGCCCCATGAGCACCCCATCCGCCGCGAGCCACACCGGCAGCTACCTTTCCGATCCGCGCGTGCGTTTCATCGAGTGGCTGCCGTGGGTGCTGGCGATCGCCTGCTATTTCGCGGCGCCGACCTATCTGCCCCTGGGCAGCTACATCCTGATCATGATCCTGTTTGCGCTGTCCCTCGACCTTATTCTGGGTTATGCCGGAATCATCACCCTGGGACATGCGGCCTATTTCGGCTTCGGCGCCTACGTGGCGGCGATACTCGCTGTCAGGGGCACGGCGGACCCGCTGATCGGGATCGTAGTCGCGGGGGCCGCGGCAGGTCTCCTGGGTTGGCTCACCGGGCTGGTCATCCTGCGCACGCGCGGACTGACGCTGCTGATGCTCACCCTGGCCATCACCTCGATCTGCTACGAAATCGCCAACAAGGCCGGCACCTGGACCGGCGGCGCGGACGGCCTGGGCGGTTTCGCCATGAAGCCGATTCTCGGGCTGTTCAAGTTCGACCTGTTCGGCAAGACCGGCTACCTGTATTGCCTCGTTTTCCTTTTCCTCGGATGGTGGCTGGTGCGCCGCATGATTTACTCGCCGTTCGGCGCATCGCTGACCGGCATGCGCGACAATGTCCTGAGGATGCACGCGGTCGGATCGCCGGTGTACCAGCGGCTGGTGGTGGTCTACTCGATCTCGGCGGCCCTTGCCGGGATCGCGGGAGCGCTGCTTGTCCATACCACCGAGTTCGTCGGGCTGAAGGTGCTCAGCTTCGATTTGTCCGGCGAGCTCCTGGTGATGCTGATCCTGGGCGGCGTCGGCAGGATCTATGGCGCATTCGTCGGCCCCCTGGTCTACCTGATCGCGCAGGATTCGCTGGCCAAACAGTTTCCCGAATACTGGTACTTCGGCATCGGTCTGATGCTGGTGCTGGTGGTCATGTTCGCCCGCGGCGGCATCCTCGGTTTGCTG
>MEQV01000042.1:0-12093 GCA_001770355.1 Betaproteobacteria bacterium RIFCSPLOWO2_02_FULL_62_17
CACCGGAATCCATCGCCGAATTCATCCGCGGCGAGCGCGAACTCTGGGAAAAGATCGTCAAGACTGTGGGCCTGCAACGCCAGTAGGACTTCGGCGCTGCCAGGACGGCAGGGACTGAATACTCAGCGCGCGTGCTGCCATGCGAACGCGATGATTTTTTCCACCATGCGCTGTGCTTCGGCCGACTCCGGCTGTGTGCGCACCAGGTCGTAGGCCGGGCCTTCGAACAGCTCCAACTGCAGCTTGCCGCCCGCCTTGCGGTAGCCGGCGACAAACTGTTCCAGGTTTTCCATCGGGTGCAGTTCGTCGATCGGATTTTGCAGGTACAAAATGCCGGGCGTCTCCACCTTGTCGCCGCGCTCCAGCGCCTTGACCGGACTGCCCTCGCCCATGGCCTCTTCGGTTACCCAGTAGCGGTCCTGGCTGCGTATTTGTTCAGTGCGCACCTGAATGGGATTGCCATCGGCCTGACGCTTCCTGGCATAGCGATAGCGTCCCAGCGGGCAGATCACCGGCCACATTGCCACGGCAAATGCGGCGCGCGCATCGAAGCGCGACGCATCCGGCGCGCCGGGGATCGCGGCGTAGCGGGGATCGAGAGGTTTCATGCCGGCCAGCACCGCCAGATGTGCGCCGCTCGAGGTGCCCATCGCCCCCACCCATTCCGCGCGCGCGTGGAAGCGCGCGGCATTGGCCTTCAGCCAGCGTATGCCGTAATTCACATCCGCCACCGAGCCCGGATAGGTGGCGTCGGGCGGCGCGCGAAAATCCAGCGCCGCGATCACCACGCCACCGCTTGCGACCGGCAGGTTGATGGCATCGTTATTTTTGCGATCCCCCATGCACCAGGCGCCGCCGTGCATCTCCACCACTGCGGGAAATGGCCCGCTGCCGCGCGGCTTGAAAACCCGCGCCAGCAAAGGCTTTTCGCCATGGCGCAGGTATTCGAGTTCTTCGATATCGACTTCATAGCGCTGCTTTGTGCCGCTGCCGGACATGACGATTCCCCTGTGATCCCTGTGAACCCTGTAATCCCTGTGATTATTGCGGCGTAATGCCCAACAGCCTGGCGAGCTGCGCGAACAGTTCGATCTGCCCTTTCCAGTACGCTGAGAACTGCTCCGGGCTGCCGCCGATGATCTGGGTGGCGTCCATTTTGTTCGCGATATCCGCCGAATTGAGCGCTTTGACGAATTCAGCATTCAGCCGGTTGATCAGGGGCGGCGGCGTGCCGGCCGGAGCGAAAAATCCGTTCCAGATGGTCGAACCGCGAAATGCCGGAATTGTCTCCCTGACCAGGGGAATTTCCGGCAACTTCGGATAGCGCCGCTCCTCCAGGAACGCCAGGATCCTGGCCTTGCCGGCGTTGACCTGGGGCAAGGCCACCGTCACCGAGGTAATCACCGCAGAAATCTGTCCCGAAATCATGCCTGTCAATGCCGGCGCCAGACCCTTGTAGGGAACGTGAACGATATCGGTTCCGGTAATGGCCTTCAGCGCTTCACCGGACATGTGATACGCGCCACCCGCGCCGGAACTGCCATAGGTGAGCTTGCCGGGATTCTTTTTCGCATAGTCCACCAATTCAGCGACGGAATGGATCGGCAGCGAGGGATTGACGACAATGCAGGTGATCGACTCCACACCGCCCGCGATGGGCGCGAAGTCCTTCACCGGATCGTAAGACAGGCTTTTGCGCAGGTAGATATTGGCAACCTGCGCGGTGGCATTGCCCACCAGGATGGTGTAACCATCCGGCGCGGCACGCGCCACCCATTCCGAGCCGACGATGCCATCGGCCCCGGCGCGGTTCTCGACTATGACGGCCTGCCCCAGCGACTCGGTCATCTTCTGCGCCAGCAGGCGCGAAAGCGTGTCGGAGCCGCCTCCCGGAGGACTGGGCACGATAAGGCGCACCGGCTTAACCGGAAATGCCTGTGGCCAGGCAGGCTGGGCGCCTACAGCGCAAAGCATTGCGACCAGCCAGACATACTTTTTCAGCGTGCCATGTGACATTGCGGGCCCTCCTCCTGATACTCCACGGAAACCGCCAAGACGCGCCGGCGGCTCGCTGTTGCGCGCTCCTATTGCAGCGCCCCGGCCTGCTTCAACAGTTCGATCATATCGCGGCGATTGTCGCGTATCGCCCAGGAGAGCGCCGTGGCACCATCGTCGTTCTTGAGATCGGTCGAGGCGCGATGCGCGAGCAGCAGCTTTACCGCGTTGGTCCTGTCCTGGCGTACCGCCATCATCAGCGGGGTGGTGCCGTTGGGCGAGCGCACATTGATCCGCGCCCGAAGGTCAATCAGCATTGAACAAAGATCGACGTGTCCCTGCCAGGCGCAATAGTGCAAGGGTGTCCAGCCTTCGGTGTTGACTTCGGCGCCGCTGGCAATCAATTGGCGCGCCATCTCCAGTTGCCCGTGATAGGACGCCGCCATCAAGGGCGTATCGCCAAATACATTGCGGTTATTGATCCGGGCACGCTGCGAGATAAGAAATTTCGCCAGCTCCACGTGACCGGCCGCCGCCGCCGCGGCGAGCAGGGTATTGCCATGCTCGTCGGCGGTATTCGGGTCGGCGCCGCGTGCCAGCGCCTCGCGAATGCCCGCGATATCGTTCAATTCGGCCATGCGCATCATGCGCTCAGGATCCAGTTGCGCGAAAGCCGGAGCGGCGAACGAAAACACCAGTGCGGCAGCCCAGGACCGCATGAAGCAACGCCTGATCATATTTGAGTCGCGCTGTTTGGCACGATCTGGAACAGCCGGAAGAAGTTTTCGCTGGTGGCGCGGGAAATGTTCTCGATACTGTCGCCGCGCAGCCGCGCGATTTCCTCGGCCACATGCTTCACCAGTGCCGGCTGATTCACTTTGCCCCGGTGCGGCACCGGGGCAAGGTAGGGCGAATCGGTTTCCACCAGGACCCGATCAAGGGGCAATACCCGCGCGATCTCCTTCAAATCCGCGGCATTCTTGAAGGTGACGATGCCGGAGAAGGAAATAAGGAATCCCATGTCAATGGCGGCGCGAGCCGTGTTCAGGCTCTCGGTAAAGCAATGCATCACGCCGCCCACTTGCGCGGCGCCCTCCTCGCGCATCAGCCTCAAGGTGTCCTCTGGCGCGGCACGGGTATGGATCACCAGCGGTTTGCCGACTTCGCGGGCGGCACGGATGTGGCGGCGAAAGCGTTCACGCTGCCACTCCAGGTCGCCCTTGAGGCGAAAGTAATCCAAGCCGGTCTCACCGATGGCGACGACCTTTTGATGCTTTGCTAGCGCCTCCAATTCTGCCTGCGTCACTTCTTGCGCGCCTTCGGTGTCGGGATGCACCCCTGCCGAGCACCAGAAATTATCGTATTGCTCCGCAATGGCTCGCACCCTGGGAAATCCCGCGACCGTGGTGGAAATGCACAGCGCGTGCGTGACCCCGTTGGCCGCCATGGCCGCGCGCAGTTCAACCAAGCGCCCGTCAAACTCGGGAAAATCCAGGTGACAGTGCGAGTCAACCAGCATTGACGGTCCCGAGCGCTTTCATCATGGGTAATCGCCTGACAGGCGCCGTCCATCGAGCATCGCCACATACCCGAACAGCAGATCTTCCATGAACAGGCGCGGATTGAGCGGGTGTTCCGCCAGTGCGCGTGCACGCGCCAGGCGGCGCAGATACCCGGCGATCAGCCGCGGAGAACATTGCGCGGCAAGCGCATCCACCGCGGCGGCCCGGTCGGCGTGATAGCGCACCCGGCCGCTGATCCGGCTGGAAAGCATGTCATAGCACCAGCGGTAGAGAGCGGTGACTACCTCGACGGGCGCGGCGCGTTGGCACATCGCGGCAACCGCCAGCGCATCCATGCGGCGGTTGGCCAATTGCTCGGCAAGCTGGTTCAGAAAATCTGCCCGATCCGCTAACACCGCCGCCAGCAGTGGCGCGCCGCCCGCCATGGCAAGCATCGCCTCGGCCTGTTGCACGCCCTGCTCCCGCAGCCATTGCAACGCCTCCAGCGGAGCTGGATGCGACAAGCCGACCACCTGGCAGCGGCTGCGCACAGTAGGCAACAGCCGGTGCGCATGGGTCGTGGCGAGAATAAATACCGTCCCGAGCGCCGGTTCCTCCAGGTTCTTGAGCAGCGCATTCTGCGTCGCCGGATTCATGGAATCAGCCGGATGCAGCAGCACCACGCGCCTGCCGGCGCGATGCGTGCCCACATTCAGGAACGGC
The DNA here is from genome assembly GCA_001770355.1 of Betaproteobacteria bacterium RIFCSPLOWO2_02_FULL_62_17. Classification (GTDB taxonomy): domain Bacteria; phylum Pseudomonadota; class Gammaproteobacteria; order Burkholderiales; family SG8-39; genus 2-02-FULL-62-17. The sequence goes on from MEQV01000042.1 coordinate 4,221, forward strand.
TGCAACTCGCGCACCTGGTCGATACGGATCTGGTCGCTTTTCTTGTCGCGTTCTCGCGCCGTGAGCGGCGGGTCATCCTCGGCGCTCTCGGCCTCCTGAACATAACTATCGGGCTGGACCAGGCGGAAATCCGGGTGATTCCCCGCGGCAAACCAGCCACAGGCAAGGCACTGCCCACAAGCTGGTGCCTCCTCCTGCACCGATTCGCACAGCAGAGCTTGCGCCCATTCCAGTGAAAACTCAAAAACTCCTGTTCCTTCAGGTGCCTGCAACAGTATGGCGTGGGCCAAACGGGCACGCTTCTGATGCAGGGAGTGAAAGGTGTCAATATGCCATTTATACATAAATTCAAATAGTTAAAATATATCTTTCAAGTATTACTCTAATTTCTTCTATTGACTTGCTGGAATCAATGACTTTAATGCGAGTTGCATAGGCCAAGGCACGCTCCTGATAGACCTTGCGAACCCGATTGAAGAAAGCCAGATCTTCCTGCTCGAATCGATCCGGGCTGGCCGTACTGGCCGCCAGGCGCTGCCTGGCCACTTCCACGGGCAGGTCAAAAAACAGCGTTAGGTCCGGTTGCAGACCCTGTTGCACCCAATTCTCGAGGTCGCTGATCCGTTGCTCGCCCAAGCCCCTGCCTCCCCCTTGATAGGCAAAGCTGGCGTCGGTAAAACGGTCCGAAAGCACCCAATCGCCGCGCTCCAGCGCCGGCAAAATGAGCTTGGCCAGGTGCTCGCGGCGCGCCGCAAACATGAGCAAGGTCTCCGTCTCCAGATGCATCGGTTCGCGCAACAGCAATTCGCGCAAGCTTTCCCCCAGGGGCGTGCCGCCAGGTTCGCGGGTTACGATCAGCGTGTGACCCAGGGCGCGCAGACGTGCGGCAATCCACTCGACATGACTGCTCTTGCCGGCACCGTCCACGCCTTCCAGTGTGATGAATTTACCGCGACTCACGTTATTCGATTCCCGATTCCGACACGCAATTCAAGGACATCGCAGGCGCAATACCCCTGCGGGTGTGGGGCTTGACCCGGCGAATGATAACCGGGGCAAACCGTCTGCGGGCGTGCAATATGCCATGTGAACGCGAACGTTTCACAATGCCGCGCAGGCGCACAACACTAAAGCGCTCTGCCGTACCGGGCCGCGGCCTGCCGGCGTTGCAAACCGCGCACATCTGGACTAGATTCCACGCTGGCCAAATGGGGGGTTGGTTACAGCTGATGTTGATGCGATCGTCCGCGAATGAAGATGCGGCGCAGGCAGGTTGGCTGAACCAGCGCGGCCGGCCTTCACTCGCCGAGGTCCACGCCACCATCCCGACACGCGCAGCCGGTCCGTTCTGGCGCAGGCTCACGGCGTTTCTGGGTCCGGGCTATCTGATAGCGGTCGGCTACATGGATCCGGGCAACTGGGCGACCTCGCTGGCGGGCGGCTCGAGTTTCGGCTATGCGCTGCTCAGCGTTGCATTGCTCTCAAACCTGATGGCCATCCTGTTGCAAGCCCTGTGCGCGCGCCTTGGAATTGGCGCAGGACGTGATCTGGCGCAGGCCTGCCGCGATGCCTTTCCGCGTGCCATTTCCTGGCCCTTATGGCTGCTTGCCGAAATCGCCATCTGCGCCACCGACCTTGCCGAAGTCATCGGCACCGCCATCGGTCTGAATCTGCTTTTCGGCATTCCACTGGAGCTGGGTGTGCTGATTACCGCTCTGGATGTGTTTCTGATCCTGTGGCTGCAGAACCTCGGGTTCCGCTGGATCGAGGCCTTCATCATGACCATGCTCGGGGTGATCGCGGTGTGCTTTGGCATCCAGATATTCATGGCCGACCCGGATTGGGGCGCAGTGATACGCGGGTTTGCGCCGACCGTGAATGTGGTCACCAATCCGGACATGCTCTATCTGGCTTTAGGTATCCTTGGCGCCACGGTCATGCCGCATAACCTCTACCTGCATTCCGGCCTGGTGCAGACGCGCCGCATCGGCCATACGGGTGCTGAAAAACGCGAAGCCATCCGGCTTGCCACCTGGGATTCGACCATCGCGCTGATGTTCGCGTTGCTGATCAATGCGTCGATTCTGATTCTCGCTGCGGCGACCTTCAACAAGGCGGGCAAGACCGATGTCGCGGAGTTGCAGCAGGTGCATACCTTTCTCGCGCCGCTGTTAGGCTCGGCCATCGCGCCGACGCTGTTCGGCATTGCGCTGTTGTGCTGCGGTCTGAACTCCACGGTGACCGCCACGCTCGCCGGACAGATCGTCATGGAAGGCTTTCTCAATATCCGCCTTCCCGCCTGGGCACGCCGCCTGCTGACGCGCGCCATTGCCATTGTCCCCGCGGTGATCGTGACCCTCTGGTACGGCGACAGCGGCACCGCGCGCTTGCTTATTTTCAGCCAGGTAATCCTCAGCCTGCAGCTATCCTTCGCCGTCGTCCCGTTGGTGATGTTCACCGCGGACCGGCGCAAGCTCGGCGACCTGATTGCGCCGCGCTGGCTGACCGCGCTCGCGGTTTTGACGACGCTGCTGATAATCGTATTGAATCTCAAGCTGCTCTACGACCAGTTCGCCCGCTGAGTCCGGGCCAATCGACCCTTTAGCCGCTGTACCCGGCAACGCGCCCGGCGCCCTCGCGGGCAGCGGCGGTCAGGGGCGGCCTTTTTTCTGAAAACGCAGCACCGCGCGGTTATGCTCGTCCAGCGTGCGCGAAAACTGGTGGGAGCCGTCACCCCGCGCCGCAAAATAGATGGCATCGGTCTTCGCCGGATTCACTGCGGCGCGCAAGGCGGCCAATCCCGGCATGGCGATGGGATGCGGGGGAAGGCCCGCGCGGGTGTAAGTGTTGAACGGCGTGTCGCGCTCGAGGTCGTCCTTGCGAATATTGCCCTTGTAGTTTTCGCCCATGCCGTATATCACCGTCGGGTCGGTCTGCAAGCGCATGCCGATTCGCAAGCGATTGCTGAAAACCCCCGCGATGATCGCCCGTTCAGCGGGATCACCGGTCTCCTTTTCCACGATGGAGGCGAGTATCAGGGCTTCATAAGGCGTTTTGTAGGGCAGACCGTCGCCGCGCGCCTCCCAGGCCTGTTCCAATTTCCTGCCCATCAACCGATATGCGCGGGCGAGAATTTTCAGATCGGATTCGCCTTTGGCAAAAAGATAGGTATCTGGAAAGAACATGCCTTCCGCGTGCCTGCCGGAGGGGACGCCCAGGCGCTCCATGACCTGCGTGTCGGACAACTCGCGGGTATCGTGCCGCACCGCGTCGAGCGCATCCAGCGCCGCGCGCATTTGCGCGAAGGTCCAGCCTTCGACAAACAGGACTTCTCTGAGCAGAACGTCCCCCAAGGTGATTTTGCGCAGCAGCTCCCAGGGACTGGCGCCACGTGCCAGTTCATAACTCCCTGCCTTGATGCGCGCGCCATTGCCGGTGAGGCGTGCCAGCAAATTGAAATGGGCCTCGGACACCGGAATGCCGGCCTCGGTGATCTGCCGGGTAGCCGCGCGCAGCGAGCTTCCCGTAAGGATGGAAAACTCCACGTTGTCCGCAGGCAACTCCAGCGGCGCGGCCGCAAAGGCAATCAGCCACGCGAAAAATGCCGCCGCGCCCGCGAAGCAAAACAATACCAGGATCCGTAGGGCGCGAAACATGCGAAGGAGGCGTTGCGAAAACCGTAGTGCGCAACCCGTATAATAACCCGCTGCTTATGGACTCCAGTTGGTCAGAAACCCTGCAAAAAATCGGCGCGCGCATCGAATCCGGTGTAGTGCGTGATTTCGGCAATGCATCGCAGGAGCGGCAGGCGGCGCGATCCTCCGAGATACTCGCCGATCTGTCCCATCTCGCCGCGCTGCGATTCTCCGGCGAGGAAGCGGAAAACTTTCTTCAAGGCCAGCTGAGCTGCGACGTCAAGGCGATCCCTCAGGGTGGCGGCTCACTGGGCAGCTATTGCACGCCCAAGGGCCGCATGCTGGCCTCGTTAACGCTGCTGCGTGATCGCAATGAATTCGTCATGCTGCTTTCAGCAAGCCTCGCCGCGGCAATCCAGAAGCGGCTGGCAATGTTTGTGCTGCGCTCCAAAGTCAATATCGCCAACTCCGGCGACTCGCTGGTACTGATCGGGCTGGCGGGCCATGCCTGCAGTGGTGCGCTGGCGGCATCCGGTGCCCTGCCTGCCGAGGTGAGGACTTTTGCGATAGCCGGTGGGCGCCTGCTGCTGCTCGTTCCTCTATCGGCGGCCGCAACAACTTTGACTAACTTGCGTGCCTGCTTCAAGCCGGTCGGCTCATGTGCATGGCAATGGATCGATATTTCCCAGGGAATACCTCTGATTACCGCAGCGACCCAGGATCAGCTGATACCGCAAATGACCAATCTCGAACTTATCGGCGGAGTGAGTTTCAAGAAAGGTTGCTACCCGGGACAGGAGGTCGTCGCGCGCACCCAATATCTTGGCAGGGTGAAGCGGCGCATGTTCCGGGCGCACTTGGAGGTCGAAGCCGCGCCCGGGGACACGCTGTTCAGCGATGATCTGGGCGCTCAGGCAAGCGGCCTGGTGGTAAACGCGCAGCCGGCACCGGACGGCGGCTGGGACCTGCTGGCGGTCGCTCAACTGGGCAGTCACGATTCCTCCACCGTGCGGCTGAAAGCCCCTGACGGCCCGGCTTTGCGCTTCGACCCTTTGCCCTACGAAGTTACGTGAACAGCGAACCATAAGACATCGATTACCGCGCATGAGCTTCAGCTTCTATATTTATTATGAGATCAACGCACAGAACGAGGACAAGGTCCGCGCCGTCGCGCTGGCCCTGCAGCACGCCATCGCCGATGCCACCGGCATCCAGGGCCGGCTGCTGTGCCGCCGCGACAAGACCCAAACCTGGATGGAAGTCTACGAAGGCGTGCCGGACGCCGCGGCGTTTCAGTCCGTTCTGGAAAGTGAGGTGCGGCGCTTGCGTTTCGCCGAACTGCTTGCGCCGCAATCGCGGCGCATGACCGAGTTGTTCAAACCGCTTTAGCTCGCCGCGCGCGCAATGTGCCTTATCCTGTTCGCGCACCGCGCACAAGCCGGCGTCAACCTGCTGCTTGCCGCCAACCGCGACGAGTTTTTTGTCCGGCCGACCCTGGCTGCCGCCTGGTGGCCGGATCACCCGGACATCCTCGCCGGCCGTGACCTGCAGGCCGGCGGAACCTGGTTGGGCGTAACGCGAAGCGGCCGCTTTGCGGCGATCACCAATTTCAGGGATCCCGCCTCGCGCCGGGATGACGCGCCTTCGCGTGGCGACCTGGTTGGCGATTTTCTTCTCGGTACCGAGTCGCCGGCTCAATACCTTGGACGAATCAGCGCGCACGCGGACCGCCATAACGGCTTCAGCCTGCTGGCAGGCCAGGGCGACGAACTGTGGTTCCTGTCCAACCGCGGCAACGGCCTGATGGCGGTGCAAACGGGCGTGCATGGCCTGTCCAACCATCTGCTTGATGAGCCGTGGCCAAAGGTGACGCGCGGCACGGCCCGCCTCGCGCGCCAGATGCCGCAGCCATTCGCAGCCGAAAGTTACTTCAAGCTGCTCGCAGACGAGGAACAGGCCCCCGACAGCGAATTACCCAGTACCGGCATCGACCTGGAACGGGAACGCCGCTCATCGGCCATCCGCATTCGCGATGCAGTATACGGCACGCGTTGCTCGACGCTGCTGCGCATCACCGCGGCTGGTGCCGTGGAATTTCACGAACGCAGCTTCACGGCAGCCGGCGAAGTCAGCGGCACCGTCAGCCATCGCTTCGCTGTTCGCTGAGCGCGAGGGACATGGCGATGTGCGCAATGCCGGCTTCCTCGAATTCCGCGCCGAACTCTTCGAAACCCAGCTTGCGGTAGAAGCCGGCGGCGTAGGTCTGCGCGTGCAGCACTACGCGGCGCATGCCTCGCTCGCGCGCCTTTGCCAACAACGCCTGCGCCAGGGCCCTGCCCACGCCCTGGCCGCGCCACTCGGCAAGCACCGCCATGCGGCCCAGATGCCCATCGGGCAACAGGCGCGCGGTACCCACGGGATTCGACTGTGCATCCAGCGCCAGCGCGTGATCACAGCGCGCGTCCCACGCATCCCATTCGAGTTCGACAGGTACCCTCTGCTCGACAATGAAAACCGCGTCGCGCACCCTGCGCGCATGCGCTTCGGCCTGGTTCCAGTCGAGCACCTGGATGACGGGAAATTCGGGCATGGTGGTTATCTCGGCCCCTTATAATAGCCAACCTGATTGAAGAGGTTCGCATGGAAAGTCTGTGGCGCGATGAGGAGGCGAGGCAATGCAAAGACGACCTCGCGCTGCGTGTCTACACTTCGCGCCTGCTCGGCAGCGACAAATCGCTGGTGCTGCACGGCGGAGGGAATACCTCGGTGAAAATCGAGGAGAAAAATATATTCGGAGAGTTCGAAACCATTCTCTATGTCAAGGGCAGCGGCTGGGATCTGGAGACGATCGAAACACCGGGGTTTTCACCGGTGCGTCTCGAACATGTGCTGAAGCTGGCAAAACTGCCGGCGCTTTCCGATCAATTGATTGTGAACGAACTCACCACCCACATGCTGCGCGCAAGCGCGCCGGCGCCCTCGATCGAGACTATCCTGCACGGTTGCCTGCCCTATCGTTTTGTCGACCACACACACGCGGATGCGGTGCTTGCGGTCTCCAATACCGCCGTAGGTGAAACCCGCGTCCGCGAGATTTACGGGGACCGCTGCGTGGTAATTCCATACTTGATGCCTGGTTTCGACCTTGCACGTTATTGCGCCGAAGCCTTCGCCCGCGAGAAAACGCCCGCCACCATCGGCGTGGTGCTGCTCAAGCACGGCATCGTCTCCTTTGGCGAAAGCGCCCGTGAATCCTATGAGCGCATGATCGAGCTGGTTACGCGCGCGGAGGAGTATCTGAAAGCCCGCGGTGCACAGGCGTCTGCGGCGCAAGCGCCGGCACTGCCGTGGGTTGACGCCTCCTCCCAGGCACTATTGCGACAACGCATTTCCACTCTCGCGGGCGTACCGATGCTGATGCGCACGGTGACGGATGCGCGAACAATCGCGTATGCGGAACATGCGGACTGCGCCAGATTTTCGCAACTCGGACCGATCACCCCCGACCACATCATCCGCACCAAACGAGTTCCGATGCTGGGTGTCGATGTCGAAGCCTACGCCGCCGCGTATCGCGGGTACTTTGCGGCCAATGAGCCGGGCGCACGCGAACGCAAGACCATTCTAGACCCGGCGCCACGGGTGGTTCTCGATCCCGGATTTGGCATGGCGGCGCTGGGATGCAGCGCCAAGGATACGCTGGTCGTGGCCGAACTCTACGAGCATTCCATGGATGTCATCCGCGCGGCTGAAGCGCTGGGTGGCTACCGGCCTCTTGACGAGGCGGAGCTGTTTGCAGTTGAATACTGGGACCTGGAACAGGCGAAGCTCAAGAAATCCGGCAAGCCCCCCGTTTTTTCGGGCGAAGTCGCGCTGGTGACCGGAGCGGCCTCGGGAATCGGCAAGGCAGCAGTGACGAGCCTGCTTGCGCGCGGGGCGGCGGTACTGGGTTTGGACATCAACGCTTCCGTGGAGTCGCTGTACCAACGCGCTGATTACCTGGGTCTCGTCTGCGACCTGACCGATGCGGCGCGGGTGCGCGAGGCGATCGATCAGGCGGTGTTGCGTTTCGGCGGACTGGATATGGCCGTGCTCAATGCCGGCATCTTCGGTGAGAGCCACAGGATTGCCGAACTCGGCGATGCCGAGTGGCGCCGCGTGATGGCGATCAACGTCGACGCGAATCTGGCGATGTTGCGGCTCATACACCCCTATCTCAAGCTCGCGCCGCGCGGTGG
>MEQV01000042.1:12100-22082 GCA_001770355.1 Betaproteobacteria bacterium RIFCSPLOWO2_02_FULL_62_17
TCGAATGGGGCGCGGAACGCATACGCATCAACTCCTTGCATCCGAACGCGGTATTCGACACCGGCCTGTGGACGGACGAAGTGCTGGCACAACGCGCAAAACATTATGGAATCAGCATCCAACAGTACAAGACCCGCAATGTCATGAAAGTCGAAATCAGCAGCCATGACGTGGCCGAACTGGCGGCCGAATTATGCGGTCCGCTGTTCGCCAAGACCACCGCCGCCCAAATCCCGGTGGATGGCGGCGACGACAGGGTGATCTGATGGAGCGCACCAGGCGATGAGTGCCGTGCAGCCGGCAGTACAGACCCTCAATTGGCACGATCACGCGCTGGATCTGATTGATCAGCGGGTACTGCCGCAGAGGTTTGATATCGTGCGCTGCACCGATGCGGCGGAAACTGCCGCCGCCATTCGTGACATGGTAGTTCGCGGAGCCCCGGCCATCGGCTGTGCCGCGGCGTTCGGCGTTGCCGCGGAAGCCTGGGAGCATCGCGACGACGGCCGCCAGGCGTTTGAAGTCGCACTGGCCGCGGCCATGGAGGTGCTGGCACAAAGCCGTCCGACCGCGATCAACCTGTTCTGGGCGATCGAGCATATGCGCAAGGCGGTCGCGGCCACCCGCAGCGTATCGCCGCGCGAAGCAAGCGAACAGATCGAACAAGCCGCCATGAATCTGTTCAACGCCGACATTGCCGCCAACCGCGCCATGGGTGCAGCCGGCGCGGCGCTGGTCCGCGACGGGGCGCGCATCATGACTCATTGCAATGCGGGTGCCCTGGCCACGGCAGGCCATGGCACGGCGCTCGGGGTAATCCGCTCCGCGCGCGACATGGGAAAGAAGGTGTCCGTAATCGCCAACGAAACCCGCCCCTTCCTGCAGGGCGCGCGACTGACCGCCTGGGAGATGCTGCAGGAAAAGATTCCCGTCACCCTCATCACCGACAATATGGCCGGGCACATGATGCGCGAAGGCCGGGTGGACATGGTCATAGTCGGCGCGGACCGCATCGCGGCGAACGGTGACACCGCCAACAAGATCGGTACCTATTCCCTCGCGATCCTGGCGAAGCACCACGACATTCCTTTCTATGTCGCCGCGCCGCTGTCGACCTTCGACACCAGCATCGCGAACGGCGCCGCCATTCCAATCGAACAGCGCCATGCCGATGAAGTCACCGGCTATGCAGGCACGCGCTGGGCGCCCGAAGGCGTGGAAGTGGCCAATCCCGCTTTCGATGTCACGCCTGCTGAATTGATCTCGGCCATCATTACGGAAAAGGGCGTGATGCTGCGGCCCAGCGAGTCGGCAGTGCGTGCCCTTTTCAAGAATGCATAATTCCGGCGGAGCCAGAAACAAAATTTCGCAACTGACAGGAGTCACCGCATGGCCGATACCGACGACATCCGGGAAACCAAGAATTACTTCCCCGGCATCCCGGCAAGACACGAGGGTTTCTACCTGAAAGGCTCTCACCAACTCGACTGGGGTATGCGCAACCGCTTGGCGCGCATTTTTCGCCCGGTGAGCGCCCGCACCGTGATGCTGGCGATCGACCACGGCTATTTTCTCGGACCCACAACCGGTCTGGAACGCGTGGACATCACCATCCTGCCGCTGCTTCCGTACGCCGATGCCCTGATGTGCACGCGAGGTATTCTGCGTTCGACCATCCCGGCATCGTTTGGCAACGGCGTGGTGATGCGATCGAGCGGCGGCGCAAGTACCCTCAAAGAAATGTCGAATGAACATATCGCGGTGGACATCGAGGATGCGGTACGCATGAATGTTTCCGCGATGGCTGTACAGGTGTTCATCGGCGGGAAATTCGAGACCCAGACGGTGAACAACATGACCAGGCTGGTCGACATGGGCTTGCGACACGGCATTCCGACCATGGGCGTGACCGCCGTAGGCAAGAATCTGGCGCGCGACGCACGCTATCTCGGGCTGGCTTCGCGCATCTGCGCCGAACTCGGCGCGCAGATAGTGAAGACCTATTATTGCGAGGAAGGATTCGAGACGGTAACCGCCGCCTGCCCGGTCCCCATCGTCATGGCGGGCGGCAAGAAACTGCCCGAACTGGAGGCGCTCACCATGGCCTATAACGCAGTCAGCCAGGGCGCCTCGGGCGTGGATATGGGCCGCAACATCTTCCAAGCGGAGGCACCGGCCGCGATGATCCAGGCGGTTGGCAAGGTGGTGCACGAACTGATGAAACCGAAGCAAGCCTACGAATTCTATCTGACGCTCAAGAACGAACAGGCAAAGGAGCGGAAATAAACAGATGGGCCCGCCCCGAGCGCATTGTCATTGGGCCTTCGCTGCGGATAAAAGTTAAACTTTATTTTTTGCACCCATGGCAGGTTGGACATAAGCAGTCAGTTTCAATATCAAATCTGGGAAACCATCAGGCTGTAAAGTACCAGAGATAGTAAGTTACGAACCCCAGCAGCGCCACCAACCAGTAGCCGGCCAAGGTCGCACGCATGAGCTTCTTCCACCAGCTTACGTGCCAGCGCGCCGGCAATATGTCGTTCATCTGCAGGATCAGCCACAGTCCGCCCGCCACTGTCACGGATCCGATCACGGCATGCAGCCAGCCCAGCCACACCCTGGTTTGCGCCATATCGGCGGCGGATTCCGGTATGACTTCGACCATCGATCCCCACATGATGAAAATCACCAGCGCCGCGTTGACCAGCACCCAGATGGTCTGATTGACGCGATGTGCCTCGATGCGCCCCTTGCGTGCCAGCCACGCGCCGAATGTCAGGCCCAGCAGCAACACAATCTGCAGCGCGAGATTGACATCGGCGATCAGAATGCCAGGTCCAAGGAATCCCGGATCACCCGCCTTGCCTTGCGCGAATATCCACTGCGCCAGAGCCGCCGCTGCCACAGCCAGAATAATTCCCAGGGTCAACGCCAGTGGTTTCATGGCCGCCTCCATTTACCGTCCAGGTGATTGCCGCGCAACGCGCTGGTGCCGGTGCGAAATCCAGATCCGCATGCTCATTCCGTCACCCGGCCGCGCAGCGCCTTGATTTGTCCGCGTTTGACTTTGCTGTCCAGGCGCCTTGTTTTCGATGCGCGGGTCGGCTTGGTGGCGCGCCTTGGCTTGGGCACATGCGCCGCGCGCCCCACCAGTTCGGAAAGGCGCAGCAAAGCTTCGGCGCGGTTCTTCTCCAGGCTGCGGTATTGCTGCGCCTTGATGACGACGATCCCCTCGGAACTGATGCGCTGGTCGCGCAGCGCCATCAGGCGAACCTTCAGTGTCGCGGGCAGCGATGACGCGCCGATGTCGTAGCGCATATGTACCGCATTGGAAACCTTGTTGACGTTCTGGCCGCCGGCGCCCTGGGCACGAATCGGTGTGAATTCGACTTCCGATTCATCAATCGTGAATTCGGATTTAGGATCGACCATGATGGTGCCGTTTCGAAGCGGCGCGTGGTCCGCTTTATGATTCGGTGATCGTGACGGTCGTGCCCGCCGGCACTGTGTCGAACAGTTCGATGATATCCACATTGCGCATGCGGATGCAGCCTATTGAACCGGGACGGCCCATTTCTGCCAGTTGATGACTGCCGTGGATGTAGATATAGCGCCGCATGGTATCCACAGGTCCCAGGCGATTGAATCCCGGTTCACAACCTGATAGCCAGAGGATGCGCGTCAGTATCCAGTCGCGGCCGGGAAATTTCTCGTGGAGCGCCGGACTCCAGATTTCTCCGCTGGGACGCCGGCCTGCAAAAACCGTGTTCTCCGGCAGTCCGGCGCCGATCTTCGCGCGGATGATGTGCCTGCCGCGCGGCGTGCAAAAGCTTCCTTCCGCCTCGCCGGGCCCGTTCTTTGCGGTGGATACGCTGTAGCGGCACAGCACGTTTCCCGCATCATCCAGCAATGCGAGGCTTTGCGCCGCGATGGAAATATTGATTTTCAGCATGGGCTCACAGCGCTTCGCTGCCGCGTCGCGCGGCAAAGAAAGCCGAAAGCAACGCGCCGCATTCCGCAGCGAGCAGGCCAGGAGCGACTTCGGTGTGGTGATTGAGACGTTTTTCCGCGAACACATTGATTATGCTGCCGCAGGCCCCGGTCTTGGCATCCGCCGCCCCGTAGACCAGACGCCGCATGCGGGCATGCATGATGGCGCCGCTGCACATGAGGCATGGCTCAAGCGTGACATACAGATCGCATCCGGGTAAACGATAATTTCCAAGCTTTGCCGCGGCATCGCGCAGCGCGCGGATTTCCGCGTGCGCGCTCGGATCGTGTTCCGAAATGGGCGCATTCCAGCCGCGTCCGACAATTGCCCCATCCCTGACCACTACCGCGCCGACCGGTACCTCCCCCAGGGTCGCGGCGCGGGCGGCCAATGCCAAAGCCTCTCGCATATAGATCTCGTCCATCGACGCCGGCGTGCTCACAAGGGCACCAGCTGTTCACGCCGCCCAGGGTGTCTGCTCGCCAGCCACACACCGGCGAGCACCATGGCTGCGCCGATCAGATGGAATCCCTGCAACGATTCATCCACGAATAACCAACCGTAGAACGCGGCGTAAAAGGGAGAAACATACACCGCCAGACCGGCGAAGGAGACGCTGGTCATGCGTTGCAGCGCAGCGTAGGCAACGTAGGAGGCGTACGAGGCGATCACCACGATAAACCCGAGCATGGCGAGGCTTTTCAGCGTTAGCGGCAATCCACCGGTGCCAAGGGTTTCCATCAATGCAAATGGCGCGATGGCGATCGCGCCCGCGGCGCAAAGCGCCGGCAGACGCACCGAAAACTCCAGTTCGCTCGGCATATGGCGCAGCAGATAGGAGTATGCCGCCCAGCCGATGGCGCCCGAGAGCGACCACAAATCGCCCGTGACAAAACTCATGCGGGCAAGTATTCCCAGGTCACCGCGCGCCACGATCGCCAGCACCCCCAGCAGACACATGCCGATCCCGGCTCCTTGCGCGGTGCCGAGCTGGCCTTTCCCAAAAGCCCATTCCAGCAGCACCATCATTACCGGCGAGGAGGCGTAGATCAGCGCGATATTCGCGGTGCTGGTGGTGTGCCCGGCCTCGTAGGCAGACAAGCCGCAAAGCGACATGCCGATGGCCCCCAGCAGCAGCAATCGCGCCCATTCACGCCGTATAACCGGCAGACTCTTCACAATCCCCGGAATCACCAGTGCGCCCGCAAACAGCGCAGTAAGAAACCAGCGCCAGAAAGTCAGGTTCACCGGCGGCAACCAGCCCGCCACCAGGCGGGATACCAGCATGTTCAGGGAAAACAGCGCCGGCGTGACGAGCAACACCATCCACAGCGCCGCGGCGCGGCTTGGTAACAGTGGCACTGCTACTCCCTTTCAGTTATTTCCAGGTTCTGCAGCCGGTTGCTACCATTTTCCTCGATCGGCACGCGCCTGGGCGCCAGTGGATGGGTTCCCGCTGATGCGGGCAGATAAAAAAAAGCCCCTCCGAAGAGGGGCTTCGATGAATCAAAATCCGACTAGCGGCAGGTCGCCGGCATATATTTGGCTGGAGAACCCACACACGACCAGGTGATGGTGCCGGTCAGCGTGCTGAAGGTCGGGGTCACGGTAATGGTGATCGCCTGACCGGTACTGGTCGCGGCGGTACTGCCGGTGACGACGATCGTTCCGCCAACGGTCACGGTTGCTGTCGCCAGCTTTCCTACGACTGGAATCGTTACTCCAGTACCTGCATTGGTGGTATCTGACGGATCTGTTTGAAATTTCTCGGAAATCGCTGTGCGCGCACCTGATGCCGCCAGAATCAATTCCGAAGCCTTCGCACGCACGGTGTAATCCTGGTATGCGGGCAGGGCAACCGCCGCCAGAATACCGATAATCGCAACCACGATCATCAGTTCAATCAAGGTAAAGCCTTTTTGTAGTGATTTCATAGAATTTTTCTCCAAATTATTGATGATGTTGTACTGCGTAGAGCACTATAAGCAAAACAAATGCCCGAATGGCATAGAAAGTTTCTGTTATTTTTCATATAGATAGAAGGATTATTTGCCTGATACCCAGTACCAGTTGCCGCATCTAAAGCAAATATGACCAAAATTGTCACACCAGGATCAGATGGTTTGTCGATGTCGGCGACACAATGCGTATCGGAGACCCTGACAGCTTGTCGGACTGACCATGCCTCAAAGCTTCAGGGTGCTTGGGCCGCAATGCCCGGGCGCTGACGATCAAGGCGAGTCGGTAGCTTCGCCGCGGCCGCCCTGTTTCCCAAGCGCCGCTCGGATATTCTCCCAGTCGTTCGGAAACAAGTTGAGTTTCCCCCCCATGTCGGTGTCGAGGTAAGAGTAGTCGAGCTCTAGGAACTCGTCGCGCAACAGGTCATGGTGCTCATGCAGGTAGCAGGAGCCCGGATCGAGATTGCGCACGAGGCCCAGGCCCGTAGGTGGGGCACCGATCGTATGCACGGAGAGGTCAGGGCGATACTTCTTTAGCAGCACGATCAGTCGCCAGATATCCCCACTCCAGTTGGTATCGCGCGGATCGCGTGCGGCCGACTCGCGATCGACCGGGTAGCAGTCATGAATGAGAATGGTCGAGTCGCGCGCGCCGTGGCGTTCCAGATTAGCGAAGTCGCGCAGCGCGAACTCGAAGTGATGCATGCCGTCAATGAAAGCCAGATCAACGGGCAGCCCCCCCAATTCAGCCCGCAGATCGCGGCCCGCAAAAAACGCGTCGCTGGTTTCCGCGAACACCTTGTGATTCCCGGCCAGCGGCTCCACCAGATGAGGGTTAGGGTCGATGCCGATCGCCAGTGTTGGCGGTTTTGCCAAGCGCAGCGAACCACCCTGAAAAATGCCGATCTCGACATAGGTACGTGGCTTCACGTGATCGAGAATACGCGCAAGGACGTCCAGGTAGAACGCACCTCCCAATCTGAGTTGAGCCAGCAGTGCGAAGGGTTTGTTGAACTCCGGAGCAACCCGCCGCGCACGTTCACAGTACTCGATCGCGCGCCGCATATCATCAAGCATGTATGAAGTCGCCGCCATCTCGTATAGACCGACCGGATCGTCCGGGGCCAATACCAGCGCCCTGGCGAGATCAGAAAGGGCTTCTCCCGATCGACCAGCCTCACGCTTCGCAGTACCGCACAGAATCAATGCCTCCACGCAGGCCGGCTCATGCTTTAGCAGGGTTGTGAGGATCTCGATTGCATCCTCGTGCCGGGATCGACTGAGGAGTTCGCGGGCAAGCCGGAGAATATCGCTTGCAGGCGGAGTATTCCGATTGCGTATCAAATCTCTTACGACTTTGAGGAGCATGGATGCATTGTTCTATTGGACGGTAACCTTGGTTTCGGCAGCAGCAGCCTCCGGCATTCCCTCTCACCCCAGGCCATCTCCCACAAGGCTGATCATTACGCACATTTTTGGTGTTCAAAGTGGTCAAGGATGCATGATTCTAAACATTTCAGTTGAGCAGATGTATGCGCGCCTGCTTCAATCGCGGCACCAGGCGCGCCAGGCGCTGCGGTACAACCCCTCCAGACCGCGCACGAAGCGCGGCGCATCGATGAGCGACGAGGCGCGCAATCGCCCGCGCATGCCGGTGCGCAGCGACTCGAGCCGGTCAAGATCCATCGCCAATGCGACAGCAGCGCGAACATAGTCTTCCCCGGATGAGACCGCCAGATCCTGCAAGCCCGAGGCAGTGAGCAGGCTCGCGCCGGCGCGCGAATGCATGCGTTCGCCGCAAAGGCTCACCACGGGCACGCCCATCCAGAGCGCCTCGCAGGTCGTGGTGCCGCCGTTGAAGGGGAAGGTATCCAGCACGATGTCGCCGCGAGCGTGCAGGCGCCAGAATTCCTGGTGCGAAAGCCGATCCTCGAACACGATGCGCTCGCAGGCAATTCCGCATTGTTCGAGGACGCGCGTCATCCGACTGCGCCCCGGAGCGGGTGTGCCGGCGACCAACAAGCGTGATCCTGGCACGCGCTCAAGAATCATGGCCCACAGCCTGAGCATGCGTTCGGTAATCTTGGCCGGGTTGTTGGTTGAGGCGAAGGTCACCACGCCCGCGCGCCGTGCCGGAAGCGCAGACACCTCGCCGGCCTCCGCTGGCGGCCGATAGCACCACATGCAGCCCGGAAGGCGCAGCAGCCGCTCGGTGTAATGGTCGTCCGTCATCCCCGGCGGATCGCACAGCGCATCGGTGATCCTGTAGTCGATCTGCGCGAGCCCGGTGGTGGAAAGATAGCCGACGTAGGACATCTGGATTGGCGCCGGGCGTCTAGCGAACACTTGCAAGCGGTTGTTCTTGAGATGACCCGACAAGTCGATGAGCACGTCGATCGAATCCGAGCGGATAAGAGCGGCGGCATGGTCGTCGTCCATGCCGGGTAGGTCGCGCCAATGGTCCGCGCAACCCCGGATCCGCGCCGTGACCGCATCCTGAGCGGTATTGTTGTAGTAGCAGAAGATCTCGACTTCTCGCCGGTCATGGCTCGCAATCATTGGCTCGAAGAACAGGCTTACCGCGTGATCGCGGAAGTCCGCGGAAACGTAGCCAACTCGCAGCCTTCGGTCCGGATCGCGCGTATTCGCGTGCGCCTTCGGGAGCGCGCGCCCCGGATCAATGTGCATCCTCGCCCAGGTCTCGTGCTCGGCGCGCAGCGAGGCCCCGGTCGTTTCATCCAGGAACGGTAGCGCAAAAAGCAGGTTGGATCGTGCCACCTCCAGCGTCGGGGCGATGATAAGCGCCCGGCGGTAGACCGCGACAGCCTCCTCGGCCCTTCCGAGAGCGCACAGCAGTGCACCGAGATTGTTGAGGTAGTACGCATTGGCGGCATCGAGATCGATCGAGCGCTCCATGAGCTCGAGCGCCACTGTCCAGTCGCGCATTTGGTAGGCGATCATGCCAAGCAAATGCGTCGCTTCCGGATTACGGGGCTCGCGCTGCAGCACATCTTCGCAGGCGATCTGCGCGGCCGCTAGATGGCCGCCCCCGAGCCTTGATCGGGCCTGCCCGAGCATTTCCGGGACCGTGGCGGACGCGGGCCTTCGTGTACGCCCGCCGCGACGCAGCAGATTCCATATGAGGTTCATCGTCGGAGCGACCTTGCCCCTGTATTCCTTAGATTCTTAACCGGTCCATTATGTGGCCTTCTTCAACCGTGCCGCGACGCAGTTATTCTCGAACCGCATGGGACTGATGTGGCGCGGCGTCGCGAGAAGCCCTCAGTTATTGTAGAACCCAAAGGCCGATGGTCTAGGAAGCTCGTGTGTCCGCGCTCTTTCTAAAATGCAAGATTCGATGCTCGTTGCCATCCAAAGAGTGAAAATTCCCCGTATAGGTATATTTCACGCCCGTATCGCGGCAAAAGGCATTGAGCTGGTCCCGGGTAATGCCGACCGCCGCATAGCAGTCTGCATGCCCGTAAATACCCGGGCCCATCAATTGGTAGAACTCGGTGACGAATATGGACGCGAGTACTCCGGATTTTCCCAACACCGGGACGATACGATCGAACAGGTCCTTGTACTGCTCGATCGGAATGAGCGGTGGTTCAGGTCGCCGCAATCGCGGCGAACATGACAAAAACTGTCAAACTCGATAGCGGCGTATCAAGCGCAGACGGTCGTCCGTTCAGTCCTGTCCAGGTTCCCAGCGGGCCGCGGCCTGGTCGTCCGATCCACGCGCTTCGACCCAGCGCGCGCCCTCCCGGGTCTGCTCTTTCTTCCAAAAGGGTGCCTGGGTCTTCAGGTAATCCATGATGAATTCACAGGCCGCGAAAGCATCGCCGCGATGGCTGCCGGCGGTGACGACCAGCACGATCTGGTCGGTGGGTTGAAGTTCTCCCACGCGGTGAATCACCAGCGCATGGTCGATTCGGAAGCGGCCTTTTGCCGCGCTGATGATTCCCTCCAGGGCGCGCTCGGTCATCCCGGGATAATGTTCCAGTGTCATGCTGCGCACTTCGCTGCCGTC
>MEQV01000042.1:22106-28564 GCA_001770355.1 Betaproteobacteria bacterium RIFCSPLOWO2_02_FULL_62_17
TGCGCACTTCGCTGCCGTCGTTGACGTCGCGCACCAGTCCGATGAACGCCGCGACCGCGCCGATTTTCGGGTCGCCGCGCCGCAGGGCGGCAATCTCGGCACCGACGTCGAAATCGGCGCTTTGCACCCTGACGCTCATTGCCCGCTCATTTTCTAGCCTCCGGTGACCGGCGGAAAGAAGGCAACCTCGTCGCCCTCCTTGATCGCGGTAGAAGCAATGGCAAGATCCTGATTAACCGCAACCCGCAAGGCGCGATTAGCGGCCAGCGCCGCCTGCCACACGCCACCACGCGCGATCAGGTGCTCGCGTAATGCGGCAACCGATGCCACGCCCGAGGGCAGTTCAAGCGACTCGCCGCTGCTGCCCACCTGCTCGCGCAAGGAGGCGAAATAAAGGAGCTTTACGCTCATTGAACTCTTTGAAACTTCATTGAAACCTCTGAATCTTCATTGAAACAAATTCGCGAAGGAAAGGAAGCGCACCGTGTCTCCGCTCCGGATGACCTTGCGCTCCGGATTGTCAGCCAGACCGTCGGCCCACACGGTGGAGGTGAGCACCGCCGAATCCTGCGTGCGGTACAAATCCAGACCGCCGCGCTGGTTCCATTTTACGCGCAGGAATTCACGTCGCGGATCGGGTTCAAGCCAGTCGAAATCGGCGCGCGCGCCGATCGCGTGGGGCGCGACCTTCGCGATACCCTGGGTCTTGAGAATAAAGGGCCGCGCGAACAGGACAAAGGTGACGAAACTCGACACCGGATTGCCCGGCAAGCCAATGAATGACGCGGTCCTGGTCCCGGCGCGCACCCGGCCGAAAGCCAGCGGGCGTCCCGGCTTCATGGCGATGCGCCACATCAGCAATTCGCCTTCTGCCTCCACCGCCGGTTTCACGAAATCGGCCTCCCCCACCGACACGCCGCCGCAGGTGACGATGATGTCGCACTCGGCGGCAGCGCGCCGCAGCATCGCGCGCGTGGCCGCCAGCGTATCTTCGACGATGCCGTAATCGACCACGTCGCAGCCCAGTTGCCGCGCCAGGCCCGGCAGCGTAAAGCGCGCGGAATTGTAGATGCGGCCCGGCGGCAGCGGCTCCCCGGGCATGGCGAGCTCATCGCCGGTAAAGAACAATCCCAGCTTGACACGCCGCCTCAACGTCATGGCAGCGATGCCTACCGAGGCGGCAAGCCCGGTGTCCTGCGGCCGCAGGCGTATGCCTGCCGCAAGTATCTGGCTGCCTTCACGGATGTCCTGCCCTACGCGGCGTATCCAATCGCCCGGCGCGGGTGGCGTATTGATGATCACCGCGTCACCCTCGGCCGTGGTGTTTTCCTGAATAACGATGGCATCGGCGCCCTCAGGAATCGGCGCGCCGGTAAAAATCCGCGCCGCAGTGCCCGCTGCAAGCTTCTGTCCAACCGATCCGGCAAAAATGCGCTGCGCGACTTTCAGGCTTGATGCCACGCCTTTTACATCGGCCGCGCGCACGGCATAGCCATCCATGGCGCTGTTATCCAGCGAGGGGACATTCATGGTCGAATGCTGCGGCTCGGCGAGCACCCTTCCGACTGCATCGAGCGAGGAGACCAGTTCTGTTTCAGCAACCGGAACCGCCCCGGCGAGCAGGCGCTCAAGCGCCTCATCTACGGACAGCAAACCCTGATTCATGGTGATCTTCCTTTTATCTTTCCGTGGCATTTCCAAGGATGAATTCAGCGATGTCGCGCACGTCTTCCAGGCCAAAGCGCTGCAATACCGAATCGACCGGCACGTCGGAAGCGATCGCCAGAATATGCGTATCCTGCGGATGCAGCAGCGGCTTGCCAATGGCCTCGCGCCACACTTCCAGCTTGGGCAGCGGATAGTGCTTGCTGCCCTCCACCAGCAACAGATCGCACGGCGACACGCGTGCGATGCATTCCTCCAGGCTCAGCTCCGGCGCGCCGCGCAACTCATGCATCAGCGCCCAGCGGCTCTCCGAGCTGACCAAAACCTCCTGGCAGCCGGCCTGCCGGTGGCGCCAGGAATCCTTGCCGGGGACATCGACGTCGAAGGCATGATGCGCGCGCTTGATCAGGGACACGCTCAAGCCGCGCGCCGTGAAATCCGGGATCAGCTTTTCGATGAGCGTGGTCTTGCCGCTGCCGGACCAGCCGGCGAATCCGAAAATCTTCATCTTCTCCGTTATCCCTCTGAAATTTCGCGAATGGTTCCCGCCGCCGAACGGCCGGCCGGCATGAGATGAATGCCTTCGGGAAGGAAACTGAAATCAATATCCATCCCTGCACTCAGTCTGTCGTCGAGCGCCATGTGCAAAGGCACGGAGATAAACACCGGCGGCCTGCCGGCGCCATCCACATCGACGCTTAGCGCTGCAGTTTCCCCGAGACGGATCAACGCGGAGATCCTGCCTCTCACCTTGTTCACGTTTCCGCCCCGGGGCGGCTGACCAGCGGACGGAAGTACCAGATGGCTGCGGGGGATCGTCCAGGTCACCTGGGACCTTGGAGCAAATTCGGTCTGCAGTCTCGCCTGAAGGCGCCGCTTACGCCATTCAATAATGGTAATGCCAAGCTCGGGCAGATGCTCAACGATTCCCGCTCGAAACAGGTTCTTCTGCCCCACCAGTCTCGCGACTTCCATCGTGTCCGGACGCGTGACAACGTCGAATGGCGCACCGCTTTGCAGGGTTTTGCCTTGCGCGAGGATGGTCATTCGATCGGCGAGGAGCAGAGCTTCGTCGAGATCGTGGGTGACCAACACCACCGGCATGGACAACTCACGTCGCAGCCCGGCAAGTTCCTCGAAGAGTGTCTCGCGTGTAGTGCGATCCACCGCCGAGAACGGCTCATCGAGCAGCAATGCCCGCGGTTCGCGAGCCAAGGCGCGGGCAAGCGCCACGCGCTGCTGCTGCCCCCCAGATAATTGAGCTGATTTTCTGCTTTCCAGTCCCTGCAAATGCAGGCGATTTAGCCAGTCCTGTGCCCTAAGCTTGCGTTGCGGCCGAGGAATTTCGAGCATCGCCTCCATGATGTTCTCCAACGCAGACAGGTGCGGAAACAGCGCGAAATGCTGAAACACCACGCCGACGCGGCGGTGCTGCGGCGTCAGGTTTACATCACCGTGTGAATCGAACCAAACCGCGCCATCACAGACAATGCGCCCTTCCTTCGCCTCCATAAGCCCCGCAATCGAACGAAGGATCGATGTCTTGCCGCTGCCCGAGGGTCCCACCAAGGCAAGCAATTCGCCTCGCGCGCAGGACAATTCGGCATCCAGCGCAATCGGCGCCGATTGGCGAAGGCAAACGTTTAGACCTTCCTCATGCATGCCGCAACCGGGCGCGTGAACGGATGGAAAGGAAGCTGATCGATATCGCCAGCAGCGATATGACCAGCAGCACTGCCGACATGAAACCCGCCGCGGCAAATTCGAATCCCTGAACCTTGTCGTAGATGGAAATCGCGATGGTCCTCGTTTCCCCTGGGATATTGCCCCCAACCATGAGTACCACACCGAACTCCCCCAGGGTATGAGCGAAAGTAAGCACCAGGGCGGACAATATTCCCGGCCAGGCAAGCGGCAGCTCGATGCGCCACAGGCTGCGCCAGCGGGAAAGGCCGCTGCAGGCCGCGGCTTCGCGAACTTCAGGTGAAATGGACTCAAAGGCGCGCTGCATCGGTTGTATCGCGAAGGGAAGATTGAACAGTACCGAGGCGAGTAACAGACCTTCAAAACTGAATACCAGTTGCCTGCCCAGTATGTCCTGGTACAAACGCCCTATTGGAGATACCCCACCCAGGGCAACAAGCAGGTAATAGCCCAGCACCGTCGGTGGCAATACCAGCGGCAGTGCAAGTATTCCTTCGAGAAGAGCCTTTCCGGGAAAATGCCGCCATGCCAATAGCCGCCCCAGCCAGATCCCCATCGGAAACAGAATGATCATCGTCCACGTCGCGAGTTTGAGCGACAGCGCAAAGGCGGACCAGTCCATCATCGAGATCACTCTCCCGGCAGCACGAAACCATAGCGCTTGAATACAGTCCGCGCTGCGGGATGTTGCATGTAAGTGTAGAACCCTCGTGCCGTCTCGCCTGCCCCTGCCAGCAGTACCATTCGCTGGCGCAAGGGGCGATGCAGGGTTTCGGGCAAAAGTACGTAGCTGCCCAGCTTGGAAATATCTGGGGCGAGCGCCAATGAGTATGCAAATATACCTCCTTGCGCGGAGCCACTGCTTGCAAACTGGGCGGCTTGCGAAACGTTCTCCCCCAGCACCAGCCGGGGCCGGATGGCGTCCCACAGGCCGATGGAGGCCAACGCCTGCTCTGCTGCGCGTCCGTAGGGGGCGTGCTCCGGATTGGCGATGGCGAAGCGCTGAATGCGTCCGCTTCCCAGCGCGGCCCGGAGGCCCGACATTTGCGTATCCACCTTGAGCAACGATCCATGCGGGGCGAACAATACAATGCGGCCTGTTGCGTAGAGCGCACCTCTATCGAGTGTCCGTCCGGAATCGGCCAGCCTTAATACCAAGTCCTCGTCGGCTGACAGGAACATCTGAAATGGCGCCCCCTGCCTGATCTGGCTGAAGAAATTGCCGGAGGAGCCGAATGCAAGCTTTACTGCCCGTCTGGTCTCATTGGTAAAGTCCGCCGCGATCTGTTCAACGGCAAACTTGAGGTCGGAAGCGGATGCAACGATCGGAACGTCGGGCACTTGCGCCACCGCAATTCGCACCTGAAAGAAAAATAACAGCAGCACGATAGCCGCGATCAGAGTCGCGGCAAACTTACGGTCGTATTGCTTTCCCGTCAAAATATTTCCTATCGTTATATTCTGTAGAATATAACGAAGTATAGCGAATCTTTCGCCGCCTCCGGCGCAAACACCCGGAAATCGCGGTTTCCGCCGCGTCTCAGCGCTTGCGCGAGGGGCGCGCCGAAGGCCGCAGCAAGGCGGTGAATTCGGCGAGTTCCCTGCTGATGCTGCCCGAGGCCCTGGCTTCCATGCGGCGAAACCGTGCCACCGCATCGCGGCCGAATTCCGTCGCCACCGCTCCGCCGCCGCGTTTTCCGCCGGTGGCGGCGATGATAAGCGGCTGCGAAAAGCTGCGATTGACCGACTCCACCAGCAGCCAGGCGCGCCGGTAGGACATTTTCATTTCACGCGCCGCCGCGGATATCGAGCCCATTTCGTCGATCTTCTCGATGAGCGCCGCGCGCCCCGGACCCATGGCGGGTTCGCCGCGCGCGAGCACCCGCAAGGTCATGCCCGGATAGCGGATCGGTTTTGCCCTGTGGAGCATGCGCATTCGGAGTGGTTTAATTGTGGCAAGTCTAGCAGTCGCGCGCCGGCCTTACTGCTAGCGGCCGGGCGCGGCATTGGGAAAGAACAACTGCTCGCCCTCGATCCGATAGGCCGCGATGGACTTCTGCCCCTCAGGCGACACCAGCCAGTTGATGAAACGCCGCCCAGGCTCTGCTTTGACGTGCGCATGCCGGGCCGGATTGACCAGCATCACGCCGTACTGGTTGAACAGCCGCTTGTCGCCCTCAACCACAATGGCCAATTCGCCGCGGTTCTTGAAGGATATCCAGGTGCCGCGGTCGGCCAGAATATAGGCATTCATCGCGCTCGCGGTATTCAGCGCCGGCCCCATGCCCGAGCCGGTCTCGCGGTACCAGGTGCCCTTGCCGGTCTGCGGATCGATGCCGGCAATGCTCCACAGGCGCAGTTCCGCCGCATGCGTGCCGCTGCGATCGCCGCGCGAGACGAACGCCGCTTTCGCCGCCGCCACGCGGCGCAAACCTTCGACGATGTCCTTGCCGCCGGCGATACGCGCCGCATCGGAATTGGGGCCGATCAGAATGAAATCGTTGTACATGACCTCGCGCCGCCCCACCGCGTGGCCGTCGGCGACGAACTTCAGCTCCAGCTCGGTGTCGTGCACGAAGGCGACATCGGCGTCGCCGCGGCGCGCGAGGTCGAGCGCCTGTCCCGTTCCCAGCGCCACCACGCGCACCTGGATGCCGGCAAGTTTCTCGAAAGCCGGCAGCAAATGCTTGAACAGGCCGGATTGCTCGGTGGAGGTGGTCGATGCCACCACGATGAAGGGTTGCTGCGCCTGTGCCAGGGATATCCCGGCGAATATCGCCGACAACAACAAGGCCCTTTTCACCACGGCAATTCGCCTTTGATGAAATTGCGCGCATCCTCGGATGAGGGCGCCTCGAAGAATTTCCGCACGGATGCGCGCTCAGCGACGCGACCCTGGTTGATGAACAGGATCTCGTCGCCCATGCGGCGTGCCTGGCCAAGATTGTGTGTGGTCATGATAATTTTTGTGCCGGCGGCGTGAAACTCGTTGATCACTTCCTCGATCTGACGGGTGGCGCCTGGATCGAGATTGGCGGTCGGCTCGTCCAGAAACAGAACCTGCGGGTCCAATGCCCAGGCGCGCGCCA
>MEQV01000042.1:28577-29500 GCA_001770355.1 Betaproteobacteria bacterium RIFCSPLOWO2_02_FULL_62_17
GTTGCTGTTCCCCGCCTGAGAGCACGCGCGCCGCGCGCCCTGCCATAGCGGCCATTCCAACGCGTTCCAGCGCCGCCATCGCGCGCGCCATGCGCTGTCCCCGCGGTACTTTGGCCAGGTAGAGCGCGTAAGTAATATTCAGTACTGCCGAGCGGCGCAGCAACACCGGGCGCTGAAACACCATGGTCTGCCTTCCCCCGCCCGCCCAGTGGACCTGCCCGCCAGATGGGGCGATCAATCCGTGGCAGATCCTCAGCAGCAGGCTCTTGCCCGCGCCATTCGGTCCCAGGATAACGGTGCGGCCGCCGGCCTCGAATCGCACATCGATGGAATCCAGCAAGGCGCGACCCGCGACCGCATAGCTCACCCTTCCCAGCCGCAATGGCAGCATGCCGCTTTCCCGCCGATCCGGCATGGCGCTCATCCGTAGCGCCGTTCGGCAAAGTCGCGGATCGCCAGCACCATGGCGTTGAGGGCCAGTACCAGCAGCAGCAGTATCACGCCCAGGCCCAGCGCCAGCGGCAGATCGCCCTTGCTGGTTTCCAGCGCGATGGTGGTGGTCATCACGCGCGTAATGCCGTCGATGTTGCCGCCCACCATCATCACCGCACCCACTTCGGCAATCGCGCGCCCGAAACCGGCGAGCACCGCCGTCAGCAGCGAAAAGCGGCAATCCCAGAGCAAGGTGAGAGCCGCTCGCGCAGGCGAGGCCCCGAGCGAGCGCAACTGCTCTTCATATTCGCGCCAGGCGTCTTCGATGGCCTGGCGTGTCAGCGCAGCGACGATCGGCACGACCAGCACCGTCTGGGCGAAAATCATCGCCTGCGGTGTAAACAGAATGCCCATCGCGCCCAGCGGTCCGGCGCGCGAAAGCAGCAGATACACCACCAGGCCCGCCACCACCGGCGGCAGGCCCATCAGCG
>MEQV01000043.1 GCA_001770355.1 Betaproteobacteria bacterium RIFCSPLOWO2_02_FULL_62_17
GTCAGAGTCACATCAATCCGAGGATTGCACGTCACCGAGGGCATCGCTGACGCGGATTAATGTGACCCCAATTAATCTTCCTGCGGTATTCCGGCATCGCGAATCAGCTTCGCATATTTTTCCAAGTCGGACTTGTAGCGCGCTTCGAACCCTTCGACGCCCACGGCCAGCGTTTCCACGCCCAGGTTTCCGAAGAACTTCTGCACCTCGGGTAGCCTCATGATGCGCACGCCCTCGGCGCTGATTTTCTGCACGATGTCGCGCGCCGTGCCGCCGGGGACGAACAGTCCCGCCCAGGTGCTGAGCTCGTAGCCGGGCACGCCGGCTTCAGACAAGGTGGGCACCTCGGGAAAGAAGGTGGTGCGCGTGCCGCTGGCCACTCCCAGCGCGCGCAGCTTGCCCGCCCGGACCAGCGCGGTGGCGGCCGCGCCGGGCAGAAACGCATACTGCACCTCGTTGGCGAGAATCGCGGGGGTCATCGCCGCGTCGCCCTTGTAGGGAATGTGCACGACTTCGAGACCCGCGAGCGAGCGAAACAATTCGCCGGCCAGGTGCGGCCCCGAGCCCACGCCATTGGATCCAAAATTGAACTTGCCGGGATTGGCCTTGATCTGCGCGATCAACTCCTTGACCGACCCGGCCGTGACCGCGGGACTCACCATCAGCATCTGCACGCCGCGAACCAGCATGACCACCGGCTGCAGTTCCTTGGCAGCGTCGTAGGGCAGTTTGCGAAACAGCGCGGGGGCGATGGCCTGCCCGGAGGTGTTGAGCAGAATGGTGTAGCCATCCGGCGCTGCCTTGGCCACCACCGCCGAGCCGATGTTGCCGCCGGCGCCCGGGCGGTTCTCGATGATCACCTGCTGTCCCCAGGCTTCGGTGTATCGGGGTCCGAGAACCCGCGCGTAGTTGTCGGTGGCGCCGCCGGCCGCGTAGGGGACGACGATGCGGATGGGCTTGACTGGATACGATTGGCCTGGTGATGCCGTGGGAAACAGCACAGCCGCGCACACGGCGAGTACAGGCGCGAAATCGCGCATCGTTCCCGGGAATCGATTCATGAGTTACTCCTTGATCTGAAAGGGTTTCAATTCAACAGCGGCAACCAAGGCGCCGCCTGCGCTGTGCCGATCCGGGTGTTCCGATCGGTCAGGAACACCCGGAAAGCCTCAGGCTGCAAGTGCCACCAGCACCCGCTGCGGCGTCATCGGCAGATGGCGCAATCGCTTGCCGGTGAGCGCAAAGACCGCATTGGCCACAGCCGGGCCCGCCCCGGGCACGCCCAGTTCACCGACCATGGTGGGCGTTGGCGTGCTGCTGAGCACCTCGACCTGGATCGCAGGCGTCTCGGACATGCGCAGCACCTGGTAATCGTGAAAATTGGACTGCTGCACCACGCCTTTCACCATGGAGACGCGCTCCTTCAGCGAACAACTGAGGCCCCAAACAATCGCGCCTTCGATCTGGGCGGCAATGCCATCAGGATTGATGGCCAGCCCCACATCCACCGCCGACCAGTAATTGTGCACGCGGATCTTTCCGGTTTTCCTGTCTACGGAAACCTCCGCCACCGAGGCGATCATCGAGGCGATCTTGATATTCGGGCCGTACTCGGTAAAGGACATCCCCAACGCCGTGCCTTCGCGCTTGGTACCCCACTTGGACATCTCTGCCACTTTCTGAACCAGGCGCCGGGCGCGCGGCGCCTGGATCAGCGACAGGCGCAAGGCGAGCGGGTCCTGCCTGGTCTCATGCGCGATCTCGTCGATCATCGATTCGATGGCGAACTTCGTATAACCCGAACCGATGCCGCGATATGCCGCGGTGCGGGTGCGCTCCTTTTCCATGAGGTGTTCCGATAGGTGGTGATCCACCTTGTAGAACGGCAGCTCCGCCCCGCTCATGAAAATCAAGTCGCGATTGCCTGCCGCCTTGTTCCTGCCCGGTGCATAAACAAAATCGGATACCGGTTCCCCCACCACGCGATGCTTCCAGCCGAGGATTTTGCCGTCGCGATCCAACCCAACGTCGATCTTCTGCGCGGTCATCGGACGGAAGGTACCCGCGGCAAGATCATCTTCGCGCGTCAGCAGAAACTTGACCGGCTTTCCGACTGCTTTCGAGATAAGTGCCGCGTCCACGGAAGCTTCCACGGTGGCGCGCCGGCCATAGCCGCCGCCCAGGTACTGCTGGTTGACCTTCACCTTGTCCGCCGAAGTTTTCAGCGCGGTCGCGACATCCAGCGCGGTGCGCGTGGGCGCCTGCGTGCCTACCCACAGTTCCGCGCTGTCACCACGCACGTCGGCCGTGGTGTTCATCGGCTCCATCTGGGCGTGATAGACGTGATCAGCAAGGTATTCCCGGCTGACCACTTTTGCCGCACCCGCGATCGCCTTGGCGGCATCGCCGGTGGAGCGGAAATCCTGCGCCGAGCGCAAATCCTGGCGTGCATGTTCGACGTAATCCTGCAGGTCGATATCCGAGTAAAGCCCGTCGCCCGGCAGGCCGTCGCGCCAGACCACCTTCAACTGGCGCCGTGCCTTGACCACGGCAGGAAAGCTGCTTCCCACCACGGCCACGCCATGCCCCAGCGTCACCACATCGGTGACCCCGGGCAATTTTTTAACAGCGTCGGCGTTCGAGGACAACGGACCGCCATCGCGCACCGGCGAGCGCGCAAGCGTGGCGTAAAGCATGCCTGGCAGCGCCGCGTCGATGCCGAATTTCGCGCGGCCGTTGACCTTTGCCGCGACATCAACGCGCCGCGTGGACTTGCCGAGAATGCGGTACTGCTTGGGCGACTTCAGGTCCTTGCCAGGGTCGAGATTGGGCATCTGCGCCGGTGGCTTGGCGAATGCGGCAATCTCGCCGTAACTGAGCTTGCGACCCGAAGCGGCATGCACCACCACGCTGGGCTCGGTGGAAAGGCTTGCCACCGGCACCTTCCAACGCTCGGCGGCGGCATCCATCAACACGCGGCGCGTTTGCGCGCCGGCCATGCGCAGCGGTGTCCAGTAGCCGAAAGTGGAAAGGCTGGCCACCACGTACTGCGCCTTGAAAATCGGATGGGCGTAGACAGCGGCGATGGGCGACTGTTCGACCACCACCCGGTTCCAGTCGGCATCGAGTTCTTCGGCGACGACCATCGGCAGCGTCGTCATGATCCCCTGCCCCATTTCCGGCGCCGGACATTGGATAGTGATGGCGCCGTTGGTCGCGATGGAAATATAGGCGTTGAAAGTGCGGCGCTCCTGCGCATTGGCTTCGCGAGTGGCTGCCGCGCCGCCCAGACCCAGGGTGATGGCAACGCCCAGGCCGGCACCGGCGCCGAGGAATTCGCGGCGGCTGACATGGATGCCGATGAGTTCAAGATTTTCACGGGTCTTCATGATCAGCCCTCCTTCGCTGCGCGCTCGATGGCGCGCACGATGCGGTTATAGGTTCCGCAGCGGCAAATGTTGCCGTCCATGTGCCTGACGATCTGGGCGCGTGTCGGCTTTTTATTGGCGGCAAGCAGTGCCGCCGCCTGCATGATCTGCCCTGACTGGCAGTAGCCGCATTGCGGCACCTGTTCGGCCACCCATGCCTTTTGCAGCGGGTGCTCGCTCGAGGGAGACAGGCCTTCGATGGTCGTTACCTTTTTGCCCGCAGCCGCGGAGACCGGCGTGCTGCAGGAGCGCACCGGCGCGCCATCCAGATGCACGGTGCAGGCGCCGCATTGCGCAACTCCGCAACCGAACTTGGTGCCGGTTAGCCCAAGCTCATCCCTGATTACCCAGAGCAGCGGCGTATCGTCCGGCTGCCTTGACTGGACTGCCCTGCCGTTGACCGCGAAGCTGACCATGCTGGCGCCCCCCCTTTTTTGGAACGGGCATGCTATGCCTATGACATGAAATTGTCACGCCGCGCCGCCGCAGCGTGGCATGCACAAAAACGCGTTGTGCGTTACCTTTGATGTTGGATATTCACGCATTGAGTTCTGAGAGGAAAAAAATGGCGCAATGGATCAGATTTGAACGCAACGGCAAACAGGCATTCGGCACCCTGCAGGAGGACACCGACACCATCTCCATACACTCCGGCGACATGTTCGCCGGCGCCAAGGCCACCGGCGAAACCGCCAAGCTCGCCGATGTGCGCATCACCACGCCCTGCGATCCCTCCAAAATGATCTGCCTGTGGAACAATTTCCATCAGCTCGCCAAGAAAAACGATTTCCTGGTCCCCGACGAGCCGCTGTATTTCATCAAGACGCCTAACGCTTACCATCCGCACGGCGCGCCCATCGAGCGGCCCAAATCCTACCAAGGCCGCATCGTGTACGAGGGCGAGCTGGGCGTGGTGATCGGCAAGAAATGCTCGATGATCACCGAAGCCGAGGCCGGCGACTATATCTTCGGCTACACCTGCGTGGACGATGTCACCGCGGTGGACCTCTTAAAAAAGAACCCGACATTCGATCAATGGACGCGCGCCAAGAGCTTTGACACCTTCGGTCCGTTCGGCCCGGTCATCACCACCGGTGTCGATCCGATGAAATTGAGCGTCCGCACCCTTATCAACGGCAAGGAACGGCAGAACTATCCGGTTGCCGACATGTTCTTCCCGCCGCACAAGCTGGTGGCCATGGTGTCGCGCGACATGACGCTCGAGCCCGGCGACATCATTTCCTGCGGCACATCGCTGGGCGCCGGACCGATGCCTGACGCCAAAAACCTCATCGAAGTCGTGATCGATGGCGTCGGTCACCTGAGCAACGTCTTCAACCAGGTGCTCCCCAGTCCCTACCTTCTCAACGCGGAGCCCAAGCCGATGCGCATCTGCGTGGTCGGCGCCGGCGCCATCGGCGGGCTGCTCGCTGCAAAACTGGCTCTCGGCGGCAACGAAGTCACCGTCATCGACGTGGGCGCGCATCTGGCCGCGATCCGGAAAAACGGCCTGACGCTGGAATGGCACGACGGCAAGACCGAGGTCGCCAAGGTCAAGGCGGTGGAAAAAATGCGCGACGCCGGCAAACAGGACCTGGTGATCCTCGCGGTCAAGGCGCACTACCTCGACCAGGTGGTGGGCGACATCGACGCGCTGCTTGGGCCCGACACCATCATCATGACGGTGCAGAACGGCCTGCCGTGGTGGTACTTCCAGAAACTCGGCGGCCCCTACGACGGCAAGAAGCTCGCGGGCCTAGACCCCAAGGGCATCCTCGCGCAGAAAATCAGCGCCGACCGCATCATGGGCTGCGTGGTCTATCCCGCGGCGGGTGTCACCGCGCCGGGTGTCATTCATCACGTGGAAGGCGACCGTTTCCCGGTGGGCGAGCTCGACGGCTCGGTCACCGAGCGGGCGAAACGCATGCACGACATGTTCGTCAGAGCAGGCCTCAAATCGCGCGTGCTGACCGACATCCGCTCGGAGATCTGGTTGAAAGCCTGGGGCAACCTTTCGTTCAACCCCATCAGCGCGCTGTCGCACGCCACGCTCGTGGACATCTGCCAGTTCCCGGAAACAAGGCAACTTGCCGCCACCATGATGGAAGAGGCGCAGAACATCGCCAAGAAGCTGGGCGTCATTTTCCGCGTCAGCATCGACAAGCGCATCGCCGGCGCCGAGGGCGTGGGCGCGCACAAAACTTCCATGCTGCAGGACGTGGAGGCCGGGCGCTCGCTCGAGACCGAAGCCCTGATCGGCTCGGTGCTCGAAATGGCCAAGCTCACCAGCACCCCGGCCCCGGCGATCGAAGCTATCTATGCCTCGGTGAAACTGTTGAACAAGGTGATGCAGGCTGAGGGGGGTGGGGTGAGTCTGCGCAAGGAGGCGGCGAAGTAGCGCTCGGATCATAAAAGGGGCCAGGCTCGAATTATTTCGAAATAAATAGTTTAATTCGAGCCTGGCCCCTTTTCCTTCTTTTTCCTAACGCTCCCGCCCGGCCTCGTGAAACGCCTTTCTCACCGGGGAAAACACGTACTCAATTATTGAGCGCGTGCCAATATGAATCTCGGCTGACACCTGCATGCCGGGCGCCAGAGCAAAGCGCGCACCATCGGCTTCCAGCGCCTGGCTTTGCAGGCCGACCATCGCTTTGTAGGCCTGCGGCGCGGAACGATCCCTATGGTTCTGATTCTCGGCTCGCGCCCCGGGTGCGTCGCTGGCATCGGCGCTCACCTGCCTGACTCGCCCCTGCCCCATGCCGTACTTCTGGAACGGAAATGCCGCGAACTTGATTTTCGCCTCCTGTCCGTCGCGAACGAAGCCGACATCCTGATTGCCGACCCAGACTTCGGCAAACAGCTGCTCCTCACGCGGCACCAGCGTCATCAGGATGGTGCCCGGCGCCGCCACGGTACCGATCGTGTGCGTGGCCAGATCCTTGACCGCCCCGCTTGCCGGCGCGCGCAGCTCCAACTGCCGTTGCCGGTGCGCGCTTTTGGCCAGGTCCTGGCCGGCCTTTTCCAGTTGGGCGGCGACTTCCACGCGCTCGGTCTGCAACTGCCTGCGGTAATCGGCGCTGATCTGCGCGATCTTTTTCTCCGCCTGCGCGATGCTCGCTTCACTTGCGCGGATGGCAAACTCCTGGGTCTTGAGGTCCTGCTCCTTTTCAATGCGCTCGCGCTGCTTGTCGGTGCGCATCAGGTTACCCGCGAATCCATCCTTGGCAAGCTTTTCATAAGCCTTGTCTTGCGCGACGAAATGCGGAAGCACCTGTTCGAGCTTGGCGCGTGTCTGCTTCGCCGCTGCCAGATCATGCTCTGCCTTCTCCAGGCTGGCACGCTCCTGCGCGAGCGCGTTCTGATAGGCCTGCACGTTGGCCGCGTACTGCGCCGCGACACTCGCATGCACCGCCGCCGGGTCACCGGACTCGCGCCCGAATTCGCTCCCAGCCAATTGCGCGTCGATGCGGCGCATGGCGAGCCGCCGGTTGGCGAATTCATTTGCCAAGGTCCTGACATCGGCGTCGGCTGCGATCGGATCCATGCGAATGAGAACCTGCCCTTCGGCAACCGCTTCGCCCTCGCGCACCAGGATCTCGCGCACCACGCTTTGCTCGGTCGCTTGCACAATCTTGAGATAGCTCTGCGGCACCAGCTTGCCTTCGGCCACCGCGACAATGTCGAGTTGCCCGAGCACCGACCAGAGCAACACCCCGGCGCATAAGCCCAGCAGCAAGACCAGCACCCAACCGGCCAGCGGCGCGGGTGGCTTTTCCTGGATGCGAAGCAGCGCCGGCGCGAAGTCAGCCGGGTTTGACCCGGACCGCGGATTGAATTCCAGCGTACCGATCGCGCTTAGATCGTTATTTGGATTCATTTTGTATCTCACTTATGTTCTATTAGTATCGTCCCAATACACGCTAATGCTTGCGATTGTTAAACTAATTCCTAAACATTGTTATCATCCAAGACGCAGCAGGCCTTCCTGCAAACCAGCGAAAGACTGCATGCTTTGGGCGTCCTGACCAAAACCCGGCGCACCGATCGCGGCCTGCGCGGCCTCGACACCGGCGCTGAGTCCAAGCCTGCCGGCAAACTCATAGGCAAGCTCCGCACCCTGCGCGCTCCCGGCTGCCTCGGAGAGGTGAAACTGCAACAAGGCTTCACTTAGCGCCCACAGACTGAGACCTGCGCCTGGTGCCGCCGATGCGGCGGCCGGCGCAGCCTCTGCAACATATGGCCGTGTTTGCGGCGGTAGTTCATTGACGGTTTCGGTGAACACTGCTGTGTCGTCCGCCCGCGCATCAAGCAGCGATTGTTGCGCCTCGGCACGGCTGGAATTTCCGTACCATTCGCTGATTCCCCTCCTGCCGCTGCCCGTCGGACCCTGGGTGGCTTGCGCTACGGCCGAAACACCCGGCGAAGATTTGCCAATGCCCGCGGTAGCAGCATTGCCGATACTTGCCGCCATCTCAGCGCCATCGTTACCTGGCGCGGTGCCCACCAAGCTCACCCCCGCCGCGCCAAAGGCCGCCGCCCCGCCATCGCCACTGAACACCGGCAGATCACCGGAACTGCCGCCGGCGAACTCGCTACCCGGCGCATCAGCGGGCCCCGACGAAGGATTGGTCGAAGGACCGCTCTCAGCCGAACCCTCTGCCGGCACCGGCATTTCACCCGTTACACCCATGGGTGGCGTCACAACCGTCAGCACGAAACTTCCTGAAACCCACGCACCCTGCAGATCGACTGCATTCACCTGAATCGCGTAGCTACCGGTATCCGCGGCGCCGGGATTGCCTTTAAAACCCGGCTCCGCCCGATCAAACACCAGCCATTCCGGAATCGATGTGCCATCCTGCCGCAATACGTTGTAGCTCAGAGCGTCGCCAGGGTCGATATCCGCGAATGTGCCTCCTGGCAGCGTAAAAAGGAAAGGCATGCCCGCAGTTGTCTCCTGATCAGCAATTCCGAATTGAAGTACCGGTGCGTCATTGGTATTCGCAACCGTCAGAGTGAAATCTTGTGCGCTGGCGACCCCAGAGCTATCACTCGCCGACAAGCGCAGATTCAAAACACCGGAATCGCCATTGCCGGGTATCCCGCTGAATTGCCGCGAATTGACATCGAATACCAGCCAGCCAGGCAAAGGCTCGCCATTGGCGTCACTCGCGGCATAACTCAGGGAATCGCCGGCATCCATATCTTCGAAGGAATCAAGCGGTACCTGGAAGGCAAACGGACTGTCTTCGGCGGCAGACTGATTCCCAATCGCA
>MEQV01000044.1:0-8516 GCA_001770355.1 Betaproteobacteria bacterium RIFCSPLOWO2_02_FULL_62_17
CTTCATGGTTCAAACTGTTCGCGCCGACACGCAACGTGTCGCCGACTAGCGCGAACTGCCAGCCATTTCCCTCGGAAAGAATGCTGTAGCGGACCGAGTCGCCGGCGTCCGGGTCGATTGTCGACAGAACCCCGACCATCGCCCCCGCCTGATTCTCGGGAATCGGTTGCCCGGCAAGCGTTGTCAGCGTCGGTAGGTCGTTGACATCGCTAACCGAGATGTCGAACGTATTGAAGGCAGTCGCGCCGAGTTCATCGGTAACCGTTACCTTTATACCCAGCGTACCCACATCAGCGTTGCCAGGAGTGCCATGGAATCTGCGCGCCACGGGATCGAAGCTAAGCCAATGCGGCAAAGCGCCACCAGTGGAAAGGCTTGCGTCATAGGCAAGAACCTCCCCCGCATCCACGTCGATAAATGCGCCCGCGGGAACCGTGAAATCCAATGCACTGCCTTCGGCTACGCTCCGGTTTCCGATGGGAGCGCTGAGTGTCGGCGTGTCGTTGGTGTTCGCCACCGAGAGCAGGAAATTCGCCGACACGCTTGCCCCGGCAGGATCGCTCGCGGTGACAGCGAGCATTACCGTCCCGACAGCGGCGTTGGACGGGGTTCCGTAAAGGGAGTGGGTGATCGAATCGTACGCAAGCCATGCTGGCAATGCCGCACCGTTGATCCCGCTGACGACAAGCACCAACTGGTCGGCCGCATCGATATCGGTAAAAGCGTTTACCGGAAGGGAAAGCAGGTACTGAATATCCTCGGATGCATATTGATTATCGAAGGGCAATGCGAGGACAGGGGCATCGTTGGAATTTGCCACGCTCAATTCAAATGCATCCGACACGCTCAACCCACCTTGATCGATGGCCGTCACTATCAGGCTGAGGGTGCCAACGTCGATATTCGCGGGTGTGCCGCCCAATGTCAGGGATGCGGCGTCAAAGCTCAGCCATGCGGGCAATGGCTCCCCACTGGCCTGGGCTACTGAATAAACAAGGGAATCCTGCGCATCCGGATCGACAAACGTGTCCGCAGGCAATACGCAAAGGAAAGGGGAATCCTCCTGCGCTAACTGGTCGGCGATGGAGTTTTCCAGGCTTGGAGCCCGGTTGGGATTAAAGGGAGAAACCTGTTGCGCGAGGAGGCCGAAATCCGCGTCATCGAGAACCGCCCGAATATCCTCCTCCGATAGCGACGCGGTAGTGCCGGCTATCGCATACCGAAACGCAATATCGCCACCCAGCGCGAGCGTGGTGCTGGAGTCAAGCACGTTGGCATCGAGCCAATCCCCGAGTTCAAAATTCAACCCGGGTTCATCATCGATTCTTTCGTAGAACTGGCGAATCGCCTGCGCCAGCTCATAGCGGGTGACAACACCTCCATCAATAATCTGAAGGCCAATCTCCGGTGTTTGCTGAGCGCTGAATTCGTAGTCGCTGCCGATGTAGAGCGAATCGCCGGCACCGAAGGAAAAGACCAGTCCACCCCCGGCCTGAATCAAGCTCAGGTCCTGGGGTCTGATTCCCCCGCCCAGCGACAGCATGAATTGCGGAAGCTCCTCCGTATATAGATTATCTTCTCCATCGCCGCGGTTGAAGGCCATGATGCTGCCGATTGAGAACAACTCGATGGAATCGTATCCGGCACCGCCAATGACGATACTGGGACCCCCTTCCTCGTAATATGGGACTCCCCCGGCAAATAAGCCGTCGTTGCCATCCCCTCCTTCAAGGAGATTTTTACCTGGGATATCACCCAGACGATCATCTCCGCTGTTTCCCCGCAGAATGTCGTCGCCATCGCCCCCGTAAATGGAATCGTCGCCATCCAGGCCTTCGAGCAATACGCCGCCGTTTCCGGCGTCGAGAATATCGTTATACGGTGTTGCATATGCCGGCGTGATGCGTGCTTCCACTTCCTGTGTTGTCCAGACCGTGCCGTCACCGAATTCGACGCTCTCAATTGTGGCCTCGCCTGTAAGCCGCCAGTCCCGGATCGTCAGCCTGTCCGTGCCGGCCGCGCTACGGAAATAGATGATTCCCTGCCCGGCGCTTTCGTGGACGCTGACATCTTCCGGCCCGATGCCGCCGCTGAACTGGACTGTGTCAACGTCGTCAGGATCCTCGCTTTCGTCATAAAGATCGTCCGCGCCAAAACCGGGTTGAAAGATGTAACGGTCACTGCCTTCCCCACCTTGGAGGTAATCCGCCCCTGCCCCGCCTGTCAACAGATCGTTACCTGGCCCGCCAATAAGAAAATCGTCGTCGGCGCCGCCGTCGAGAATATCGTTGCCGGACTCGCCTCGCAGCCAGTCGTAGCCGCCTTGACCTGACAGAGTTTCGTCGGCTTCAGTTCCTGAGAGAACGTCACTGTCTTCGGTACCAACGATATTCAGGCTGTTTGCAAGCAAGGATTCCAGAATTGCGGCATCCCAGACCGTGCCGTCATTGAAGACCACCGTTTCTATCCGCGCCTCCGGCCCGGACAACCAGTTTTCCAGGGTGACTGTCTGTCCGGTCGTTCGCAGTGTCAGACTTAGATCGCCCCCCAGCGCCCCAAAAGTGATTTCCTCAGGCGCAATACCCGGGCCGAGTATCAGGGAATCCAGATTGTCCGCGGTGTCGTCACTGTCGACGATACGGTCATTGCCGTCGTTCAAGCCGAAGTGGTAAGAGTCGTCGCCCGGCCCGCCATTCAGCGCATCATCGCCGCTGCCTCCGATAAGCGTGTCGCTGCCGGCGCCTCCAAGCAGTTGATCGTTGCCCGGCCCCCCCTCGATGAAGTCATCCCCGTCCAATCCGTCGATCGTGTCGTTGCCGGCCAGCCCGGCCAGATGATCGTCGCCGCCGGTACCGTAAATGAGGTCGTTTCCATTTGTCGTCCGATAGGGAACGTCATCGGAAAGCAGATCGGCCTGGGTCCAGTTCCCGCCATCGGAGAATTCAACCCGATCTAGACCAAGAGCATTTCGGGCGATCGCGATGACATCCGCGGTTCCGTGAACTTCCAGATACACCTTGTCAAGATCGCGCGAAATACCGACGTCCGCGGACGCGATTCCCGCCAGAAACCTGAGTACATCGTGATCGGCGTCACCGGACTCCACCACAAAGTCGCTGCCAGAACCCGGGCCGACAAGATAGAGATCATTGCCTTCGCCGCCGGAAAGCCGGTCATCGCCCGCTCCGCCTTCCAGGGTGTCGTCGCCCTGCCCGCCATCCAGAACATCGTTACCCGATCCGCCCTCGAGATAATCGTCGCCGCCGGAACCTGTCAGCGTGTCATTGCCCGCAAGACCCTGATAATGGTCGTCCGCAGCGGTACCGATGAGCGTATTGGCAAAATCCGAACCCCTCAGGGTGACTGTTTCCGCGGTGAGAACGGACTGTTCCCAGACGGTTCCATCGGCAAACTCAACTCGATCCAGACCAGGTTGGTCCCTTGAAAAGGTCACGGCATCCTGCGTGCCAAGGACCTCCAGAAAGAAGTTGCTCGCGTCTCTGACCAGAAATATATCCGCCGCATCGATTCCAGCGGCGAACTGAAGCACATTCGAGGTATCGGCAGCCGATACGCTTTCCACGATGCGGTCACGCCCGCCGCCGCGCGCAAAATAGTAGCGATCGTTACCGGCACCTCCCGTAAGCGTGTCGTCGCCCGCGCCGCCATCGAGAGAGTCGTCACCGCTGCCACCGTATAAATCATCGACCCCCGCCCCGCCATCGAGCAAATCATTTCCCGAATCGCCAACAAGCCAATCGTTTCCTGCGCCGCCGTGCAACGAATCGTTGCCTGCCGCGCCTTGGATCGAATCGTCTCCGCCCAAACCGTCAATCTCATCGTTGCTATCCGCATAGCCGCGCAGCGAATCGGCGGATTCCGAACCCTCGATAGATTTGAGTCGCAGGCTGATCAAGTCCCAGGTCGTGCCGTCGGCAAACCGCACGGCGTCGAGGGTTCGATAGCTGGTTACATCCCCCAGGGCAAAGAATTTGTCCCTGAAGGTCGAATCCGATCCAGTGATGCTGAGCACCAGTTCCTCAGCGATGTATCCAACCTGGTTCTGAGTGCTGGACCTGCGTACGCGGACGTCCTCAGGGGCGATGCCGGGCAAAAACTGCAGTACATCCAGATCGGCTTCCGAGAGAATCGGATCCCAGACGAAGGTGTCGCTCCTGACCAAGCCTGACGCCCGGCCAAAGAAATACAAGTCGCGGCCGCCGCCACCGATGACTTTTTTGCCGCCGGAGCCGAGCGAGATGATATCGTCACCCGCTCCACCGTAGATCACCTCCGGGGTACTGCCCCCGAGCAGGAAGTCGTTGCCCTCCAAACCGCGCAGCTCGAGGTCGGTGCGTGAACCCGCATCAAGGGGCCGATCCGAACCCAGGAGGATGTCGCCGTAGAACGAGCCATATTGCGAATAAATGTTTCTGATGCTTATGCGAAGTTCCTGCGTCAAAGACAGGAGTTCCGGGTCGCCGAGGGCTTCTCGCGACCAGGTCTCGATTAGGCGCGGCAGTTCCGTCCAGCCGCGTTCTATCAATTCCACGCCGACATAGCGGCCCAGTTCAATCAGGTCCGCCAGGCCTTCGGCACGATTCGCGGCGCGCCTGTCGAGGAGCAGTTCCTCGACAGCGGAAAAGTTGCGGCTTTCCGATGCCAGCATGGCCGCGTCGATGTAAGGCTTGAGCCGCGTCTGCGCCGCGATCGGGCCGTAAACCGTTTCCTTCAGGATCTCGTAGGCTTCGTCCAGATAGGTGGCCTGAGTACTTGAAAGGACAGATCCAATAATCTTTGCCGAGGTACTCCACGCGGGCGACGTCGCTGTTGCCGTACTCGACGCGAGGGTGACCGTACCTGCCGCTGCATTCGCGACGTTGACAAAGGTCTGACCAAGAAACCGCTCCAGGGTCTCGAAGCGATGCACCCGATCACGATAAGCCTGCGACTGCTGCTGCATAAACCAATCGTCAGGCAGCAACGCCTCATCGATATGGGCGCCCCCCGTCGTCGCCATATAAGCATTGATCGCGGAAACAGTCGGAATACCCTGGAAATCGTAGACCAGTATCGCGTGATCGGGCCGTTGCCGCGCCGCGGCGCCCCCCGCCGGCATGGAAGAGGAATTGGCCCAAAGGAGCAGCAGCTCATCCATCGCGCCCCATTGCGCTTCGCGCGTGGCCGCGCCGGCCACTGACTGCAGCGCCGCGCGCAACTCACTCGACGCGGCCGCCGCCTCCTGCAAATCGCGCACCCTGCCGCTGCCTGTTGCCGAGGGCAGGCCGTCAACCTCGGAGTCATAATCGGGCGGCGCCTTGAAATCCCGATAGAACGTCTCCCTCGCCAGATCCAGCGCGCCACTGACACCTGTGCTGCCATCGGCGCGGATGTAGCTCGAATCCCCGATCAGCCGGTTGCCCCCGGGAAGCTCGATTCCCCGTGGCGTCATAACCGTGCTGATTGAAACGATTCCTTCGGCGGTGATGGCGCTCAGTTCATTGGGCTCTG
Organism: Betaproteobacteria bacterium RIFCSPLOWO2_02_FULL_62_17; assembly: GCA_001770355.1. Classification (GTDB taxonomy): domain Bacteria; phylum Pseudomonadota; class Gammaproteobacteria; order Burkholderiales; family SG8-39; genus 2-02-FULL-62-17. The sequence goes on from MEQV01000044.1 coordinate 5,512, forward strand.
AAAATCCGTTGTGATTGAGATCGCGCCAGAGCTGCAGATCGGCGAAGCGCGCGGCCTGAAACTCCGCATTGCCCACGATGCCGTCGCCGTTGACATCAGCGCGAATCTGCCAGGCAACGAGCGGCGCGTCATTGCCATTGACCGCATGATCTCCATTGGTATCGAGCGGCGCGATCGCGTCGTAGCCATTGTGTGCAAAGCTGCCGTTGGGGAGTTGCGTATCAACGCCAAATAGCTCAGCGCCGATGGTGATCTCGCCGTCGCCGTCGCGATCGAGCACCACCCAGGCATCCTCGCCGGTAAGCCAGCCGGTGCCGGTGCGCGAACCATTGCCATCATGATCAAAACGCACGATCCCCTGGCCCAGATCCTCCAGGGTCTTCAAGCCCGGCACGCCAAGATCCAGCGCAAGCGGATCCTTGCGCGGTTTCCAATTCGCGGCGGCCTTGAATAGCTGCGAGATCGCAGGAGTAGCACCAATCGCGGGCGGACGCGGGCGATCGTCGAACTGCGTGATCAAGCCCACACCCAGGTCCGGACGCCCTGTCGTAACGGCAGTGCCCTCATCGGACAGGCCCGGCACAGCGCCAGTGGGCGCCTCGATCTTGAGCACTTGGCTGGCGCGCCCCTCTTCGCGAACGTAGATCGCACCCAAGCCGTCGGTGGAATAGATGAAACGCCCATCGGCGCTCTTGAAGAAACTCTCGTCCTGCTTGCGTGTGCCGCCGGTAAGAAACACCTTATCCGGGCCGACGTAGATGCGGCCGCTGCCGGAGGATTCGGGCGTGTCCGAGACGGAATCGCCGAAATCGGCGTAGTAGGTGTCGAAACCGGCGCCGCCGCGCAGTCGGTCGCCAGGGGAATTGTCCAGGGTATAAAGCGTGTCGTTGCCCTCGTTTCCAATCAGAAGATCAATGCCCCGGCCACCTTCGATATAGTCGTTCCCCTCCTTACCCTCCAGCACATCGTCACCGCTATTGCCATAAAGATGATCATCCTTGGCGCGACCGATCAACTCATCAACGCCATCGGTACCGAACGCGTACTGCCGCACTTGAGGATCGGCCGGCACATTGTTGAAGGGGATCGCCCGAAAAGCGGTTTGGTTTCCGTCTGCCTGCACCACCCGATCGAGAAAACTGATCTGCTCGCCGATTCCAGGGGACACCACAATGTCTTGCGCATCGGCCGCGTTTCGAGTGGCAAGCAATGCCAGCATCTTGGAGCGATCCTCGATGTACTCCTGAGTCAGTCCGTCACTTGCCGATTGCGGGTTGTATCTGGCATTCCTTGAATCCGAATAGGCCGAAATCGGGGCGCCGCTGGTGACGAGTGCAAAAGGATTGAGATTGCGAAGTGCGTAACGATAGGCATCGCCGGTTGCGTCATCACGAGCGGCCAGCGAGTTCAATTCAGATGCAGCGAGAGCGGTAGATTGAATCGACGCCTGGACACCCGTATCGCCCTTGAGCGTCGCAATGGCGCTTTCGAGTTCATTGATATTGTCGTAATACGCTGCGCGTCTATCGGCGTCATGCCAGGTATTGCCCGCAAGCAACGGCTGGTAGTTGCCTCCCGTTGGGCTCTGATTTCCACCCAGTACCAAAGCCCGCATGGAATCTAGCACCCATTCCAGGGTATCCCCCGCGGCCCTCCCCTGAGTACCAAACTCGCTTTCAGCCTTGGCATTGCTTACACCGGCAAAAATCTGCATGGCGGTCTCTGGAGTCAAATCGGGATCCAGCATCTCCAGAACAGACATCAAGGCGAGCGAATCCGCGACGAGGACCAGGCTGTGCGTGTCGGCAAAGTCGTTGTTGGCAGGATCATTGACGAGGAAGTTTTGTTGACGAATCGCGTCAATGGAGAAGGTCCCGCGGGAAAGGGGTTGATCCTCAATGAAAATCTCCTGCCGCGTGCCGTAATGAATTCCACTGTTCGATACGAATGACAGCGCGCGAGATTCGGTGGCTCCCAGAAATGCCTGCTCGTTCCCGACAATTTCGGTCATGTTCCCGAAGCGCTGCGCAGGCTCCGCAAATACGGCGCTGGTCGGAACAATGTTCACGCCAACGGGAAAATCGCTAACCGGCACCGTGTCACGAGCCGCCACCAGCGCGGCGATTTGATATTGAAGGTCAGCCTGAACACCCTTGGGAGGCCGTGCAAAAGTAAAGTTCGCGCTAATACCTTGCAGGCGCTGCCATTCATCGTCAATTTTTTGAACCCGGAGCTGAGCTTGAACCGAGTAGGCATTGCGAAGCTGCGAATCCATGGCCTGCCATACGGCGCTATCGGGATTCGCACGCAACTCCCGAAAGGTGCCCAGAACGTCTGTAAGCCGCTTGCCAGCGGCCAATCCGCCCACCCCGGCACCATTGAAGGTGTAGGTATGCAGAATCGGACTGGCAGAAATACCGCCCTGCTCGTCTTCGCGCCGCAAAATGTTGAATGCAGTGGCCAGGTGACCGCCAAGGCTGTAACCGGTCACATTAAATTGCTGCCCTCCCAGCAAATTCGTATCGGCCCGCAACTGCGCGTACCAATCCTCCATGTCGGCAATCTGCCCAAAGGCCCACCCCAGGTCCTTGATTTCAAGCTCGTTGGTCGCCTTGGAATCCCGGGCGGCATCATCAATGAACTCGGTCGATCTAAACGAAAGCGTCAGTTCGCCAGAATCCCGGCGTTTGAAAAGCGTCCCGGAGAACCCCGAACCACCCGCAAGCAATGAATCGTTGCGAAACTGCGCGAGCACCTCATATTCGGCTGCGAATTTCTCGGCCTCGGAAAATACGAATTTACTGGCGTGGCCGTTGCCAGACTGTAATCTCGCAAGTATTCTATTTTCTGGAGGTCTGCCTGGCTCATCATCATCAAAACGGGACAAAAATGCTTCGGCTGCCAGTTGCTGATTGGCATATTCTAGGAGGCGCTCAATACGTTCGTCCGCCATGAAACTATTTCTCCGCGGGGCTAAGCGCTTTTGAGATAAACGCGAGATCGCC
>MEQV01000044.1:8589-8742 GCA_001770355.1 Betaproteobacteria bacterium RIFCSPLOWO2_02_FULL_62_17
CCTTTGGATCCAAAACCTGCTTCAATGAAATAACCAATTCGTTCCGCTACAAGACTGTTGTCCGTCAAATCAATGACTGTGAGTCGGCTACCCGCCACCCAGTATTTGCGGTCACCCGAGGTCGAAATATCGGACCAGGACACGCCAAATCGA
>MEQV01000044.1:8921-9135 GCA_001770355.1 Betaproteobacteria bacterium RIFCSPLOWO2_02_FULL_62_17
GTCGTCGGGCCGAGTATCGGAAGTCAGCGTTACTGCCTCCAGGATTCCCCTTTCGCTGTGCGCCGGCGCACTATAAGGATCCCCATACCAATATTGATCGAAATGATCCTTGTCGGTCGCCGGCGGAAGCGGTTTCACCACCAGTACGCTCTTTACATCTTTAAAGGTCTTGTAGATTTTCTCCCCCGACTTTTCATCGCACAGCTTCTTGAAA
>MEQV01000045.1:0-922 GCA_001770355.1 Betaproteobacteria bacterium RIFCSPLOWO2_02_FULL_62_17
GGCCACCTCCGGCGCGTCAAGCTGATGAATCCAGTCGGTGCGGGATTCGATTTCCGCAGCGCGCCAATCCGCGGGTGATTCAAACATTGCGTAACTCAAAGTGTTCTCCAGATTCCTTCGTCGAAGGGCGACAATCTACTGCGTGTACGAGCACAGGTAAAGTGCCACCACAGTGGTTTGTCGCGATGTTTTGCTACACTGAGACGCCGCATCGTTTAATCATGTGAATACCGGAGCAGCATGCGCGAACGCAGCCGTGACCGCGATATCTACGACCAGATCGTCGCAGGCCAAAGTGCCGAACGCCTGCGCTCTTGGACCGGCCGGGTGGTGGTGCGCGGCAAGGGCAATCCCTGGATCCTGGACCGCCAGGGCCTGGTGCGCCATTACCTCACGCCGTCGCGCTATACCGGCGAGCCGGTGGACACGGCGCTCGACGGCTGGATAGTTTTCGTCCAGGAAGTGGGCAAACATTCCGGCAAGCACCGGCATCAAGGCGGGCTGGTGATCTACGTGCTGGAAGGCGAAGGCCACAGCATCGTCGATGGCGAGCGCCTGGAATGGGAACCCGGTGACCTGATGCTGCTGCCCATCAAGCCTGGCGGCGTCGAGCACCAGCATTTCAACAAGGATGAAGCGAAGCCGGTCATGTGGATCGCCTTCATCCACACCGCGGTATACGAATGGGGGGCGAGCGAGATGGTGCAGATCGAGCAGCACCCCGAATTCAAAGCGCGCGCTGCGTCGCCGCGGAGGCGGCGGTGAGTACGCGGCGCTCGGCCTCATCGCCGCCGTCCGTCCACGCCGCCGCGCAGGATAGCAATCTGCTCGAATGGCTTTATCAGTTGCGCGACCGGCAGCGCGCCAGTCGCGCGAAGGGGGCGTGGCTGATCAAAAGCAGGGATCTGCCCTGGGAAAACAA
>MEQV01000045.1:1014-30617 GCA_001770355.1 Betaproteobacteria bacterium RIFCSPLOWO2_02_FULL_62_17
CGCCGATTTTCTGGGCCTCGACCGCGGATCGGTTTTCGAACAACTGGAAGCGGCGCCGCCTGCCGCGCCCTGAACCATGCTGCGCAACATCGACGTCAACCTCTACGACCGCGGCAGACTCGAGACACAGTTTGGGCCCTTCGTCAAAACCGACACGTTTCCCGGGCGTGTCGAAGCGGAACTGCTGGGCGCGCAGTATGCGCGCATCCTGCAGGACACCTCGCGCCTGGTGGCGCATCAGTGGCGCGAACACATCGAGCGCAGCGCCCTCAAGGGATTTCTATTTCACGGCGGCCCCGGCACCGGGAAAACCTCGATGGCCAAACGCATCGCCTACGAGATGTGCCGGGTTTTCGAAGACGGCGGCGGCGCATCCGCGGCCGAACCCGGCAATGAAGTGGTTCTGGTGATGATAGACGGCTCGGACATTGCCCGCGGCCGCTATGGCGACAGCGAAGAACGTCTGGCCGATTTTTTCGAGTATGCGCGCGACGGAGAATCGCATGGACATACCCATGGCGGCGGCCATGACCACGGTCATGCGGGCGATGCCATGCGCCGCACCGTGTTGTTGTTCGATGACGTGGAATCCCTGTTCATGGCGCGCAGCGCCGCGGGCGCCCGGGAATGGCATTTCAGCCAGAACTCGGTGTTTTTTCACGGCATCGATGAACTGGACACGTCGCACACCGTGGTGGTGCTCACCACCAACCGCATCGATCTGGTCGACGCGGCGGTCATAGACCGTTTCATGTGTTTTGAATTCTCGCCGCCTTCGGTCGATGTGCAGATCGAAGTGGCGCGCGACCGGGCGCGGCTGCAGCACCTGAACGATGCTGATATCGCCGCTGTCATCGATCGCATTCGCGAGGGCGATCCGCTGCGCAGCCTGCGCGAAGTGGAACGCCTGGTGACGCAGGCCTATGTCAATAAAATCCTGACGCGGCAGCCGTAATGCTCAATCGAGCTTGATTTTGAGCGACCCGTATTGAGAGACAAATTTCTCGCGGGAATCACGCAGCAGTTCGGCAAACGGGCCGGCTTGCAGGTTGAGTTCTTCCATCCCGACCCCAAGCACAAACCTGTCGCGGAATGCCGGCGTGGCCAGAACGCGGCTGGTATCCGCTGAAATCTTCTCGACGATTGCCCGCGGCGTGGCAGCCGGGCCGAACACGCCGAACCAACTGCCGGTCTCGATGTTATAGCCCGCCTCCTGGAACGTGGACGCCTGCGGCAATGCCGGCGAGCGCTGCGCCGCGCCAAACGCAAGCGCCTTGAGCAAGCCCTGCTTCACCGGGCCCAACGAAGGTGTCAGGCCGCTGAACGAGAAATCGATTTCTCCTCCCAAGAGCGCCGCGATCACGGCGGCCCCGCCTTTGTACGGAATGTGGGTTATCCGTATGCCGGCAACCGAAGCGAACGCGACCGCGTCCAGGTGCGCCGCGCTGCCGATGCCGAAACTGCCGTAATTCAGCGCCCCGGGTTTGGATTTCGCCAGGGCAACCAGTTCCTTGACGCTGGACACACCCAATTTCGGGGTTGCCAGCAAAACGTCGCTGGTGCGCGTCAAAGCAACGACTGGAACGAGATCCTTCACCGGATCGTAGGGAAGCTTGCTGCGCATGAACTGGTTGACGAGGAAAGTCGCGCTGCTGGTCAGGAGCAGCGTATGGCCATCAGGTGCGGATTTGGCAACCGCATCCCCGGCGATGATGTCACCGGCGCCGACACGGTTCTCCACCACCACCGACTGGTTCCAGTTCTTCGACAGTTCGGCTGTCACGCCGCGCGCCAGAGTATCGATAACGCCGCCCGGCACTACGCCAATGACAATGCGCACCGACCTGGCGGGAAATGACTGCGCCTGGGCCTGTGGCACGCCCGCCGTCAGGCAGGCGATAAACCCGGCAAGCAGATATGCGGGTGAATTCATGTTTTCGGCTCCTATTTTTGCGTTGCAAGTTGCGGCATGAGGCGATGCGCATTGCCGCAGTCGATGGCATGCAGATCGTTTGCGGAAAAGCCGCAGCCCGCCAGGCCCTGGACATGCTCGGCGGCGGTTCGATACGGAAAATCGGTCCCGAACATCAGCTGCGATACGCTGACCAGCTTGGTGAGCGCCGACATGGCGTAAATATGCGAGGCCTGCGCGGTGTCGTAGTAGAACTTGTTCAATGCCGGAATGATGCCTTCGGGCACCATTGCCTTGAGGTCGTTCCGGCTGAAAAGATGCGCGCGGACGAAGCGCTCGACGATGTAGGGCATGGTGCCGCCGCCGTGCGACCAGATAATCCGGATATCCGGGTAGCGCGCAGCCGAACCGCTGAACAGCATGCGCGCGATCGCACGGGTGGTGTCAGTGGCATATTCGATGACCGAATCATTGAGTCCCGGATCGATACTCCTGCAACAGTCAGGCGCCACCGGATGCGTATAGACCACCGCTTTGCGGCGATTCAGCTCCTCGAACACCGGAGCGTAATGCGGGTCGCCTAGCCATTTGTCGCCGATGTTGGTCATCAGCGTGAAGCCATCGGCCTTGAAAGAATCCATCGCATAGTCGATTTCGCGCAGGCAGCCTTCGATATCGAGAATCGGCAGGCTCGCGAAAACACCGAAGCGACCGGGATAATCGCGCGCGAGGCCCGCCATGAAATCGTTCCACTCCCGCACCTGGCGCCGCCCCTCGGCGACCGAGCCGGGAAAGATGTGCCGTGAGTGCGGCAATGACAGCATCGACACTGCGACACCGCCGCGATCCATGTCCTCGATGGAATTGGCCGCGGACCAGCCCATCTGCGCCGCCGCGTGGCGGTTGTCGGTGCGTGCCTGCAGATAGCTGGGTGGCGAGGGATGGTGATGAACGTCGACGCGATGTGGCACAGCCATACTTTCTTCTCCTTGCTTGGTCCCCGGCGGAGTTTAGCCGAAAGATTTCAACTCCGGCCCGGATCATGGCATGCCCGCGCCGGATCGCCGATAATGATCGCGGCCAGTCATCAACGGATTAACGCGAAGAGGTCCCTATGTCCGAAACGTCAAACGCAGAGCAGGCACTTCCCCCGCTGCGCTATCTCGGCGTAGTTCACGAGGGGATACCGGTGCGCAATCTCGATGCCGCAGTCAAGTTCTATACCGAGGTGCTCGGACTGAAGCTGCTTCCCAGGCCAAAGTTGCCCGGGCCGGGAGCCTGGCTGGGCGACGAGGACAATACCGTTCAGTTCCACTTGATCGTCACCGACAAGGACTACATACCCGGTTCCGATGCGCGCATGTCGCCGACCGGCCGTCACACTGCCTGGATGGTCCGGAGCCTGGATGACTTTCGCGCGCGCATGCGGCAGTTGGGCGTGGAATACCAGACGCTCGCGGGGATCATCAACAGCGACCAGCTGTTCGTCAAGGACCCGGAAGGCCATACCTGGGAATTCCAGGAAGCGAAATAGACGCATCACCCACATCGGCCGCGATACGCAGCGCCCGGCCAAAGCAAAGGAGTCCCGTCAAATGACTGCCAAGGAAGTTCCGCTGGTCATCGACTTTCATGTGCACATGCTCGATGAAGAAGTTTTCAAGGCGTCTTCCGGCAAGACGGTGACTTCGGGATTCGGCGCCGGCGAGGGCAGCATGCGCCGCCGCGGCCATGAAGGCCTGATAGGCAAGATGTTCAGCCCGGCGGTGCAGATCGCCGACATGGACGCGCGCGGCATCGACATGAACGTCATCACCGCCAGTACCGTGATCCAGGGGACCAGCTGGGCGGATCCGCAGACGGACTTGGAATTATGCCGCCGCTGCAACGACCGCACCGCGGAATGGGTGGTGCAGCATCCAGGGCGTTTCATCGGCAGCTTCGTCCTGCCGCTGCAGGACATGAAACTCTCCATGGGTGAGTTCGAGCGCTGCGTGCGCGATCTGAAATTCAAGGTGGCCAATATTTCCTCGAACTACCAGGGCCATTACATGGGTGCGCCGCTGTTTCGCCCTTTCTGGGACGCGGTGCAGGCCAATGACATCACGGTGTGGATCCACCCCGAGGGCATTCGCGATCCCTGGTTCCAGAGCTATGCCTTGTGGAACTCGGCCGGACAGTCGATCGAGGAAACCAAGTGCATGGCCTCGCTCATTTACGAGGGCGTGATGACGCGATATCCGGGCGTCAAGATCATCATGGCGCACGGCGGCGGCTATTTCCCGCATTACATGGGGCGCCTCGACCGCAACCACGGCAACCGTCCCGACACCGTGAAGAACACCGACGGAAAGAAGCCCAGCGATTTTCTGCGCTCCTTCCATTACGACACCTGCGTCTACGATCCGCTGGTACTGAAGACCCTGGTCGAGCGCGTCGGTATCGACCGGCTGATACTGGGCAGCGATTACCCGGTGGGCGAAACCGATCCGGTCGGATTCGTGAAGCACTGCGGCATTGCAGGCGCGGAACTGGCCGCGGTAGCCGGAGGCAATTCCGCACGGCTCCTGGGCATGGCGGCGCAACGCGGCGATCAGGGACGTGGGTAACGCATCCCTGCTTGCATTGATCAGCGCCTCTTCATTGAAAATATGTTTCGCTTCAGAACGTCCGCAAGCGTCGCCTTGGAGATCACTACCGCCTAGAGGTCAGGGCTATCGGGCTGGTACTTCACGATTTGAACCTGAAGCTTGGTGCGATCCTGGACCAGCGCAGTCTCGGAACGCGAAGCCTTGAGCTCGTGCGGACCACGGATCGTCTCGCAGCCATCCTTGAGCAACTGCTCATATTCCGCAGTAACATCTTCAACACGGCAGGCGAGGTGCATGAAGGTCGGTTCGTCGACGTCGGCCTCGATCAATTCAAGTTTGAAACCATTCGCGTCGGCCAACAGCGCAATCGGGCGGCCGGACTTGAAATGGGTTCCCCGCCGCTTGACGGTCATGCCGAGCGAGCCGGTCAGAAATGCGATTCGTTCTTCGAGGTCGCGTACCCCGAGTGCGACGTGATCCAGTGCGCCTATCATTGTTTCTTTCCTCCAGCAGCTGAGGCAAAAAAAGTACCGTGCAGTTTGCCGGGATTGAGGAGTCCCTTGGGGTCTACCCGGTGCGCAAAGTCTACAATTGGCTGGAAATCAGGGAACATGCCGCTCTCGGCGATCGAAAAGGTGTGCGGATTCTGATAGCCCACGCCAATCGTGTCGCAGAACTTCATGAGCGCTTCCACGTGCGCGCGGTCCCCCTCCATCACGGTCAGGAGCGGCGCGGGCACTATGGCGTCTTCCGGCAGTCCTCGAAGCTGCCGTAGCCAGGGTGAGTTGATGAGTTTGTGTTCGAAAAGCACGCCGTCTCCGAATTCGCTTTTGAGCGCCGCGAACTGTTCCACGTAGCGATCCGGGGCGAGATAACAGTTCAGGAAGCCCGCGTTCGGAGCGATTTTTTTCACCCAAAGCATACGGTGGCCATAGGACAAATAGGCCATTGGAATGCGATTATCTTCGCCGGTGATTTGCCATTTGTGAAAGCTTCCACCAAGCGTCGAGGCCAGGTCTTGACAGGTGTCACCGTGGGCGGCGTCGACGATCAATACGACCACCGCCTGGTTCGCAGTGTATAGGCTCGCGATCGGCGAGAAGGCCGTGGGCAATGGCGCTTCCTGGGCGGCGGCCGCACGCACCACTATCTCGCTCCTTTCAGAGAGCTTATCGATGTACTTGCAGGCCTCGCCGAAACTGTCAAACGCCACGATGGCTTCCAGCCAGCGACGCGCGGGAACCAGGGGAAATGTGACTTCGGTGATGACGCCGGTCGTGCCGGAAGTCCGCAGGACCAGGGACACCTCTTTCCCGCGCAAAGTTATCTCCCGCGGTGGGTCCTCTGCGGTCAACAGCTTCACGCCGGATACATTGTCATCCCAGATGGTTCCATAGGTCGTGCCCCCGAGGCCGACGTGGCCGCCTGCGACCCAGCCTGCCACCGTGGCGGTGGCGTAGGTCGTTACCAGCACCTTCAACTCGCGCGATCGTTCCCGCGCGACAGCGTCGACGTCACCCTGGAACGCCCCGGCCTCGGCCGTAATCGCGGTGTCGGTGACTTCGATCACCCGGTTCAATTTGCGGGCGTCGATGATGACGCCGCCCTCGAGCGGAATCGATTGTCCGAAGTTGGTGGTGCCGCCTCCTCTCACCACGATCGGCGAATCATGTCGCACGGCGAGCGCGATGATGTCGCGCAGTTCATCGAGATTCTCCGGAGCAACCACCATGTCGGCATCAATGACCGGGGCACCCTCACCGCCGCCGCGTTGGCCGAAATGCTCGCTCAGAATCGGCGAGAGCCACGAGTTGTCCCGCAGAAAACGGCGAATGGCCTTGGTCTCGCGCACGACCGCCGCCTGGCCGAGCCTTTGGATGAGGTCGAGCGCCAGTGGCTCGCGACCACCAATCTCCATTGTCGTTCTCCCTTTGTCTTATCGTTTCATCGCCCTTCCGGCTTCGTAGCTCTTGAAGTCGAACGCATTGCGATCCACGGACGTAATTCCGACCGACGTCTGCCCGACTGTCTCGATGATCGCCGTGATCATGGCCTGCGTCGGCGCAAGCTTCGATTCTGCCAAAGTTGCCCTCAGCGAGCCATGCAGCATCGCAATGTAGTGCTTGAGCATGGCGGGATCCGTTATGCCTCCCCGTTTAGCCAGCCCCGGCCATACCGAGTCATCGGTAAGCATAAGCTGCCGGGCTTCCTCGATCGCCGCCACGACATTCGGCACCAGTGCCGGATTCTTCTTGGCCCACGCCTCCGTCAAGTTGAAGGTCAGGTAAAACGATTCCGGATCGAACCCGGCAGCGGCCATGATTTTCGGGACGGTGGTGATCGATTTGTACTTGCCGGAGGTCAAGGGGCCAAGCGTAAAATCGGAAAACTGGAGCGTCGCCGCGATATCGCCCTTGTTCAGCGCGCCGTTGAGCAGACCTGGCGCGGCGTTCTGCACCACGCCGTCCCTCTCCACGTCGAATCCCTCGGCCTTTTTGCCCGCCGCGCGCAGGATCATCCAGTCGAGCAGGGTCGCGCTGGGCGTGCCGATTTTCAGACCTTTGAGGTCGGTGAGTTTCGTGTAGGGCTTGTCGGCCAGGGTCACGAGCTGGTTGCCGTAGAGCAGGAAGGCGGAAACCGCTCTTACCGGCAGGCCGCCGTTTCGCTGGCGAAGCAAGTCGAGCACGCTGCCGCTCGATATATCGGCGTCCCCCGAGCGCATGGTGGTCCACTGTGCCTGTGTCTGACTGATCGGCAATATCCGGACGTCTAGGCCGTATTTGGCGCCTATGCCGCGGTCCCTTATCAGAACCGGGAAATAGGACTGGCTGGCATTCTCGATGGTCGCCCAGCGCAGAACGGCCGCCGGTCCGGATGGCTTGGCGGCGGCAGGCTCGGCTGCGATCGTGGCTGGCACACCCGTCCAGACAAGCACGCCCATGGTGAGCGCGGAAAAGGAGAGCCGGAGGAACATTCTATTGATTGAACGGATCATGGTCACACTCCAATTTTCAATAAAGTGTTTAAAAGCTTGTCAGGATTATCCCTTTTTCTTTAACAAGCGCGTAAGACATCGTGACTCGGTTGTCGGCGAAAAGGCATCTTTGCGTCATACAGCTACAGTCTACAACTTGAGATGATCAATGATCTTGCGGGCGACCGCCGCGACCTCGACGCTCTCATATTCCCGCGGGTAAGGAATATCGACGGCGATCTCGGCGACAATCCGGCCCGGTCGCGCACTCATGATTATGACCCGATCGGCCAGGTAGGCCGCCTCGGTGACGTTGTGGGTGACGAATAACACGGTGTGTGGCTGGGCTGCGTGCAGCCGCAGGAGTTCGATGCGCAGCCGGCGCGCGGTCAGTTCGTCGAGCGCGCTGAAGGGTTCATCCATCAGCAGGACCGCCGGATCGATGGCCAAGGCCCTGGCAAGGGACACGCGTTGTTGCATGCCGCCGGAGAGCTGGCTTGGAAAGCAATCCTCGAAGCCCTGCAGTCCCACCAACTCGAGAAAACGGCGAACCTCGACGCTTCTCTTTTCGCCGGGTATTCCCCGCTCCTTCAGCACGAACTCCACGTTTTGCGCTGCGCTCAGCCAGGGAAGAAGGCGGGGAGCCTGAAATACGCAGCCCAGTCGATGCGCCAGATCAAGTTCGTTGGACATGAACGAGCCGCCATACTGGGTATCGAGTCCAGCGGCGATATGCAGCAGTGTCGACTTGCCGCAGCCGCTCGGCCCGACCAGTGCCGTAAACTGCTTGTGCGCGATGTCGACGCTTACATTCTCAAGGGCTGTCACCGAGCCGGTCGCCGACGCGAACACCTTTTTGATGTCACGGAAAGTGATGGCCGGCCGAGAATCCACCCCCGCCGTGCTCATCGCGCCTCCTCGCGGCGCCAGCGAAACAGAAACACCTCGAGCCGCCGGATCACAACCAGCTCGATCAACAGCATGACCAGCATGAACGGAAGGGCGGAGGCAAGAACCCGCTCCATGTTGAACAGACTGTAGAAATACTGAATTCGATAGCCGACTCCCGATGAGCGCCCCATGAGTTCGACAAAGATGACGATCTTCCAGGTCAATGCAAGACCGGTGCGCGCGGCGGCGAAAAGATAGGGGAGCGTTTGCGGCAGCAGGACGCGCAAGAGGATGGCGCGATTCGGCACGCGAAAGGCTCGCGCCATTTCGGACAGTCCGGGATCGATCGCTTTGACACCCTGAATCACGTTGAATGTTGCCGAGGGAGCCACTACCAATGCGGAGGCGGCAATCGCGGCAACGTCGTTCAAGCCCATCCACAGATAAGCCACGACGATGTAGAGGATCGAAGGTACCGCGGCGGCGATCGTGACCCAGAAGTCGAACATCCTGCCGAACCAGCCCACGGTGCCGAGCGCCATGCCTATGGTGAGTGCGATGCTCATCGAAAGCGCGAATGCCACGACCACGCGGCCTGCCGTGATCGCCATGTCGGACCAGACGTAGCCGTCATCGAGCGAGGCGACGAATACGGTTACCACCCGCCAAAGCGAGGGCACGATGTCGGCCGAAACCACGCGCGAAACGGCTTCCCATAGCAGCAGCAGGATCACCACTGACAAGGCGCGCAGCGCGATCGGTCCAGCCATTTGACGCCAGGAGTCCCCCGCCCCTTCTGCTTTTGGCGTGGCTGCTTCCTGCTCAAATTCGGGCTTGGCGCTGATTTCGCTCACGGTCTTGTCTCGGCGTGCGTGCTTCTTTGGGCTCGCTTGGCGGCGCGGCGCGCCGCGATGCGGCCGCCAACAATGCCCTCGGAAATATTGCCGCCCAGCAGGTAGATGTGGCCGAAGAACGAGCCAAGTTCCCCAACCGCGAAAAGTCCCGGTATCAGTCTTCCACGTACGTCGAGCACCTGCTGGTGCTCGTCATGGACCGGCCCGCCCTGCGTATTGCTCACCACCGGCCAGACTTCGATGGCATGGAATGGCGGGGTGTCTATCGAAACCATGCTGGCTGGCGGTCTTGCAAACAAGGGATCGGACCCGGCAGCCACCGCATTATTCCAGGCGCCGATGGTACGAACAAAATTTTCGACCGGCACCTTGATAGCGGCCGCCAGCGCCTCAAGGGTTGGCGCTTGTCTTATCCAGCCTTTGGATACCTCCTTCGAATTATCCTTGGACCATTCGTAGACGTGTTCCGGTTGCGCTGCCACGGGCCGTCCAATCGGGCCTCGCTTGCGCGCGTTGTCGTCGAAGATCATCCACGCCGGAATACGCTCGTGGTGCCCATTCTCTTCATTGAGCTGGCTGAGAGGCCTTGAAAGCGTGTCCTGCGGCGCCCTCGGGAGTTCGTTGGTAAAGCGTTGTCCACGCTGATCCACCAGTACCCAGGCGAGCGGACGCGCGGGATTGCGCGCCCCGCCGAGCGGGTTGCGTACCGCAACCGGCAGGTTTGGCAGCTTGAAACCGTAGGAGCCATGAATGTGCCACATGTGCCAAAGCGCAGCGCCGGCCTCCATGGCCATGGCAATACCGTCGCCGTTGTTGCCCGCATGACCCATCGGCAGCAGCACCGGAATTTCCATATAGTCGAGAAGCATCTGGCGATTGAATTCGAAGCCGCCTGTGGCTAAAATCACCCCGCCGCGTGCTTCGATGGCGATTTCGCGACCATCGCGCTCGACGATCAGGCCCGTGACCTCCTTGGTCCCGTCAAACGATTGACGACACACCAAACGGCGAGCGGGCGCGCCGAGCCAAACGTCGATGGGACGCTGCTCGATATTGAGTTGCAGCACCCGCATGAGCAACTGCCCCTTGGATCCGCCGTGAACCCATGGATAGCGATCAAATCCGGCAACACCCTCGATTCCGGCCCAACCCAGACTTTCGCGACCGGGCCAGTCGTACAGGTCTTCGGTTTCGTTGGAAGCCTGTTCAGCACCAAACCGAACGCTCACCTGCGCCTGCGCGCGCAAAGCCAGGTCGCGCAGAACCCCCGGAACCTCGGTCATTCCTTGAGCCAGCGCTTCGGACAACGGCCGGCTGATCCGCCCGGCCGAGGTGCGATCGAGGTACTCGGCGGCCCCGGTGGCGTCGGAGGCAACACGGGCAAACCCGCTTGAGAGCATCGTGGTGCCGCCGATATGCGGTGACTTTTCCACCAGTAGGACACTGGCCCCTGCATCGGCCGCGGCTATCGCCGCCATGGCGCCTGCGCAGCCGGAGCCTGCAACAATGACATCGTAGGTCTCGACCACTTAAATTACCCCGCGCGCACCAGCGGAATCACCTGTTCCGCAAGCGCTTCGATCTGCGCTCGTTGATTGTATGAGGCCAGTACCACCTGAAAAGAGTTCGCGCCTGCCGCCACGTAATCGAGCAGGCGGTCGGCGCAAGTCTGCGCCGAGCCGGCGAGCAGCCATCGGTCGAGGGTGTCCTGGTCGAATGGACGCTGGTGGTAAGCCTCCATCATTCGCTGACCCTCAAGTCGCGCGCCGGCATCATCGGGACCGACACACAGGAAAAGGTTGATGCGTCGAATAAAATGCTCATCGAGAGTCCGTTGGTAGCGCTCTCGCGCAATCGTCTTGATGATATCGAGCGTCTCCCGGTATTCGGCAGGCGTGATTATCCCGGTGATCCACCCTTCGCCAAGCCGGGCAACACGATCCCATGGCCCCACGAATTTCCCGGCTGTCGCCACAGAGTAAAAGTCATTGGGACCATAGCCAGCCTGTCTTGGCACGTAACCCCCACAGGCCACGACAAAGGGTGGGTGTGGTTGCACGCTGGTGCGAAAACCGATTGTGACATCATCGCAGGCGAAGATCTCGCCCGTGAATGTCACATGGTCCTCTGTCCACAGGCGTTTGATGAGGCGGATCGACTCGTCGAAGGCGACACCGCGCCGAGTCTTCTGAATGCCGATCAACTGGTACTCGCGCGCGACCATCTCGGGGTCTCCGGTTCCCAGGCCAACGACGAATTCGGTGCGGCCTCCTGAGATCACATCCAGCGTGGCCCAGTCCTGCGCAAGCAGCACCGGGTGGCGCATGTGGGGCTGAAGGATACCCGTTGCAAGCTTGATACGAGTGGTTCGGGCAGCGATGGCAGCGAGTGTCGGGATTGGCGTATACCTGGGTTTGGCCAGAATGCTGTCGCCGACCGAGACGAAATCAAAACCGGCCTTCTCGGCGGCTACCGCGTTCTCAAGCAGCTGGTTCATGGAGAACGCTTCTCCCATGAACACGGCGGCACGATTATTGACGTAAATACCGAATTTGACCGAGGTGTCAGGTTCCACTGTCACTTACCAAGCGGCTGGCAGTCATGCGGGCACGAGCAGGCATGTCGTCCTCTAAAAGAGGTCGTAATCGTACGCTAAGTCAGTTCTCAAGAAAATATGAAATTTGGTACCATCGAGACGCTAAGATAATGGCGGATTGTACGATGATGCGAAGCCTTGGTGATTTCCTCGATCATCACCGCACCGATGGAAGTAGCGCCACTCCTCGCACTCGAAGCGAGTCGGGCTGGCAACGGCGCTAATCTACCCTCGATATGCTTGAAAACCTGAATCTCCTCGATACTGACCGGTACCGCCTGTCCGGCGCCCAGGTACCCAGCGCGTTGTTGCCGTCGGATCTCGCCAGCGGCTCGGAGAGCACGCGCGTGGACATCGACATCATCGAGGGCCGCATTGCTGGATTGGCGCCAGCCGGCCAATCGTCCGCGACCTTTCCGGTCATCGAACTTCAGGGCTGCCAGGTATGGCCGTGTTTCGTCGATGTTCACACTCATCTTGACAAGGGCCACACTTGGCAGCGGGCGCCGAATCCCGACGGTACCTTTCTGGGTGCGGTCAAAGCCATTGCGCGCGATCGCGCGGCCCATTGGACGCTGGCAGACCTGCGAAGTCGAATAGAATTTGGCCTGGCCACAAGCTACGCACATGGAACCCGGGCTATCCGCACTCATCTTGACTCGGTGGGCGATCAAGCCGGGATAAGCTGGCCTCTGTTCGGCGACCTGCGGCGGGAATGGGCGGGGCGCATAGATTTGCAGGCCGCCTGCCTGGTGTCGATTGAATATTTTCGGGACGCGGACGCCGCGCGCTACCTCGCAGACCTTGTTGCCGAGCACGGCGGCGTGTTGGGTGCGGTAACGTATGTGACACCCGATCTCGACGTGTTGCTCGACCGCGTCGTCCGTCTGGCTGCCCAGCGCGGGTTGAACCTCGATTTTCACGCCGACGAAAACGGCGATCCGACCTCGACCGCGCTCGAGCAAATCTGCCAGGCACTGCGCCGCGGCCGCTTCGCCGGGAAAGTCTTGTGCGGTCACTGTTGCAGCCTGGCGCTCCAGCCCGAGCAAAGAGCGGCGGCGACCATGAATGCCGTGGCCGATCTTGGCTTGGCGATTGTGAGCCTTCCGTTGTGCAATCTGTACCTGCAGGATCGGTTGTTCCTGGATGGCATGGCGCCACGCACGCCCAGATGGCGCGGCGTCACTTTGCTGCATGAACTGCGATCGCGCGGGATCGACGTGGCATTGGCCAGCGACAACGTTCGCGATGCATTTCACGCCTATGGCGACCACGATTTGCTGGAAGTGTTTGCCGCCGGCGTAAAGATCGCCCATCTAGATCGACCGTTCGGTGACTGGCCACGCGCGGTAACGAGTACTCCGGCTGCGATCATGGGGCTGGATGCAGAGAGCACCATCACGGCAGGATCGCGCGCCGATTTGCTTATTTTCTCCTGCAACGACATTGGCACTTTGCTTTGCCGCCGCCAATCCGATCGCATCGTCGTGCGAAACGGCAAGCGCGTCAGCGCCCGCCTCCCGGATCACCCTTCCCTCGAGGTGCATCAGTAGGCTGTTTTTTCTTTGGCGCAGGGTGGACCTTGTGCCAATGGCGTGCGATGTCGATGCGGCGCGTAACCCAAACGCCGGGTTTTCCGGTGATGTACTTCAGGAAGCGCTCCAGCGAGGCAAGCCGCCCGGGACGCCCGATGAGGCGGCAGTGCAGTCCGACCGAGAGCATGCGCGGCGTGCGCCGCCCCTCGGCATAGAGCACATCGAAGGAATCCTTCAGGTAGTTGTAGAACTGGTCGCCGGCGTTAAAGCCCTGCGCCGCAGCAAAGCGCATGTCGTTCGCATCCAGGGTGTAGGGCACCACCAGTTGCGGCGTGCCGTAACGCGTGTCGTACCAGGGCAGATCGTCGTTGTAATCGTCGGCGTCGTAGACGAAGCCGCCGTCTTCGATCACCAGCTTGCGGGTATTGGGGCTGGTGCGTCCGGTGTACCAGCCCAGCGGACGATGGCCGGTCAGGCGTTTGTGGATGTCGATGGCACGCTGCATGTGTTCGCGTTCCACGTTCATGGGCACGTATTGGTAATTGATCCAGCGCCAGCCGTGGCTGGCGATTTCATGGCCTGCCTTCACGAAAGCTTCCACCGCTAGCGGGTTGCGCTCCATCGCCATGGTCACGCCGAAAACGGTGAGTGGCAGATCAAAGCGGCCAAACAGGTCCAGTACCCGCCATACGCCCACTCGCGAGCCGTATTCGTAGAGCGATTCCATCGCCATGTGACGCACGCCTTCGAGCGCCGGCGTGCCGATCATTTCGGAGAGAAAGGATTCGCTTGCCGCATCGCCGTGCAGGATCGAGTTCTCTCCGCCTTCCTCGTAGTTGAGGACGAACTGTACGGCGATGCGGGCGTTGTGCGGCCATTTTGCTTTTGGCGGATTCGCGCCGTAGCCGATCAGGTCGCGCGGATAGTTTTCGTTCACGCTTGCCCTCCCAGCAGATCGGCCAGGCTCAGTGCCACGACTTCGGTGGCCGCGTACAGGTCTGCGAGTTTCAGTTTTTCATCGGCGCGATGGCCGTTGGCTTGCTCCAGTGTCCGTGGTCCGGCGCCGTAGAGAACCGTGGGTATCCCCGCTGCGCTGTAGTGCCGCGCGTCGCTATAAAGCGGCACGCCATGTGTTTGCAGCCGTTCGCCCAGCACCTCGTTGCCGTTGCGCCGCAGGACGGCGACCAGCTTTTCCTGGCCGCGCACCGGGGTGAAGGGCCGCGCAAGCAGCACACGCCGGCTTGTTACACGCACCCCCGGCCAATGTGCCGCCAGGCGGCGGATCTGAGCAATCAGGTCGCGCTCGGCCGCCTGCGGATTTTCCTCGGGGATGATGCGCCGGTCGATGCGGAACTTCACATTGTCCGGCACGACGTTGGTGTTGATGCCGCCGGAGACCAGGCCAATCACCAGCGTGGGGCTGTCGATGCCTCGGGTGGCCGAGCGGCGGCGCCGCCAGGTTTTGCGCAGCGCGTACAGCCCGGTCATGATGCCGTTGCCGGCTTCCAGGGCATCGATGCCGGTCGCGGGCCGTGCGGCGTGTCCGGATTTGCCGATGACTTCGACTTCCAGGTGCAGGCAACCGTTGTGCGCGATGGTGATGCCATGGGTAAAGCCCGCGCAAATGACAAAATCGGGGCGGCTGATGCCTTCATCGAGCAGCCGCTTCGGACCGATTTCCCCGCCGGCCTCTTCGTCATAGGTGAAATGCAGTTCCACACTGCCGCGAAGTTCGTGCCGCTGGGCGGCCGCCGCGGCCTTGAGCGCGAGCAGGGCGAATGCGTATGTGGCGAAATCGGATTTGGACACTGCTACGCCGCGGCCGAGCATGTAGCCCTTGCGTATGCGCGCGCCGTAAGGGTCCACTGACCATCCCAGTCCAGGCGGCACGACGTCGCCGTGTGCATTGAGCGCGATGACCGGTCCGCCGCGAAGCGGCCCGAAATTCTCGCGGACCACGAGGTTTACGGCGCTTTGCATGCCGGCGGCACGCACTGTTTCTGCGGGCACCGGATGCGCGCGTACTTTGAAATCCAGCGCCTGCAACAACCGGCGCGCGCGCATGCCGTGCTGCCGGCAATCGCCTGGGGGATTGTCCGAAGGGGTTTTCACCAGTTCCGCAAGAAACTGGGTCTGCAGGCCGCGATTGCGCCTGAGGAAAGTCTTTATCCTGCTGCGGAATTTGCCGGAAGCCGGTGTCATGGGTTGGGGACTCCGAAATTTTCAATGAAGCGTGCCAGTACTTGCGCGGCGGCGCCGGCATCCGCCTCTGTGATCGACTCGGCAGGATGGTGGCTGATGCCTTCCTTGCAACGCACAAACAGCATCGCGATATCGGCTATGGCCTGCATGGCCATGCCGTCATGCCCCGCGCCCGAAGGCAGGCGGTGCAAGCGATGTCCTTCGGCGCGGATCGCCTGCTCGAACTGGGCTACCAGCCAGCCGGCGCAGGCGGCGGCATTCTGCTGCTGCAGTGTTTCGATGCTGGCGGCGAGCTTGCGCCGCGAAGCGATGCCATGGATGTCCGCAGAGATGTCGCGCACCGCGTTATTTCGCACCGCATTGTCCGGCGCACGAATGTCCAGAGTGAAGCTGACATCGCCTGGAATCACGTTGATCGCGCCCGGCAGAGCGTCGATGCGTCCCACCGTGGCAACCAGATCCGGCGTGGCGTTGGCAATGCGCTCCACGGCCAGCACGCATTCGGCTGCGGCGGCGAGGGCATCGCGGCGCAAGGCCATGGGAACGGTGCCCGCATGGCCGGCGCTGCCAGCCAGGGCGGCACGCAGCCGTGAAAAACCGTTGATGGCGGTGACCACACCCACCGGCAGGCCCAGCGATTCCAGTACCGGCCCCTGTTCGATGTGCAGTTCCACGTAGGCGAGCAGTTCTGCCTTCTTTCTTGCAGCGTCACCGATCTTGCCAGGATCAAGGCCGAAATCGCGCAGCGCCTGTGCAAGTGTTGTGCCTTCGCGGTCGCGGGCAGTGAGCGCAGCAGGATCGAAGCTTCCTGCCAGAGCGCGGCTGCCCAGCAGCGTGCTGCCAAAGCGCGCGCCTTCCTCGTCGCCGAAACCGGCGATTTCGATGGCGAAAGGAAATCGTTTCCCGGCATCGCTGCAAGCCTGAACACATTCGATCGCGGTGATCACGCCCAGCATGCCGTCGTAGCGGCCCGCGTCGCGCACGGTATCCAAGTGCGAACCCAGCAACAGGCTCGGCAATCCGCTTTGTGTTCCTTCGTAGCGCCCAAGGACATTGCCGATGGCATCCATGCGCGCCTGCATGCCCGCGTCATGCATCCAGCCGATGACGGCCTGTGCACAAGCGCGGTGCTGGGCGGACAGGAATACCCGCGTGAGCTTGCCGGGATCTTCGGAGTGGCGCGCCAGCGCATCGCAACGTTCCATGACGCGACGGGCATTGATGGCAAGGACTGGCATTTGGGCAGGTGATATTTATTTCTCAGTTACCATATCACAGCCATGCAGTTATCTACGTTGAACGCCGCCGATCAAACTGAGTTCATCGCGCAGCTGGGCGCGGTGTTCGAACATTCTCCCTGGGTTGCAGCGCGCGCCTGGGAAAAACGACCGTTCGCGGATCTGGCAGCGTTGCACGATGCTATGATGGCAGCCGTGTACGCGGCACCCGCGGCGGAAAAACTGGCGCTCATCCGGGCGCATCCGGAACTTGCCGGCCGGGAAGCGTCGGAAGGTGGTTTGACTATGGACTCTTCCGGGGAGCAGGGGCGCCTGGGATTCACTGCGCTGAGTCGAGCGGAGTTTCTGCGCATCCAGGAACTGAATCGGCAATATCGTGAAAAATTCGGGTTTCCCTGTATCGTGGCACTGCTCTTGCACGCGACAAGGGAAAGTGTAACCAACGAGATGCAACGCAGGCTGGGCAACGATCGCGCAACCGAGATCGAGCACGCGCTTTCCCAGATCGGCGGGATTACGCTCGGGCGGCTGCAAAAAATGCTGGGTACAGTGTAATGGGCAGATTGAGCACGCATGTTCTCGATACCGCGCGCGGCCTCCCCGCGGCAGGAATGCGCGTCGCGCTGCTGGCATGGGAGGGTGGAAAATGGCATGGCATGGGTGAATTTGTCACCAACGCGCTGGGCCGTACCGATGCGCCCCTGCTGGAGGGTACGGCGTTGCTTGCGGGGATTTATCAACTCGAGTTTCACGTCGCGGAGTATTTTCGCGCGCAGGGCGTTCCTCTGGGCGCGCCGCCATTCCTTGACGTGGTGCCCCTGCGCATCGGCATTGCCGATCCCGCCGCGCATTACCACGTGCCGTTGCTGTGCTCGCCGTGGAGCTATTCCACCTACCGCGGTAGTTGAGCGTGGCCTCCTATTGGCTTGACTGGGTAAACCTGCTGCTGCGCTGGGCGCACTCCATTGTCGGCATCGCCTGGATTGGCGCCTCGTTCTACTTCATCTGGCTGGACAACCACCTTGAGGGAGTCGCACGCCAGCAGGACCGCGATGAGGGTGTCAGCGGCGAACTCTGGGCGGTTCACGGCGGTGGTTTCTATCACGCGCAAAAGTACCGAATCGCGCCACCGACCCTGCCGCCGAAGCTGCACTGGTTCAAGTGGGAGGCTTACTGGACCTTCATCACCGGGTTCCTTCTACTGGTGCTGGTGTTCTACGTGCAGGCAGACCTCTATCTGATCGACCCGGCGGTGATGCCGCTCACGCGGACCCAGGCTGTCATCAGTGGCCTTGCCTGGCTCGCCGGTGGCTGGATCGTCTATGACCTGTTGTGCCGGTCACCACTTGGGAAAAACGACAAGGCGCTCGCTGCGCTGATGTTCGTGCTGCTTACCGCCGCTGCCTGGGGGATGTGCCAGATCTTCAGCGGGCGCGGAGCGTTCCTGCATTTTGGGGCGATGCTTGGCACCATCATGGTGGCCAATGTCGCCATGATCATCATGCCCGGGCAGGCCGAACTGGTGCGCGCCAAGGAGCGTAGCCAGGAGCCGGATGCCAAGTACGGTATTGCCGGCAAGCAGCGCAGCGTGCACAACACCTATTTCACCCTGCCGGCGCTGTTCACGATGCTCTCCGGCCACTATGCGATGACGTTCGGCTCGAGCTGGAACTGGCTGGTGCTGGTGGCGCTCTCGCTCGCCGGCGCGCTGATCCGCGTCTGGTTCGTGCTGCGCCACAGGGGCCGCCCGCCCGCCTGGCCGCTGGTGCTTGGCGTGCTTATTCTCGTTGCCGCTGCCTGGGCGTTGGCGCCGGCGCCAAACAATGACGCGGTGAAACCGCCGGAATTCAGCGAAGTGCGCGCAGTTCTGGAGCGCCGTTGCATTGCCTGTCACGCGGAAACGCCGGTGTTTCAAGGCATTTCCCAGCCTCCCAAAGGCGTAATGCTGGATTCACCGGACAGGATACGGATGCAGGCTGCGGCGATTCACCAGCAAGCGGTGGTGGCATCAGCCATGCCGCCCGGCAATCTTACCGGCATTACCCTTGAAGAACGAAGCTTGCTAGGCGCATGGTATCGTTCCGGCGCGCAGGTAAAATAGGCAAGACGCCTTCATCTGCGCCAGCGCGCGGAGTGTTCTGACGACCTCAGACGGCGATTACCTGAATATCGGGCTCAATAGAGTGCACCAGGTTCTCGATGGCGACCAAGGTCCCGGACAGCGAACTCGGGCAACTGCCGCAGGCACCCTGGTAATGCACGGTCAGCCGGTCACTCTCCAGTCCAAGCACGTGAAGATCGCCGCCGTCGCCCTGCAGGTAGGGTCGAATCTCCCGGTCGAGCAAATCGCTGATCAGTTCGAGGCGTTGCTGATCTTCGGGACTCAAGTCCGCGAGCGCGCTGCTGGCTGCGGCAGAGGTAAGTTGAGCGGATTGCGCGTCGGCGGCCGGCGCGGCGCGGATCGGCACGGCGAGCGCGCGCAGCAGCTCAGGCCATTCGGCACGCCCGTCCTGCGTGACCGTGATCCAGTGGTCGACGTAGAACACGTTGGTCACATACTCGATTTCGAACAAGGCCGCAGCCAGCGGGTCGCTTTGCGCCTCGCCCGAATTATCGAACGAACGCGTGATGCCCCAGGTCAGCGGCTCCTTGAGGATGAATTTCTTCGCGTTTGGATTCGGCGTGTCTTCGATTTCGTCTATTTTGGGCATGGGTGCGCTCGCTCAGGCGTTTCCGATCGGCGCGTGCATCGGATCGTCGCCGGATTCGGTCGAGGTGCTCGCGACTGAATGCAGTGCCGCGTGCAGCGTATGCCACGGCAAAATTGCGCATTTGACGCGCGTCGGCAGGTCTCGCACGCCAGAAAATACCAAGAGGCGGCCCAGATGATGCGGCACCTTGCCGCAATCGAGCTCGCCGGTCGCCATGCCGCGAAATTCCTCGATCAACTGTTCGGCTTCCTTCCGGGACTTGCCTTTGACGGCTACCGTCATCATCGACGCCGACGCTTTGCAGATGGCGCAGGACTCGCCCTTGAACGCGATGGCGGCGATGCTTTCATTTTCCAGGTTCAACGCCAGGCTCAAATGATCGCCGCACAAAGGGTTGTGGCCCTGCGCCTCGTGGCTCGGCTGCTCCAGCCTACCGAAATTGCGCGGCTTGCGGTTATGGTCGAGAATGACCTCCTGATACAGGGCTTTAGGGTCGGCCATTGGTGCTGACTTTCATGCGCTGTCTTTCACGCAAGTATCTTCTGAACATTGCGGATCCCATCGACCAGGGCGTCAATCTCGGCGATGGTGTTGTAGAACGCGAACGAGGCCCTTGAAGTTGCCGGCAGTCCGAAGCGCTGCATGACCGGCTGCGCGCAATGGTGGCCGGTGCGCACCGCCACGCCGTACTGGTTGAGCAGCGTGCCGACATCGTGCGGGTGTACCCCGGCGACCACGAACGACAGCACCGCAGCCTTGTTTGCGGCCGTACCGACGATGCGCACGCCGGCCATGCGGCTGAACGCGGCGGTGGCGTATTCAAGCAGATGGCGCTCGTGCGCGGCAATCGCGTCCATGCCGATTGCCGACAGGTAATCGACCGCGGCGCCCAGGCCGATCGCGGCCGCGATCGGCGGCGTGCCGGCCTCGAACTTGTGCGGAATGGTGTTGTAGGTGGTCTTCTCGAACGTGACCGAAAGGATCATGTCGCCGCCGCCCTTGAACGGCTGCATGCGCTCGAGGGTCGCGGCCTTGCCGTAGAGAATGCCGATGCCGGTCGGACCGCACAGTTTGTGTCCTGAAAACGCGTAGAAATCGCAGTCCAGGTCCTGTACGTCGACCGTGAGGTGCGGCGCGGCCTGCGCGCCGTCGACCATCACCGGCACGCCGCGCGCGCGCGCATGCGCGATCATCTGCCTGACCGGGGTGATGGTGCCCAGCGCGTTGGAGACATGCGTCACCGCGACAAATTTTGTGCGCGGGTTGAAAAGCGCTTCGTATTCGCCGCTCTGCAGTTCGCCGGCATCGTCGATCGGCGCCACGCGGATCTTTGCGCCTTTCTCCTCGGCCAGCATTTGCCAGGGAACGATGTTCGAATGGTGCTCGAGCGTGCTCAGGATGATTTCGTCACCGGCGCCGATGAACTTGCGGCCGAATCCATGCATCACCAAATTGATCGAGTCGGTGGTGCCGCTGGTGAAGATCACCTCGCGCTCTTCACGCGCGTTGATGAAGCGCGCGAGTTTGCGACGCGCTTCCTCGTACTCCGCGGTCGCCACCTCGGACAGGGTGTGCACGGCACGGTGAATGTTCGCGTGCTGCGTGGTCTGGTAGCGCACCAGGCGATCGATCACCGGTTGCGGCATCTGGCTGGAGGCCGCGTTGTCCAGATAGACCAGCGGCTTGCCGCCAATTTCGAGTTTCAGAATAGGAAAATCGCCACGGATGCGTTCGACGTCGAACGCCGGCGCCTTAACATCGGTCCGGACGGCGCTCATGCTGCGCGGCTGGTTTGCGCCTGCACCGCCCGCTCCAGCCGTCTCCTGAGCGAAGCAACGCCAATGCGGCCGATGACTTCGGCGCCGAACGCGTACGTCAGCAGCATGCGCGCGGCGGCATCCGACAGGCCGCGGCTCCTCAGATAGAACACTTCCTCGGCATCGAGCTGTCCGACGGTCGCGCCATGCGCGCATTTCACGTCGTCGGCAAAGATCTCAAGCTGCGGCTTGGTGTCGACACGCGCCTTGCCGCTCAACAGCAGGTTGCGGCTCGATTGCGATGAGTCGGTGCGCTGCGCCCCTGGGCGCACCATGATTTTCCCGTTGAACACCGAATGCGCGCTGCCGTCGACAATGCACTTGTGCAGCTGGCGGCTGAGGCCATGCGGCTTGGCGTGATCGATGAGCGTGTGGCTGTCCGCCAACTGCCTGCCGCCGATGAGCGCAAGACCGTCGATCGCGCACTCGGCGCCTTCTTCGGCCAGCAGCACGTTCAGATTGTAGCGCGACAGGCGCGCGCCGAACGCAATGCCCACTGCGTGGTAGCGGCTCGCATGAGCGAGCGACACCGCGCAGTTGCCTATGTGGAACGCCGCCTCGCTGTCGCGCTGCACCCGCACGTGATTGACACGCGCGTTGTCCGCCAGCGCCATTTCGGTCACCGCATTGGTGAAACAGGCGCCCTGGTGCAACGCGGCGAATTCCTCGATAATTGTCAACCGGCTCCCGGGCTGGGCGATCACCAGGCAGCGCGGGTAACTGGCAGTCTCTTTTTGCGTTGAAATGCACAGGACCTGCACCGGCGCTTCCAGCACCGCGTCGCGCGCTACGACGATCAACGCGCCGTCGTGCAGAAACGCCGTATTGACCGCCGTGAAAGCGTCCTGCTCGAACCGCGCATGCCGTCCGAGGTGCGCCTCGACGCTCGCGCCATGTTCGGCCATGCCCGCCGGGAGATTCGCCACTGTCAGTCCGGAATGATTGAATGAATGCTGCGCGGCGTAGCGCCCGTCCACGAATACCAGCCGGGCCGCCGCCTCGGGCAGCGACAGTCGCTCGAGATCCGCGCTCGCAAGCTGCGGCGCGCCTTGCACCGGATGCCACGACAGCCTGGTGAGCGGCGACAGGTCCGTGAAGCGCCAGTCCTCATCGCGCGTGGTCGGCACCGTCAGGGCGCCGACGCGCTCGAGCGCGCGGGCGCGCAGTTGCTTCAGCCACGCCGGCGACGAATGAGCGGCCGGCGGCTGCGCCTGGACCCGTATCAGGCTGTCGAGATAGCTGCCGGCTTCGGTCCCGGTCACGCGCCCACCTCGGCTTTTGGGGTGCCCGAAGCGATGAACTCGGCGCTGACCCAGTCGTAGCCGCGCGCTTCCAGTTCAAGCGCCAGTTCACTGCCGCCGGTCTTCACAATGCGGCCCGCATCCATCACGTGCACAAAATCGGGCTTGATGTAGTTGAGCAGGCGCTGGTAATGGGTGACCAGGATGATCGCGTTGTCCCGCGTGGCTAGGTGATTGACCCCGTTTGCGACAATCCTGAGTGCATCGATGTCCAGGCCGGAATCGGTCTCGTCGAGGATCGCGAGTTTCGGCTCGAGCAGCGCCATCTGCAGAATCTCGTTGCGCTTTTTCTCGCCGCCCGAGAAGCCCTCGTTGACGCTGCGGTCGAGGAAATCCGGATTCATCTCCAGCAGTTTCATTTTCTCACGCACGAAATCGTCGAACTCAAGCGGATCGAGTTCCTCCTTGCCGCGCTCCGCCTGAAGCGTGTTGTATGCCAGCCGCAGGAACTGACTGTTGGCCACGCCGGGTATTTCGATCGGGTACTGGAAACCGAGGAACATGCCGCGACGCGAGCGGGTTTCGGGTTCGAGCTCGAACAGGTTGCCGCCGTCGAAGCTGACCTCGCCGCCTGAAACCGCATAGGCCGGATGGCCGGCAAGCACCTTGGCAAAGGTGCTCTTGCCCGAACCATTCGGCCCCATGATCGCGTGCACTTCGCCGCTTCTGACGCTGAGATCAATGCCTTTGAGGATTTCCGTGCCATTGACGGTTGCGCGCAGGTCGCGCACCGCCAGCAGGGTCCTGCTGTCCTGGTAAATCATCCGACACTTCCTTCGAGCTTGAGGCCGAGGAGCTTGGTCGCCTCGACCGCAAACTCCATAGGCAGTTGCTGAAACACATCTTTGCAGAAACCGTTGATGATCATCGACACCGCTTCTTCCGCTCCGATGCCGCGCTGCGCGAAATAGAACAGCTGGTCCTCGCCGATCTTGGAGGTCGATGCTTCGTGCTCGACCATTGCGGCGGGATTGCTCGCCTGAATATACGGAAAGGTATTCGCGCTGCATTGGTCGCCGATCAGCATCGAATCGCAGCGCGAGTAATTGCGCGCGCCGGCGGCGGCCGGTGTCATCCTTACCAGACCACGGTAGCTGTTGCTGGAGTGTCCGGCCGAGATGCCCTTGCTGACGATGGTGCTGCGCGTGTTCCGGCCGATATGGACCATCTTGGTGCCGGTGTCGGCTTGCTGGTGATGGTTGGTGAGCGCCACCGAATAGAATTCGCCTACCGAGTTATCGCCGCGCAGCACGCAACTGGGGTATTTCCAGGTGATCGCCGAGCCGGTTTCGACCTGGGTCCACGAAATGCGCGAATTGACGCCCTTGCACAGCCCGCGCTTGGTGACAAAATTGTAGATGCCGCCCAGGCCGTTTTCATCGCCCGCGTACCAGTTCTGCACCGTCGAGTACTTGATGTCGGCGTTGTCCAGCGCGATCAGCTCGACCACCGCGGCATGCAGCTGGTTGGTGTCGAACTTGGGCGCGGTGCAGCCTTCGAGATACGACACCGACGCGCCCTCCTCGGCTACGATCAGCGTGCGCTCGAACTGGCCGGAATTCTCGGTGTTGATGCGGAAATAGGTGGACAGGTCCATCGGGCACTTGACGCCCTTGGGAATGAAGCAGAACGAGCCGTCGGTGAATACCGCCGAATTGAGCGCCGCGTAAAAATTGTCGCCCACCGGCACCACGCTGCCCAGATACTGGCGTACCAGCTCGGGGTGCTCGCGCACCGCCTCGGAGATCGAGCAGAAAATGATACCGACCTGCGCAAGCTTCGCCTTGTAGGTGGTGGCCACCGACACGCTGTCGAAAATCACGTCGACCGCGACACCGGCGAGTTTCGCGCGTTCGTTCATCGGCACGCCGAGCTTCTCGAACGTGCGGAGCAACTCGGGGTCAACTTCGTCCATGCTGGCCAGCTTGTTCTTCGGCTTGGGCGCCGAGTAATAGCTGATTGCCTGGAAATTGATTTTCGGATATTTCACGTTCGGCCAGCCGGGCTCTTCCATGGTGAGCCATTGCCGATACGCCTTGAGCCTGAATTCAAGCAGCCATTCGGGTTCGTTCTTCTTGCGCGAAATCAGCCGGATCGTGTCTTCGCTGAGCCCGGCCGGCGCGACATCGGACTCGATTTCCGTGATAAAACCATGCTGGTAGGGTTGGTTGACGAGATTCTGCAGTATGCTGCTCATGGCTTTTCCACCAGTCAGGGCGCCACTGCGGTGCGCTGTCGCAGAGACATTGCCTCGCGCATATCGGACAACTGCGCGGAAACCGGCAGCACGCCGCTCAGCCTGACTTGCTGGTCCTCAACCAGTTGCTTGAGCGTCACCGCACCGAGGTAGTCGAAGATGTGCTGGTTGAGGTGGGCCCACAGATCGTGCGTGATGCACTTGTGCTCGTCGTGGCAGTTTTCCTTGCCGCCGCACTGGGTCGCATCGACAGCCTCGTCCACTGCGGAAATAATGTCCGCCACCGAGATCGCCCCGAGTTCGCGGGCAATGGTGTATCCCCCGCCGGGCCCCCTAACTGAATCGACCAGCAGGTGGCGGCGCAGCTTGCCGAACAACTGCTCGAGATAGGAAAGCGAGATGCTCTGCCGTTGGCTGATTGCCGCCAGCGTTACCGGGCGAGCGCCTCCTTGCATGGCAAGGTCGAGCATGGCCGTAACCGCAAACCGTCCTTTGGTCGTTAATCTCATGATTCCCCCTTGAATACCCGAGTAAAGGATTCAAGTATAAAGTACCTGACGATTTTTATCAACTTATGCATTTTGTCGAACAGCAAGGCACGCAACGGCGCGCCAGCCCTTGGCCAAATCACGAAACTCACAATGCAGGAGGCTGAGCTTTTGCTTCGCCCATACAATGGTCGCGGATGCCAGAGAATGGTCAAAAAAGCACGGCCATATCGTCAAACCAGCCGCAGGCGCGGCGCGGCGCAACCCCTTTCAAGGATATATCCACATGGACCTGATATTGCACCGTCTTGACATGTCCCTGCGCATGCGCGCCGGCAGCGTAATCCTGCGCTGCCTGTCAATGGCATTGCTGCTCCTATGCCCGCCGCTTGCTGCGCAGGATGCCTACCCGAGCCGCCCTATCCGCATCATCGTTCCTTATCCAGCCGGCCCAAGCGGTGCCGACAACCTGGCCCGTCTGCTGGGGCCCAGGCTCGCCGAGCGCTGGCAGGTTCCCGTGGTGGTCGAAAACCGCCCGGGCGCGAGCGCCGTCCCGGGCCATGAGCTGATCGCGAATGCGTCGCCCAACGGCTATACCATGGGCTTCAGCGCGACCTCATTCACCACCAATGTCGCGCTGGCGCGCAAACTGCCCTACGACCCGATCAAGAGCTTCGAGCGCATCGTGTTGCTCGGGACCAACGTGGTGTCGGTGGCCATCGCCAACAAGGTGCCGGCCAATTCGCTCGCCGAATTTCTCACGCTGGTGCGCCACCAGCCGGGCAAGCTGAATTACGCCTCGCCTGGCAATGGCACGCCGCAGCACCTAGCGATGGAACTGCTGAAGCTTGAGGCGAAGCTGGACATTGTCCACGTACCTTATAAGTCCTCGGCGGGCGCACTCACCGATCTGGTAGCGGGCACGGTGCAGGCGATGGTCATCCCGCTGCAGACCGCCGCGCCCTACGTGCAAGCCGGCAGCATCAAGATGGTCGCGATGATGAGCGCGCAGCGGGCTCCGGCGTTTCCGGATGTGCCGACGATGCGGGAACTGGGCATGCCCGCGATCGACGTCGACACCTGGTACGGCGCGTTTGCACCGGCGGGCACGCCGCCGCCAATCATTGCCAAATGGAACGCCGAACTCAATGCGCTTTTGCGCATGCCTGAGATCCGCGAGGCGCTCGCAAAGCTGGGCATGGTACCGGGCGGCGGCACGCCCGAGCGCTTCACCCGCCTGCTCGAGGATGACATTGCGCGCTGGATCCGCGTGGTCGCCGCCTCAAAAATCAAAGCGGACTGAAGCGCTGCACCCTGGCTGACTGTTCGCGGCGGAAACGAAGGCAAGCGGAAATGGAAGGCTCGCCGGTCGTCGCGCGCCTGGGCGCATCTGATTAATTTTTCACATATCTTCAGAAACAGTTTGAGTTTCTCCTGCATGACTTTGAAACACCGCGGGTAAATAGAATTCGCATCGAGCAGCGCAGGTTTCCTATACCAAACCGTGTGAATCGGATTTGATATTTATCAAATCGGAAGCGGATAGAAGGTCTACAAGTTAAATCCTGAGCGTTGTTTCGGGTTTTCAACTCAATATTCGAAGGAGGAGATCATGGATGTCATTGCAAGACCGCTTTCCCTCCACACGACCGGCGACGCCGGAGGGGGTATTGATGCCGTATCGTTCAGGCCCCGTGGGCCTGACAGGCGGCAGGCGCGGACCGACTCGCAATACGATGGAGCCGCCAAATTTGCCGATGAAGGCATGGAAAGAGCGTTCCACATGTCAGGGGTGGTCGCTTACCTGGAGTACTACAGGCTCTAGGGTTTCCTGAAGAGAACAACACGAGGGGCCGCGTCCACTCGTGTTTTTTTTTGAGGGCGCGCCCGGACGATGTCCGCATTGTGATTGCGAAATTCAGCCTCTGCGGACGTTTCAAGCAGCCGTCCAGAACGCCTGACCCTGCGGCCGGTTCTCGCGTCGCGGATAAACGCGCGAAACTACGCCTCAGCGGACACGGGCAAGCGCGAGCAGGTCCGGCAGTGCATGGCCAAGGGGTCGGCTTCGAGGCGGACAAACTCTATGTCCCGGCTGCATTCGATGCACACGCCGTAGTCCGGCATATGCAGGCGCTCCAGCGCCGATTCGAGTCGTGCCCCGGTGCGGATTCGCGAGCGGATCAGTTTCTCCAAGGCATCGCGCTGTTCGATCGTCAGGTAATGCTGGTGTTCCATGCTCCACACTCCTTCAGCTTTGCTTTGCTTTGCTCAAAATTACGCGCGCCCGCCGCTCCCGTTTTGATCTAGGTCAAGCGACATAAAGAGAGCGCCTGCGCCGCTTCATGGCTGTTCCTGGTTGCGCCCAACCTGTGGATGGAGGTCTGGTTAGAATGCTGCAAGCGCGCGGCTGCATTGAGCCTTAACTTCGATTGAAGGAGTGATCCGATGCAATTCGATCTCATCGCCGTCGGCGGCGGATTCGCGGGACTGACGGCCGCGTGCCGCGCCGCCCAGCTCGGGCTCAAGGTCGCGGTGCTGGAGAAGGAATCCGCCGACCGCTATCACTGCAATTCGCGCTACACCTCGGGCGTGTGCAACGTGATGGGGCATTACGCGCGCGGCAACCCGGAAGAACTCGAGAACCTGATCATGAAGGGCTCCGGCGGCACGGCGCGCCCGGAGCTGGCAAAGGCGCTCGCCGCCAACGCCGCACGTGCGATCGCGTGGCTGCGCGCCGAAGGCGCCCGCATGGTCGAGCTCGATCGCGGCGAAGACCGCAGCATCGTGCTCGCGCCGCCGCGCCGCTTCGTCGAAGGCCTGGACTGGGAAGGCCGCGGCGGCGACGTGACGCTGCGGCTGCTTGCGGCAAACCTGCTGAAACGCGGCGGCCAGTTGCTGCGCGGCACCTGCGCGGAGTCGCTGCTGATGCAGGAGGGGAACTGCGTCGGGGTCAATGCCACGCAGGATGGCAAGGCGATACGCTTCGATGCACGCGCGGTGGTGCTCGCAGACGGCGGCTTTGCCGCCAATGCCGACATGGTCGCGCGTCACATCAGCAAGCGGCCGGAACGGCTGCTGGTGCGGGCGGCGAAAAATGGCCGCGGCGACAGCATCCGCATGGCCGAGGCGGCCGGCGCCGCGACCGGAGGCTACGGCGCTTTCTACGGCCATCTTCACCACATCGAAGCCATGACGAACGCAAAGCTCTGGCCCTATCCGCATTTCGATGCCATCGCAACGGTCAGTCTGCTGGTCGGCCCCGACGGCAAGCGCTTCACCGACGAAGGTTTGGGCGGCGTGTGCATGAGCAATGCGCTGGCGGCGCTCGACGATCCGATGTCGGCGTGGGTCGTCTACGACGAAGCGATGTGGAACGGCGAACCCGGCAGAAAAGGCCCGGTTGCGGTCAATCCTTACCTCATTTCCGGCGGCGGCTGGATGCACAGCGCGCAGAATCCTGAAGCACTCGCGGCGAAAACCGGCCTGCCTGCCGCGGCGCTTGTCGCGACCTTGCACGAGTACAACGAAGCCGTCACGCACAATCACCTCGAACAGCTTAAACCCGCGCGCACCACCACCAAGTTCAAACCGCTGCCGCTCGGTAACGGGCCGTTGCACGCCGTGCCGCTATGCGCCGGCATCACCGGCACCATGGGCGGCGTGGTGATCGACGCGCATGCCCAGGCACTGCGGCCGGACGGCGCGCCGCTGGGAGGGCTGTACGTTTCCGGCACGCCGGTGGCGGGCCTGGAAGGAGGTCCGCGCGCCGGCTACGTCGGCGGACTCTCGAAAGGATTTATTCTCGGATTGATCGCCGGCGAGAGCGCCGCCGCGCGGCAGGGCAAAGTCATTTGACAATTATGCAGCGACCAGCGCAACGCCGCGCTGCACTGCGGGCCGCGCGCGGATGGTTTCGTACCAGCGTTTGACGTTGGGGTAGCGGTCGAGATCAATTTTCTGATCGGTGTGACGGTTGACCCAGGTGAAATGGGCCACGTCGGCGACCGTGTAGCGATCCAATGCAATACACGAGCGGCCCTCCAGACGCAGGTTCAAGGTCTCGTAGAGCCGTTCGGCACGGCCGCGAAAGAACGCCTTGGCGCCGGCGTTGTCGCCCGGGACGCGGTGTTCCAGGTGACCGATCGGCGTGACGCCCGGACCGAAGGTCGCCTGGCCGTGCAGCGACCACTGGTCCACCTCCAGTTGCTCGCCGGGATCGCTCGGGTACATGCCGTTGCCGGTTTTTTTCGCCAGGTAGACCAGGATCACGCCGGACTCGATCAGCGTGATCGGTTT
>MEQV01000046.1:0-10960 GCA_001770355.1 Betaproteobacteria bacterium RIFCSPLOWO2_02_FULL_62_17
GGGGGTGCTTCTTCATCTGTTCCGGCAGATTCTCGATAAAACACTTCTGCCAACCCCAGCGATCCACCTGGGATTTGTACCAGTAGGGATTGAAAGCGGTTTCCGGCATGCCGCCGTGAAACGACCAGTCGCGGTACATGTCGCTCACCCCCTCCCAGGGAATGATCGCCTTGCAATGGGGAGGATTCATGGCCGCGACCGGCCACTGGGTCATGCAAAGGTAGGACACGCCATTCAGGCCGACGTTTCCGGTGCTCCATTCCTGTACCGCCGCCCATTCGATGGCGTCGAAATAATCGTTGGCCTCGCGCGTGGAGACCGGGTACAGATCACCGACGGAATTGGAGCTGCCACGCAGGGCCAGCTTTACCACCACATACTCCAAGGGCACCCAATAGCCGGGATCAGGCGATTCAAATGGCGTGAACTCCGTGGTTTTCACCGAACCATGGGTGGCGAAACGTTCGTGTGTCTGCCGGCCATCGCCATCTTTGCCGTACACATCTGCGGACATCACCACCGGAAACCTGCCCGGCTTGATCGGCCGAAATACATTGCAGTAGAGCGTGACCCCATCGCGCATTTTGATGGGGACGTCCTTTTCCAGGATCATTCTCTGCAGGCCGAACTGAACGGTCTTTACCACCAGCTCATTCAGCCCGGGTTTGACGTCCTCGAGCTTGTTTGGTGTCCAGGTAATCTTGCTAACCATGCCACATCCCCCTTGATCCCCGGATCGGCTTTCCCGGGATCACTTTGCAATGCGCAAAGAGTATCAAGACCCGGGAAGTTCCGGGCGAGGGGGTTGCGACACCGGCAGCGCGACGCGCGCCCGTTACCCCAGCCTAGCGCCGTGCTTGCTGGGAAGCGGGGGAAACAAGGGGCGGAAGGACCCGCCCGATCGGGGACTGGGCGCGCATCGCCTGGCGCACTTCAAAGGAGAGGTTGGTGTCGTCAACCAGCACACCATAATAGAAAACCTGCACACGTGGTGCGTGACTCTCGCGCTGAATATTGCGATACCACGGTGGAGCGGTATTGGAGAGACGCGTGGTCTTGGTCTCGGCATCTTTCCACTGGTAGACCTGGGCTTGCGCCGCCGAAGCGACGACAAGAACGCAAAACGGAATAATTGTACTAAGCAGCCTTTTCATATACGCCCGCCATCTAATGGTCCATGGTCCTGGGTCCTGGGTCCTGGGTCGACCTTGCCTGGTTCGCGCGGCGTGAGTTCGTCAACGACGCACGAGCACTGAAGCTATGCTTTGCAATTTACGGCGTGCGGGGAAAAAACTGAAGAAATCTATTGCAAAACATTGTCACGGCGAACTGCAAAAAATTGTCACGCATCATTTCGCCCCGGACAAGCTCACACCGCCCCGCGACACCGCAGCGCAATGCGCTCTGCGTTTGGCGTGAATCACAGCGCCCATCGGTCAGAGGCACTAGGCTAGAATTCACGCTTACCAAGCAGCATCAAAAAATCGCACGCCTCATGGCCAAACCCCAGACAGAAAAAACGGCGCCCGCCTCCAACTTCATCCGCGCCATCGTCGATGCGGATGTCGAAGCTGGCAAGCATGCATTCAGGCGCTGGGGGGGCAAGCCCGGTCCGGCGGCAAGCCATGCGAACGCGCCAACTGACAGCGCGGTCATCCGCACGCGCTTCCCGCCGGAACCCAATGGCTACCTGCATTTCGGCCATGCCAAATCCATCTGCCTCAACTTCGGTCTGGCGCGGGATTTTGACGGCGCATGCCATCTGCGCTTTGACGACACCAACCCCGAAAAGGAAGAGCAGGAGTACGTCGATACCATCATTGACGCCGTCACCTGGCTGGGATTCAGCTGGGAAACCGCTGGCGAAAAGCACCTTTACTTTGCCAGCGACTATTTCGATTTCATGTACGAGGCGGCGGAACGCCTCATCCTTACCGGCCACGCCTACGTGGACAGCCTTTCGGCCGAACAGATGCGCGCGCTGCGCGGCACGCTGACCGAGGCGGGCCGGAACAGTCCCTATCAGGAGCGCAGCATCGCGGAGAACCTGACGCTGTTCCACGGCATGCGCGAGGGCAAGTTCGCTGATGGCGAGCACGTTGTGCGCGCCAGGATTGACATGGCTTCGCCCAATATCAACATGCGTGACCCGGTGATCTACCGCATCCGCCGGGCAACGCACCACCGCACCGGCGACAAATGGTGCATCTACCCGATGTATACGTTCGCCCATCCGATCGAGGATGCGCTCGAATGCATTACCCATTCGCTCTGCACTCTGGAATTCGAGGACCAGCGCCCGTTCTACGACTGGTTGCTGGCGCGCTTGGCAGAGTCCTACAAACTGCCCGACCAAACCGTGCTGGAAGGCATGCTGCAAACCCCGCTGCCGCGCCAGATCGAATTCGCGCGACTCAATCTCACCTACGTGGTGCTTTCCAAGCGCAAGCTGATCGACCTCGTCGAAAGCCAGGTGGTCGATGGCTGGGATGATCCGCGCATGCCCACCCTGGTTGGCGCGCGGCGGCGCGGCTACACGCCCGAGGGCTTTCGCCTGTTTGCCGAGCGCATCGGCGTCTCCAAGGCGGATTCCTGGATCGAATACTCGGTGCTTGAGGAATGCATGCGCGAGCATTTGAACGAGGTCGCGCCGCGCCGCATCGCCGTGCTCGATCCGGTCAAACTCATAATCGAGAACTATCCGGAAAGCAGGGAAGAAACCTGCTCGCCGCCCAACCATCCGCAAAAGCCCGAAATGGGAACACGCGAAGTCCCGTTCTCCCGCGAACTGTGGATTGAACGCGAAGACTTCATGGAATCGCCGTCCAAGGGCTACTTTCGCCTGTTTCCCGGCAACAAGGTGCGCCTGCGCTACGGCTTCGTCATCGAGTGCAGCGGCTGCGACAAGGACGCCGAAGGAAAAATCACCGCGGTACGCTGCAACTACTTTGAGGATTCAAAATCCGGCACCCCTGGCGCCAATACCTACAAGGTCAAAGGCAATATTCATTGGGTGAGCGCCAGGCACGCCTATTCCGCTGAAGTCCACCTGTACGATCGCCTGTTCAAGGTCCCTCACCCTGGCGCCGGCGACAGAAGCGTCTTGCTCGACCTGAACCACGAATCGAAAAAGACCATCACCGCCCAGCTCGAACCCGCGCTGCGCCATGCGCAAGCCGGAGAGCGCTTCCAGTTCGAGCGGCATGGCTATTTCATTGTGGACAGAACCGATCCGGTCAGCGGCGAACCGGATTTCAACCGCACGGTGACGCTCAAGGATTCCTGGAGCAACGGATAGGCAATCAATCCGGCGTCAGCAGATGCGCGGCAGCTGTTCGCCGCTCAGCCAATCGACCATCCTCCGGCCGCCCAGGGTGGTCTTCATCTGCACGAAGCAATTCGGGTCCTCGGTCACCTCGCCGATCAGCGCCGCCTTTGCGCCGAGAGAATGCGCGCGCATCGCGGCAAGGACACGTTCAGCATCCCGCGGTG
Source organism: Betaproteobacteria bacterium RIFCSPLOWO2_02_FULL_62_17 (assembly GCA_001770355.1). GTDB lineage: Bacteria > Pseudomonadota > Gammaproteobacteria > Burkholderiales > SG8-39 > 2-02-FULL-62-17. Next base: position 3,493 of record MEQV01000046.1, read on the forward strand.
CGCAGATGCATGCCAGTTTGCCCTCGTTCGCCACGTAGAGCGGATCGAGCCCGAGAAATTCGCAGGCCGCGGCGACTTCACCGCTCACGGGCAGGCGGACCTCCTCAATCATCATGCCGACGCCCGAAGCGCGGGCGATTTCGTTCAGCGTTGTCGCGAGCCCGCCGCGTGTGGGGTCGCGCAGCACATGGATGCCGGGGGCCACATCGATCATCGCCGCGACCAGGCCGTGCAAGGCCGCGGTGTCGGAGCGTATATGGCTCGCGAACTCCAGCCCCTCGCGGCAGGCCATTACCGCCACGCCATGCTTGCCGAGCGTTCCGGAAACGAGAATCCGGTCGCCCGGTCGCGCGCGGTCTCCCGAAATCTCGACGCCTTCGGGGATGACACCGATTCCTGTCGTAGTAATGAACACGCCGTCACCCTTGCCCGATTCAACCACCTTGGTGTCGCCGGTGACGATGGGTACCCGCGCCTGCCGCGCCGCGAGCGCCATGGATTGCACGATGCGGCGCAGGTCGGCGAGCGGAAAGCCTTCTTCGAGCACGAAGGCGGCGGACAGATAAAGCGGGCGCGCACCGGCCATCGCCACGTCGTTGATGGTCCCGTGGACAGAGAGGCTGCCGATGTCGCCGCCGGGAAAAAAGAGCGGCGAGACCACGTGCGCATCGGTCGCCATGGCCAGACGGCCGGGGGGAACGGCAAGGCATGCCTGGTCGTTGAGCGAGCGCAAATATTGGTTGTCGAAGGCCTCCAGGAACAGCTCCTCGATCAACTGCGCCATGGCGCGCCCGCCGCTGCCGTGCGTCATGTCGACGCGGCCGTCACGGAAGTCGAGCGGTCGCGGCCAGTCCTTGCGCGAGCGGCTCATCGTCTCAGGCGGCGTCGCGGAAGCGGCCGTAGGTATAGTGCGCTGCGCACGCCCCCTCGGAGGACACCATGCACGAGCCCATCGGGTTTTCCGGCGTGCACACGGTGGCGAAAAGCCTGCAATGGGACGGCCGTTTGCGGCCGCGCAGAATTGCGCCGCATTCGCAGGCCTTGTTGTCGGGCACCGCGCGCGGCGCGAGCCGGAAGCGCAACTCGGCATCGAACGCGCGGTAGCGCTGATTGAGTTGCAGGGCGCTCGCCGGCAACACGCCCAGTCCGCGCCACTCGAACGAGTCGCGCAGCTCGAACACCTGCGCCACGAGGCGCTGCGCCTTGAGATTGCCCTCGGGTGTCACCGCGCGGGTAAATTCGTTCTCGATCTCCGAGCGGCCATCGTTGAGCTGCGCAACCAGCATGCGGATCGCCAGCATGACGTCGAGCGGCTCGAAGCCGGCGATGACCACCGGCTTGCCATGGTCGCGCGCGAAGCGCTCGTAGGGCAGGCTGCCGATTACAGTGGACACATGCGCCGGGCCGATAAAGCCGTCGATAGCCACCTCCGGCGCTTGCGCCGGTGAACCGACAATGTGCGCGATCGCGGGCGGCGTCAGCACGTGGTTGCAGAACACGCTGAAGTTGGCAAGCCCTTCGCGTTCTGCCTGCAGCACGGCTACCGCGGTGGCGGGTGTGGTGGTCTCGAAGCCGATGGCGAAGAACACCACTTCGCGGCCCGGGTTCTCCCTGGCGAAACGCAGCGCGTCCTGCGTCGAGTACACCATGCGCACGTCTGCGCCGCGGGCACGCGCCTTCATGAGACTGAGGCCGTTCGAGGCCGGTACCCGCAGGCAGTCGCCATAGGCGAGCAGCATCACGCGATGCTCGAGCGCGAGCTCGATCGCGCTATCGACGCGTCCCATCGGCAGCACGCATACCGGGCAGCCCGGGCCATGGATGAGGCGGACGCTGGCGGGCAGCAGATCGGCGATGCCGTAGCGGGAAATGGCATGCGTGTGGCCGCCGCAGAACTCCATGATGCGGTACTCGCGCGCCGGGTCAGCCTCGCGCGCGATGGCTGCCGCGAGGCCGCGCGCGGGCCCTTCACCGCGGAATTCGTCTATGTACTTCAAGTCGCTTCCATCTGCGCGAGCGCGGCGAAAAGCGCGAGCGTGCGGTCCGCCTCGTCGCGGTCAAGCTTCTGCAGCGCGTAGCCCGCGTGCAGGATTACATAGTCGCCCGGCTGCACGTCTTCCACGAGCGCAAGCGACACCTCTTTGCGCACATCGCCCAGCGCCACGATGGCCTGATCGCCTCCTGTCAGCTCCAGCACCAGCACCGGCATCGCGAGACACATGGGAACTCCTCAATTTTCCTGGGAGGCGAGCAGGGCGACCCACGCCTGGCCGAGGCTGAGTCCGCCGTCGCCCGGCGGAACTTGTTCGGCTTCAATGACCCGCAGGCCTCGCGCTTCGAGCCGGCTGCGCACGGCGCTCGCAAGCACCCGGTTGGCAAAGCAGCCGCCTGACAGCGCTACGGACTGGATTTGCAGGCGCGCCGCCGCGTCCGCGGCCCACTGCGCCAGTCCGGCGGCGAGTGTCGCATGGAAAACAGCCGCCGCCTGCCCGGAGTCGACGGCCTGCGCGACGTAGGCGATGAGGGGGCGAAGGTCGAGGCGGTTTTCGGCGTCAACGGTGTACCCGCCCGGCAGGGGCGGGGCGGGGCCGTGCCGCTCGGCAGCTCCTTCGAGCAACATCGCGGCCTGTCCTTCGAATGCGCTCACGTCCTTGATGCCCAGCAGTCCCGAGGCCGCGTCGAACCAGCGCCCGCAGCTGGAGGTCGACGGGGATAGCACGCGCCGCTCCAGCATCCGCGCCACGGCAGCGCCGGCAGGACTGTCGTAGCGCTGGCTGATCTCGCCGGTGCGACCCAGTGCATGCAGCGCCGCAGCGGCCATTCGCCACGGTTCGCTTGCGGCGCGATCGCCGCCGGGCAGCCGCAGCGACACCAGGTGGCCCAGCCGCTCGAAACGCGCGCCGTCCATGCGCAGTAGTTCACCGCCCCACGCGGCGCCGTCCGTACCCAGGCCCACGCCGTCGAGCGCCAGTCCGATCAGCGGGCCGGTGTGGCCGTGCTCGGCGGCCACCGCGGCAATGTGCGCATGATGGTGTTGCACGCTGATCAGCGGCAGTCCCCGCTCCCGGGCTATCCGGGCGGCGACGCGGCTGCTATGGAAGTCCGGATGCAGGTCGCACGCAATCACCTGCGGTTCGATTTCGAGCAAGGCGGCAAGGCGCGCGAGCGTTTCTTCGAGAGCGCGGCATGTGGCCGCATTGTCCAAGTCGCCGACGTGCTGCGAAACGAAGGCCTCATCATTGCGCGTGAGGCACAGCGTATTGTTGAAGCGGCCGCCGAGGGCCAGCACCGCCGCTCCGCCGTGGGCAAGCGCAATCGGCCGCGGCGTGTAGGCACGCGCCCGGCGCAAAAACTGCCTTGCGCCGCGATGCCCGCAGCGCACCACCGAATCGTCGCAGGGCGTCACGATGCGGTAATCGTGGAGCAGGTACGCGTCAGCGATGGATCCGAGGCGCTCGAGGGCTTCGCCGGTCGCGCAAGCGATCGGCTCGCCGTCCGGGTTGGCGCTGGTCATCACGAGCGCGAGCGCTTGCGCTGCGCCCAGCCAGGCGGTGCCTGCGGGCTTGTGCGCCGCCTGGTGAAAGAGCAGATATTGCATCGGCGTATACGGCAGCATCACGCCCAGCCACGCCAGACCCGGCGCGATACCCGCAAGCGCCGCGTCGCACCCGCGCAGCTTGCGCACCAGCACGATGGGACGCTCCACGGATTCAAGCAGATCCGCCGCCGCGCTGGGCACCTCGGCAAACGCCTGCGCCGAAGCGACGTTGGCGAGCATTACGGCGAAGGGCTTTTCTTCGCGCGCCTTGCGTTCGCGCAAGCGGGTAACGGCGTCGGCGTTGCGGGCGTCGCAGGCGAGATGAAAACCGCCGAGCCCCTTGATCGCCACGATTTCCCCGCGGGCCAGGCGCCGGAGGGCCTCGGCAAACGGGTCCCCGTACTCCACTTGTGTGCCGCCGGCGCCCAGCAGAGAGAGGCGCGGTCCGCATTGCGGGCACGCGATGGGCTGCGCGTGAAAGCGTCGATCGGCGGGGGTCTCGTATTCCTCCCGGCAGGACCGGCACAGCGGGAACGCCGCCATGCTCGTATTTGGCCGATCGTAAGGCAAACGCTCGGTAATGGTATAGCGGGGGCCGCAATTTGTGCAACTGATGAAGGCGTGGCGATAGCGGCGGGCAGCCGGATCAAAGAGTTCCTCCAGACAATCCGCGCAAACGGCTGCATCGGGCGTGACGCCGGTGCGCGCCTGGCCGCCGCCGCTCGCCGCGATCACAAAGCCGCTCGTTGATTGCTGAAGAGGCGCTTCCCTGCTGTCCAGGGAAGCGATGTGCGCAAGCCGCGGCGCCTCACGGCCGATGCGCTCCACCAGCGTTTGCACCGCGGAGGGTTCGCCCTGAACCTCGATCTCGACACCGTGGCCGTCATTGCGTACCCAGCCGGCAAGCGCGAGTTCGCTCGCAAGACCGTAAATGAACGGCCGAAAACCCACGCCCTGAACCGATCCGCGCACTCTCACGTGGCGCCGCACTTCGTGGACTGGCGGGGAAAGCTGGACCATGGCATCCTTATTCCCTATTGACATTGGCGCCGCGAAAAACCCCATCGTGATGATGAGTGTGGCCAACGCTGCGCGCTTCCTCGCGGCAGCGTGCCTGGTGGCGCTCGATCCAGGCGAGCCATGCGTCCATGCCTTCGCCGGAGTGCGCCGACACGCACCGCACCTCCAACGCCGGGTTTACCCGTTTCGCGTATGCGATGCACTGGTCGACATCAAAGCCCACATGCGGCAGAAGGTCCATCTTCGCGATCAGCAAAAGGTGGGCGGCGGCAAACATATGCGGATACTTGAGCGGTTTGTCCTCGCCCTCGGTGATCGACAGAATGACCACCTTGCGCGTTTCCCCGAGGTCGAACGCGGCGGGGCATACGAGATTGCCGACGTTTTCGATGAATAGCAGCGACAACGGCGGCGGCGCAAGCTCCTCGATCGCGCGGCCGACCCCATGGGCATCCAGATGGCAGCCGGTGCCCGTATTGATCTGGATCGCCGGCACGCCGGTAGCGCGTATGCGCTCGGCATCGCGGCTGGTCTGCTGGTCCCCCTCTATTACGGCGACGGCGACCCGTCCATCGAGCAGCCGGATGGTCTGCTCCAGCAGCGTGGTCTTGCCGGCCCCCGGGCCGGACATGAGGTTGAGCGCCAGGATGCCCGCGTGCGCGAGCTCGTGACGATTGCGCGCGGCATGGGCGTCGTTCACCGCAAGCAGATCTTGGCCGACGCTCACTGTGCGCGTCGCATCGTGAACCTGTTGACGGGCGCGCGAGGGTTCGTGGTCGTGGCTATGGGGGGGCGGCGCTTCGTTGCAGCCGCAGGTGGTGCACATGGTGCCTCGCTTTTTCAGGCTTGCGTATGAAATACTAGTCCCTGGGTGCTCACCCGGCGTTGACCCAGGTCAAGCCGGCCGGGCGCAGGCCGGCCCACAACCAGTCCTATGCGACTTCGAGTTCCTTCAAGCGCATCTCGGTACCCGCGGTGACCTCAAGCGGGACACCGCAATCCGGACAGATCCCGTAGAGTTCATCGAGCGGCAGGGTCGCCCCGCAGCGGGGGCAGCAACCTTCGCCGGCGATCTCGATAATCTCCAGCCGCGCGCCCTCGGCAAGGCTCCCCCGCGTCACGGATTCGAAGCAAAAGCGCAAAGCCTCCGGCATGACACAGGAAAGCCGCCCGATTTCCAGGCGGATGGCCGCCACTTTCCGGAATCCGCCGTCCTGCGCGCTTTGTTCGACGATGGCGAGCATGCTCTGGGCAAGCGACAGTTCATGCATCGCGCGGAATCTCCTGCTGATTCGGCGCGCCCTTTGCAAGCAGTTCAACCGTGAAGCTCACCGCGTGTTTGAGATTGCGGGCGGCCGCTTCGGAAAGCGGTTTGCCGAGCTCGAATTGCTCGCCTCGAATGCCCAATAGAAACGAGGGCGGCGGCGCTTCGCCGGTCACGCGTTCGTACACGTAAAGCAGGCTTTGCGGCAGCATCACGTGTGTCGTGTACGCATTGTCCAGAGCCGGAAATATCCGCTCGTATGAAAAAGGCGCATTTGCCGTGGCGCTGGCATCCACCAGCAATACGCAATCCCGGTTTTGCATGTCGAGCGCGTGCTCGACCTGGATTTGATGGTCGGTCAGCAGTTCGACTTCCGGCCAGTCGGGGTGCAGCGCGCGCAGCGCATCGATTTGCTCGACGAAAACCGGGCCGAGCGCGTCATCGCCGCGGCTGGGATTGCCGTAGCCGAAAACGAGCACGGAGCTGCTCATCAGTGGCGCCGCAGACGTTGCAAAACGCGCCCGTCCAGGTCCACCAATTCAAGCTCGAGCGGCATCTTGCCCAGTGCGTGCGTCGCGCACGACAGGCACGGGTCGAAAGCGCGGATCGCAACCTCGATGTGGTTGAGCAGCCCCTCGGTGATCTCGCGCCCGTCGAAATACTCGATCGCCACCTGCCTGACCGCCTCGTTCATCGCCTGGTTGTTGTGCGTGGTCGAGACGATCAGGTTGGCGCGGACAATCTGTTCGTCCTCGTTGACATGGTAATGGTGGATGAGCGTGCCGCGCGGCGCCTCGATCACGCCGATGCCGCGCAGCTGGCGCGTTCCCTGGCGCACCAGTTCCTCGCCGGAGAGGTCGTCGTCACCGAGCAGCAAGCGGATGGACTCGGCCGCGTGCAGCATCTCGATCATCCGCGCCCAGTGATAGGCCAATGGCGCGTGCCGCACCGTTTCATCGCGGAAGGCCTTGAACTCGCGCCGTTCGGCCTCGGCAAGCGGCGTCGGGATGAGGGCGCAGTTGTTGACGCGCGCGAGCGGTCCAACCCGGTACCAGCCGTCCTCGGTGCCTTTGGAGCGGATGAACGGAAACTTCATATAAGACCAGGGCCGCACTTCTTCGAACAAATAGTCCCAGTAACGGTCGGTACTCACGTGGTCGAATACGGTTTGACCGGATATGTCGACGGCACGCAGCCCGCCATCGTAAAGTTCAAGCGCGCCGTCTTGCCGCACCAGGCTGAGGTAGTTCGAGCGGAAGAAGCCGAAACGGCGGTAGAGCGCCAGGTTCTGCTCGAACAAGCCTTTCACGATTTGCACGGCTTCCTGGCTCCACGCCACCATCTGGTCGATTTCCGCCGCGAGCAGCGCGCGCTCGGCGCGGGACAGGTTCTTGTTGACCCCGCCGGGCACCGAGCCGGTGCCATGCACGCGTTTGCCCGCGGTAAGCCGGATTACCTCCTGCCCGTACTTGCGCAGCAGCACGCCCTTTTTGACGATATCGGGATTTGCCGCCGCCAGACCGACCACATTGCGCTTTGCCACCTCGGCGCCGAACCCGAACAACAGGTCGGGTGAGGCGAGGTGGAAGAAATGCAGGGCGTGCGACTGCAGGAACTGGCCCATGTGCATGAGCCGGCGCAGCTTC
>MEQV01000046.1:11022-12979 GCA_001770355.1 Betaproteobacteria bacterium RIFCSPLOWO2_02_FULL_62_17
ATGGTGGCTCACCGGGCAGATGCCGCACAAGCGCTGCACCAGCACCGGCACTTCCCAATAGGGACGTCCCTGAACGAACTTCTCGAAGCCGCGGAACTCGACGATGTGAAGACGCGCCTGCTGCACACGGTTCTCCGCGTCAAGCAGCAAGGTCACTTTGCCGTGCCCCTCGACGCGCGACAGCGGTTCGATGACGACGCGTTTCAGCGTCTCGGGATGGGCGGCGGTTTCGAGCGTATGGGCCATGTCAGTCGTAGTGCAGCAGGTGCGGGTCGATGGCGGGGGTGCGCCCGGCGAGCAGGTCGCCGACAAATCGGAGGATCGCCTCGGCGGGAGGGGGGCAGCCCGGCAGGAAGTAGTCCACGTGAACCACCTCGTTGATGGGGTGCACCTTGTCGAAGGGCAAAGGCAGCTCGGGGTCGTTGGGCAGGTGGTGCCCGAGTGTTCCCGGCTCGTATTCGTACACCTCCTGGAAGCAGGCGCGCAGGGGGATGTTGTTGCGCATCGCCGGGATGCCTCCGCTGATGGCGCATGCGCCGAGCGCGACCAGCACCTTGCAGTTCCTGCGGAATTCCTTGAGCACGTGAACATTTTCAGCATTGCAAACGCCGCCCTCGATGATTCCCAGGTCGCAGGGTCCGCAGTGCTTGATGTCGGTAAGCGGCGAGCGGTCGAACTCGACGCGCTCCAGCAGATCGAACAGCGCCTCGTCGATGTCGAGAATCGACATGTGGCAGCCGAAGCATCCGGCCAGCGAGGTAGTGGCGATCCTGACCTTGCGATCAGCCATGCTGGGTCTCCCGCGCGGGCGCCGTTGTGCCGATGGGTTTCAAGTCGTAGGTGCGCCGGCCGATCGGCACCGAAAATCCCTGCCGCTTTGTAAGGAGCGCGCCGGTCGGGCAGACCGTCATTGCCCTGTCGCCAGCCGCGAGCGGGGTATCCGCGAGCCTGCCGCTCGATGCATTGACGATGAGCCGCGCACGCATGCCCCGTCCACTGATCGCAAACACGTTCTTGCCGTCCACGTCGCGGCTGGCACGCACGCATAACTCGCAGAGGATGCAGCGGTTGCGATCGAGCAGCACCTCCGGATGCGAGGCGTCCATGTCGTGCGCCGGGTAGAAGTGCGGGAAGTGTGGATCGCGCATGCCCACGCGGTAGGCAACGGCCTGCAAAGCGCAATTGCCGCTCTTCTCGCAGGACGGGCAGAAATGGTTACCTTCGACGAACAGCATCTGCAGCAGCGAACGGCGATCGGCGTTCAACTCCTGCGTCTCGCACTTCACATCGACATTTTCCACGGCCGCGTTGGTACAGGCGGCGCCACGCCGTCCGCCGATGTCGACGGTGCACAGCTTGCAACTGCCCTGCGGGCGATAGCCAGGAAGGTGGCACAGGTGCGGGATATAGACGCCCGCGGCAAGCGCGGCATCCATGATGGTCTGCCCATCCACGAAGGAGACCGGCTGGCCGTCGAGCAGGAAAGTCTTCGCGCTCATCTGTGCTTCATTCCTCGATATGGGCCCAGGCATCGTGGCGCCCGGTGATGAGGCGCGCGGCCTCCAGCGCCGCGTCGAGATCGAATGCGGGCTCGAAACCGAGCACGCGTAGACGCCGCTCATAGACATCTGGGAACTTCTCCATGGTTTGCACCACCGGATTGGCCGCGGTGTGCCCGAGTCCGCAGTGGCTCATACTGCGCAGGATGTGCATGATGCGGTGCATCTCTTGCATCTCGTACGCCGAGCCTTTGCCCGCCGCGAGCTTGTCCATGGTGTTGCGCAAAAGCGACGTACCCACGCGGCAGGGCGTGCAAAAGCCGCAGCTCTCGTCGGCGAAAAAGTGCGTGAAGTTGCGCGCCACCTCGAACATGTCGCGCTGGCGCGAGAAGACCATGAACGCCCCTGCGGTCGGCAGATCTTCGAATCCGATGCGCCGGTCGAACTCCTTCCAGGAC
>MEQV01000047.1 GCA_001770355.1 Betaproteobacteria bacterium RIFCSPLOWO2_02_FULL_62_17
GCTTCGCAGTTTTTCTACGCGGTGCTGGCGGTGGTGCTCGCGCTGATGCTGTGGCAGGCGTTCGGCTGGAATGCCTCGGCGCGCATCGTGCCGGTCATCGTGGGCACCGCGAGCCTGGCCTTCGTGCTGGCGAGCGCCGCCAACGCAATCTTTCGCAGGCCGGCGCAGGCTGCGGACCTGCAGCAGTGGGCGGAGGCTCGCGTGGTGGAAAAGATTCACATGGATCTGGCCTCGTCCACGGGCGACCTGCCTCTGCGTGTGGTTCTCAAGCGCGGCAGCGCGTTTTTCGCGTGGCTAGCCGCGTTCATGGCGGGCATGGCGATGATGGGATTGATCCCGACGGTGCCGCTGTTCGTCATCGCATACATGCGCCTCGAAAACCGTGAACCCTGGAAACTGGTTTTACCCCAGGCGCTGGTGCTGACGGCGTTTTTCTACTTCGTGTTCGACCAGCTTCTCAACATGGCCTGGCCGGAGACGCTGTTGGGGACATGGTTTCCGGCGTTGAAGGTTATTCCTTCGCTTTGAATCGCTAAGGCGGTAGAGCTGGAACGAAACAGCGTGCTTCGCTTTGGCAGCCATTTTTCCCGCCAATTTGCGAAGTTGCGAAGTCGCAACTTCGCAAATTGGCGGGATGTATACAATCCCAGGTGTTTCGCCGGAATGACGTAATCAGCGCGGCAGCTCGATCCCGGTGGGGTTGAAGTAGGTCGTCTTGCTGCTTCGCGTCGCGCGCCAGGGATACTCGGTGACATCGAATTTCTCGCTGTCGCCTTTCACCGGCCGGTGCATACGCACCTTTCCCTCGATAACATTGCCTATCACTCTGCCGATGAATTCATGCTCCTGGCTGCCTTCCAGGCCCGGCAGGGGAATATTGAGGGTAAACGAAATCTGCGTGCCGTTGACCTTGAACTCGCGCGTCGCCCGGCGGATTTTCCCAACGCGCACCACTGCGTCGGCCTGCTGGAAGTTCTGGTCAATGATGCTCGCATAGGTATTCTTCCCGGTTCCCGGTAACGCCAGGTCCCAGTTCCAGTTTCCCGCGATGTTGGCCGGCACAATCCACATGCGCACGCTTTGCTGCTCGGCGTCGACGGCATCGGCCTGCCAGGTGCCCATGTCGAACATCTGAGTGACGATGCGGGTGCCGGGGCGCGCTTCGACCATGATCTTGTTGCGCAGCAGGCGTTGCAGCTCTGGAAACAGCCACATGTAGATCACATCGACGCGGCGCAAATCGGTGTCGAATACATTCTGGTTGAGGAATTTCACGCGGTCGCTCACGCCCTCGACCCAGGCCCGCGCGGTGGCTTCGCGCACCAGCTTCGGGTCAAGTTCGGCGCCGAATCCGGTGACGCCTGCCTTGGCTTTGGCGGACCCGATCACCAGGCGGCCGTCGCCCGCGCCCAGATCGACCACCACGTCGCCTGCCTTGAGCCCGGCCAGTTCGATCATGCGATCGGCCACCTCTGAGCGCGTGCCGACGAACAGGGAAAACATCGCCTGCGCCATGGCGGCACCCGGCGCCATCAGGACCAGAAGCAGACAAAGATTTCTTGCGCCATGCATCAACATCGGCAACTCCGACAGTTTGCAAAATACACCGGCAACGATCCCTTGCGCAGTTAGGATCGCGCGGCCAAAAGCTTGCCGCGCTGCTTCCAACAGCCGGCGCGAGATTTATGCGACGGCGATCTTAGTTATGCCGGACTTGGTAAAAGCCGGCAGTTTAGCCTGTGCCCGAAAGCACTGCGCACCGATGCTTGCGGCGCCGATCAGAACTGGTAGGGCGCCGGACCGGCTGTTAGCATCGAGCCATGGGTTTCGCTGCGATATTGCTGCTGGCGGTCGGTCTTTCCATGGATGCGGCCGCCGTCGCTGCTGCCCGGGGCATGCTTTTGCCGCGCATCGGCGCGCGCCACATGGTGCTGGTCGCCTTGTTCTTCGGCGGCTTCCAGGCGTTGATGCCGCTGGCGGGCTGGCTGATAGGCGCCGGCATCGGGCCGCTGGTGGAAGCCTGGGACCACTGGATTGCCTTCGCCCTGTTGTCGCTCATCGGCGCGAATATGTTGCGTGAGGCATTCAGCACTGAAGCGAATGCCACGGACGCTGCGTCAGGCGCTGATTTTCGTCTGCACACCATGCTCGTACTGGCGATCGCCACCAGCATCGATGCCTTGGCTGCGGGGATCACGCTGCCTATGATGGGTGCCCCGCTGGTTCTCTCGCTGGTCACCATCGGACTGACGACAGCGGTTCTGAGCGTTCTGGGATTGTTCGCCGGCCATCGTTTCGGCGCGGTGCTGGGCAAGCGCTTGGATATAGCCGGCGGGCTGATCCTCATCGGTCTGGGGCTCAAGATTCTGATCGAACACGAATTCTTCGGTCGCGTGTCCTGACCTGGTGCGGGCGCTGGTGTTACAACGACGTGCAGATGATGGACGACGGAATTTGATTGATTGACCCACCGTCCACGTGCAACGAAGCCGCGTAATCCCCCTTAAGCGGGCGCGGGCACCGGAACCCGGTGCAGCTTCATCCCCATCGCGACTGAGGTGTAATAGCCCAGGAGAGCCACCACCTCGGCAATGCCGTTGCGCCCCAGCAGCTTTTCGGCGCGGCTGAACACCTCGTCCGAGCCGCCGCCCGGCTCCATCGAAATCCTGGCGAGGTCATAGACCGCGCGCTCGCGCTCGTTGTCGAACTGCGGCGTCTGCCCGGCGCGGACGGCGTCGAACACGCTTTGCGGGAAACCGAGATTGCGGCACACCTTCACATGCGCGGCCCAGACGTATTCGCCCTTCCAGTGGTTGGCGATGATGCAGATGGTGAGCTCGACCTCGCGCTCGGTGAGCGAGCTCCCCTTATTGAGGAAGGTTCCGATCGTCTCCAACGCGGCGGCGAGCTTGGGCGAATGGATCCAGATCTTGTAGGGCGTGAGGAGGCGCCCGCGCCCGGCGACAAGATCCTTGAACACCTTAGCCTGCTCAGGCGTCAACTCGTCTTCGGGAATTTCCTTGATGCGGATCGGTTCTGACATTACCGCTTCCTTTTCGAAAAAGTGAATACGACCGCGCGGCCAAAAAGCTTGTCGCGCTGCTTCCAGCAGCCGGCGCGAGATTTATGCGCCGGCGGTTTTTCCAACTTACGCCGCCACCCAGCGGACCGCCGTATTGGCATGCTTCTGCATCATCTCTTCATAAGCCTCGCGGAACGGCTTGCCGGCAGGCGCCACGAAATTCCCCGCGCGATGGCCGCGGTAGATTGCGGGGTCGTCGACGCCCGGCAGCTTGGCCGATTTGTCGGCCGCCAGGGTTTCCACCAGCTGCAGGAATTTGCGCCGCGCGCGCACGATCATCACATCGCTCGCGGTCAAATGCTCGCGGGTGCGGTCGCTGATCGTCCCGAGCATGCCGCCCATGGCATTGTCCTGCACGTTGAGGCCGGTGATGCCGCTGAACACGCTGCCGTTGCGCTGCGCCTCGCGGTCGATGAGCCAGTCGTTCTCGGCGCAGTTGGGCAGGCGCCAGCGGCCGAACCAATCGGTGGTGTTGGGCCGGAATTCATTGCGCGGTGCGAAGCTCGCGCCCAGGCCCGGGATGGGCTTGCCTTCGCGTGTCGTCGAGGGGGTGACTACCCCCTTGCGCTGGATCGTTATGACCATGGTATGGGTGTCATCCATCGGGATGTAACCCTTGATCATTATCTGGTCGGCGAGCATGGCCGCCGGCGGAATGACCCAGAAGGGAACGATGAGCTGCGCCAGGCGCCAATGGGTGTTGCCCTCGTCGGCCGGGCGGTAGGCGCCGTACATGAGGCCGAGCGGCGTGTCCTCGAGATGGAATTGCGGCGCGCGGTCATTGGCGAGGTAGTAGACGGTTTCGCCCGGGTTCAGTTCCGCGGGGTCGACGCCGCCCAGATGCAGGAAGCCGAAATGCGAAGTATCGAGATCGTTCTCCAGGCCCTGCAGCCAGTTGTATTCCTGCTGAATCATCTGGACGGTGATCTCATCGGGTGACAGATCGTTGAGCTCGAAATCGGGAAAGGGCGGCGGCACCGCGCGCTCGCCCATGTAGAGCCAGATAATCCCGTAGCGTTCGGTCACCTGGTACGCGGTGAGTTTGACCTTGTGCTTGGCATCCTGGTGCCGCGGCACGTTGGGCATGTCGAGGCATTTTCCATCAGGGCCGAATTTCCAGCCGTGATAAATGCAGCGCATGCCGTCTTCTTCGTTGTGTCCGAAAAACAGCGACGCGTTGCGATGCGCGCAACGGTGCTCGAGCACGCCCAGACGGCCCTGGCTGTTGCGGAACGCGATGAGCGGCTCGCCCAGCGCCATCACACGCAAAGGGTCGCCGGCGGGCTTCACCTCCTGCGAACGGGCAACCGGCACCCAGTATTGGCGCATCAGCGCGCCCATGGGCGTGCCCGGCCCGACCCGGGTCAGAATTTCGTTTTCGCGCGCGGTAGTCATGGTGTCCTCCCCCGGAACGTTCTGCCTGGGCGGATGATAGCGCCGCCGCTACCCATGGGTCACGCAACAAAAACGTGCCGGTGCCCATAGGGCTTTTCAGACCAGGGGCGCAAAAAAATCTTTCCACCGTTGCGACGATTGACGTATTCAACTTCTGTTCATTATAATAAACAATGTCCATTTAAATACACAGCAGCACGATGCTTTCCAGGCACTATGGAAGTCTCATCCGGAAAGAGCGTCTGGCGAGGGGCCTGACGCAGACCGCCGTTGCCTCTACCGCCCGGGTCTCCAGGACGATTCTTTCTCAACTTGAGCAGGGCAAGCCGCATCCGGTTCAGACCGACGTGCTGGATCGAATCTTCCAGGCACTTGGCATTGATCCGACCGCCGGCGATCCCGGTCCGGGTGCCGCCGCAATACTGGAGGAGCGGCGTCGCGCGCGTCTGGAGCACCAGTTGAAACTGGAACGACAACGGGTGCGCCATTTGCGGCTGGCCGCCGAATTGACTGCCAATCCGAAAAAAGCACGGCAACAAATCGCCGCAGCCAAAAACAGGGTCGGGCTTTGGGCCAGGAACAGGACCTGCAGCCCGCTCTACATAAAGCGCTGGACGGAATTGCTTGCTTTGTCGCCAGGCGAGCTCGCAAGGCGGATGGCGTCGCTTGGCGAATGGGAAGACGCCCTCTTCCAAAACACACCGTGGTCCTCCGAATGGATTTGAGCAAGCTCGAACACCTTTTCATCGAGGCCCAAAAGCTTTGCGGGCACCACGAATATGTCGTCATCGGCAGTCTGTCCGCGTTGGCCATATTGCCGGCCGGTCGCATTCCCGCCCGCATGCTGATGTCTATCGACGTAGATTGCTACACCCGGCGCGACCCGGCGCGGATATTCGAGTTGCAGCACGACCTCGGCGAAGGCAGCGCTTTTGAAGCCGCTCACGGTTACTTTCTCGATCCGGTTTCACCCAAGCTGCCGACGCTGCCCGCGCAGTGGGAGTTTCGATTGGTGAAAGTCCCATTTACAAGCGGCGTCACCGTGTTTTTTCTTGATCCCAATGACGCGGCCATCTCGAAATATGCCCGCAGCGAAACGCGCGATCGCGAATGGATTCAGGCTGGAATCGCGGCGGGCCTGCTGTCGTTGCCGATTATCGAGAGCCGCCTTCGGGATACGGAATTTATCGATGATGAAGAGCGGGAAAGGGCTCGAAGTGCGTTCGCCGAAGACAAGTCACGCCTGTGACACGCTACAACGACAGGCCCCCGTCGATGAACAGCGTCTGTCCGGTCATGTACTCCGACGCGGGCGAGGCGAGGTAGAGCGCGAGCAGCCCGACCTCGCGGAATCGCCCCGGACGGCCGACCGGAACGACGCGCGCGTACTGGTCTGCGCTCATGCGCTCCCCGGCGCTTTCAGGCGAGGAGAAATCGGGAAACAGGCCCGGCGCGATGCAGTTCATGCGCACGCCGGTCTTCGCCCATTCGAGCGCCTGGGCGCGCGTGAAGCCGATGAGCCCCATCTTGCCGGTGGCGTAGATGACGCGCTCGACACCGCCTTTTATGGCGCCGATCCCCGAGATGTTGATGATCCGCCCGGAGCCGCGCGCCATCATCTGCGGCGCCACGGCGCGCGTGCACATGAGCGCGTGGGTGAGGTTCAGGTCGAGGATGTAGTGAAGATCTTTATCGGAGATCGGCTCCTTCGGGTCATCTGTGCCGGGCCGCGGAATGAGCGGACGCTTGAGCGAATCGCCCACCCCGTTGACCAGGATGTCGATCCTGCCGAACTCGGCCATCACCTTGTCCACAGCGCGCTGCACTTCGTCGCTCCTGGTGAGATCGGCGGCGACGGGCAGCACACGCCGCCCGGTGGCCTTGGCGATCGCCGCGGCCGTCGGCTCCAGATATTTGGTGGTGCGCGAGTTGATCGCCAGGTCGGCGCCGGCTTCGGCGAACACTTCGGCGATGCCCTTGCAGATGCCGCGACCCGCGCCGGTGATGAAGGCGACCTTGCCGCTGAGGTCGTATTCGGGGAGTGTCATGTGCGAAGGACCTTTCGGTTGTCGGCGGCGAGTTTAGCCGAATGCGGCCGTTGCAAGGGCTGCATCGCATCGCATCGGCTAATATGGCCGAATCGCAGGCGTCACGCGCCAGTTTGAATTTTTTGTCGTTCAGCGGTTTGAGTAATTCAGCGCTTCGATAAAGGATGTTCAAATGACCACCGTCGGCAGATCGATCTACGAGCAGAAGCAGCGGCGCATCGACGATGTGATCGCCTTGCGGCGGCCGGACCGCGTTCCGACGGCGTTCATGGCCACGTTCTGGATGGCGAAATACTCAGGCATCAGCCATCGCCGGCTCATGTACGACATCGACGAGGGCGAGGCGGTGCTGCGCCGCGTGCTCGAAGAGCTCGATCCGGACGTGTACATGCTGCCGCACCTCAATACCTTCATCGGCCCGACCATGGAAAAGCTCGGCTTCAAGCAGCTCCAATGGCCGGGGCATGGCGTGGGCGATAACCAGCCCTACCAGTACCTCGATCGCGAGTACATGAAGGCGGAGGAGTTCGACGAATTCATCGCCGATCCCACCGGCTTCTACCTCGCCAAATACCTGCCTCGAGTCGCCTCGGCTTTCGAGGGTTTCGAAGCTCTGCCGCTGTTTCCGGGCCTGCATTACACGCGCATTGTAACCGGCGTGCGCGGCTTCGCAAACCCGGCCTTTCGCCGCGCCATGGCTCAAGTGATGGAAGCGGGCGAGGAAAACCAGAAGCTGTTCGACCGGATGATGGCCTTCGTCGCCTGGTCCGAGCAGTCCGGCTATCCGCTGGGTTCGTCCACCACCTCGATCGCGCCCTACGACTTCTTCGCCGACTACTTCCGCGGCGCCAAAGGGATGATGACCGATCTGTTCCGCCGCCGCGACAAGCTCATGGAGGCGATGGACAAGATCATCCCCTTCCTGCTGCGCCACGCCGTTGCGGCCGCGTCTGCGGTGCCCTGCAAGATCGTTTTCATTCCCATCCACTGGGCCCCGGACCGTTTCATGTCGCAGGAACAGTTCAAGAGCGTCTACTGGCCCTCGTTCAGGAAGCTGCTGCTTGCAATGATCGATACGGGCCTGGTGCCGATGCCGCTGTGGGAGGCCGATTGCACCCAGCGCCTGGAGGTGATCGGCGATGGCATGCCGCGCGGCAAAATGATTTACTGGTTCGAGCGCACCGACATCCGCCGCGCCAAGGAAGTGCTGGGCGACGTGGTGTGCCTGCGCGGCGCGATCTCGCCCTCGATCTTGAATCTGGGCACGCCCGAGGAAGTGGACGCCGCCTGCCGCGAGACCATCGAAGTGGCCGGCAAGGATGGAGGACTGATCCTCGACTGCGCTTTCGGTGTTCCGGACGAAGCGCCGCTGGAAAACGTCCGCACGCTCTACCGTTCGGTAAAAAAATACAACGCGGGATAGGGCAAGGTGTAGTGTTGCGCGGCGGCAGGTGAAGCCTCTCGCGATCAGCACCCCGCACCTCGCGGTGCTTCGTTATGTTGTCTGAGAATAAAGGGAGTCGCCATGAACCTCGCGGGACGTTTCATCCGGGCCGGCAGCCGTGCCGCGTTTGCGCTGGTATTGACTGCGGCCACGGCCGTCGCACAGCAGTACCCCTCGCAGCCGCTGCGCCTGCTGGTTCCCATTCCGCCCGGCGGCGCGCCGGACGTGGTGGCGCGCCTGCTGGCGCCGCGCCTGTCGGAGGCGCTGCGCCAGCCGGTGGTGGTCGAGAACCGCGCCGGCTCGAACGGTGTCATCGCCACCGAGGCGACCGCGAAGGCCGCGCCCGACGGCTACACCCTGATGCTCGGACCCGAGGGCATGGTGGCGATCAACCCGCACCTGTACGCGAAGATGCCGGTCAACCCGATGAAGGAACTGGTCCCGGTCGCGAGCATCTTCCGCGCCAGCTTCGTCATGGCGATCAACGCGGCTGTCCCGGCGACGAACTTCCGCGAGTTCATCGAAGTCGCCCGCAAGACGCAGCCGCCGCTTTCCTACGCTTCCGGCGGCAACGGCAGCCAGCACCAGCTGATCATGGAGATGGTGAAGTCGCGCTCCGGCATCGACCTGCTGCACGTGCCCTACAAAGGCGGCGCGCCCGCGACCACCGCTGCGGTCGCAGGCGACGTCGCGGTGCTGTTCGCCGGCGCCTCGGTGATG
>MEQV01000048.1:0-9147 GCA_001770355.1 Betaproteobacteria bacterium RIFCSPLOWO2_02_FULL_62_17
CAGCGTGCATTTGATGCTCGACAGGATCAAGGCTGAGGCCTATTTCGGTTTCGGCTCCGTCGACTTCCTCACCCCGCAAAAAGACATAGACGCCCTCGCCGCCGCGCTGAAGAAAACCCGCCTGAAGTACGAGCTGGAAATGTACGAAAACTGCAACCACGGCTACGTGTTTCCGCAGCGCGAGTTCTACAACAAGGCCGCCGCGGAACGGCACTGGGAGCGCCTGTTCGCGCTGTTTCGCCGCAGACTCGGATGACTCCGGCGACTGCGCCACCTCGAATGGGTTACGGGAACAACAAATGGATCTGAAACTGGCAGGCCGCAGCGTGCTGATCACCGGTGGTTCCAAGGGCATCGGCTTCGGCGTGGCAAGATGGTTCGCTCAGGAAGGCTGCAATCTGAGGCTTGCGGCGCGCTCGCAGGAGGATCTGGAGCAGGCGAAAGCCAAGCTCCTGCAAATAGCCAAAGTAGACGTGCGGACCTACGCCATGGACCTGTCCAAGGCCGAATCGCGCGACAAGCTGGTGGCCGCGTGTTCCGACTCCGACATACTCATCAACAACGCCGGCGGCGTTCCCGGCGGCTCGATCGAGGACATCGACGACGCCAAATGGCGCGCCGCCTGGGACCTGAAGGTCTTCGGCTACATCAACATGTCGCGCTCGTTCTTCACGCTGATGAAAGCGAGGAGGAGCGGCGTCATCATCAACATCATCGGCGTGGGCGGCGAGCGCCTGGACGCCGGCTACATCGCCGGCGCCACCGGCAACGCGGCGCTGATGGCGTTTACCCGCACGCTGGGTTCCACCAGCATTGATCATGGCGTGCGCGTGCTGGGTGTCAATCCAGGCCCCGTGGAAACCGAGCGCCTGGAATTCCTCGGCCGCAAACGCGCGGCTGATCGCCTTGGCGATCCGGAGCGCTGGCGCGAGTTTTTCAAGAATATGCCGCTGGGACGCGCCGCGAGCATCGATGAAACCGCCGCGAGCGTGGTGTTTCTCGCTTCGGACTTGTCGGCCTATACCTCCGGCATCATCTTTACCATCGATGGCGGCCTGGTATCACGCGGCGCGCTGCCATGAACCTGCGCTACGCCGAGGATTATCGTCCGGGGGAGGTTTTCGACCTCGGCAGCCATCAGATCACCGAAACGGAAATCCTCGAGTTCGCAAGGCAATACGATCCGCAACCGATGCACGTGGACAAGGAATTTGCCGCGTGCTCGCAGTTTGGCGGCCTTATCTCCAGCGGCTGGCTCACCGCGCTGATTCTGTTCCGCATGATGCTGCGCGGATTCATCTGCCAGGAGACCAGCATCGCCTCGCCGGGACACGATGAAACCCGCTGGCTCAAACCGGTCCGCCCCAACGACATATTGCACGGCAGCTTGGAGGTCGGTGAAGTGCGCATTTCGAAAAGCAAACCCGAAATGGGCTTTGTGCAATATATCGCCACGCTCACCAATCAGGATGGCGAACTGGTGCTGCGGCTGCGCAGCGCAACGATATTCAGGACCCGCATGACCGCACCGGATTTATCGAACGCTTGAAAATCGCGCCGCTCCCTGCCATGACACTGCGCTACGCCGAAGATTACCGCCCGGGAGAAGTTTTCGACCTCGGTAGCCATCGGATCACGGAAACGGAAATCCTGGATTTCGCGCGCCAATACGACCCACAGCCGATGCACGTGGACAAGGAATTCGCCGCGCGTTCTCACTATGGCGGCCTGATCTCGAGCGGCTGGCTCACCGCCCTCATCCTGTTTCGCCTGATGCTGCGCGGATTCGTCTGCCAGGAAACCAGCCTTGGCTCGCCGGGGCACGACGAGACGCGCTGGCTGAAGCCGGTGCGCCCCGGCGACATGCTGCACGGCCGCGTGGAAGTGACTGAAGTGCGCAACTCGAAAAGCAAACCCGAAATGGGTTTTGTGCAGAACACCGCGACGCTGAGCAATCAGGACGGCGAGGTGGTGCTGCGCATTCGCAGCACGGCGATTTTCAAGACGCGCATGACCGCGGATAAATAATAAAGGTCCCTGTTTGCGTCATGGTTCGCTTGCGAACCGTGGTCTCTCTAATCGCCCACGAACACGAACGCCGCCCAGAAGAACGGATGCCCCCGCGAGAAGTGGTACTGCCCGCTCGTATATCGCGCCGAAAGCAGGCCGCGCTGCGCGTCACTCATGGCATTGAGCGCCGGCTCGCCGGCCTTCACATTGCGGAAGGTGGCGGTCATGAGCGCCTGCGTGGACAGGCTGTCCACGCTCCAGTGGGAAACCAGCAGGCTTTTCGCGCCCGCGTACATGAATGCCCGCGTCAATCCGGCGAAACCCTCGCCGTTGTTGGCTTGCGCGGTTTCACCGGCGGTATTGCAGGCCGACAGCGCCACCAGGTCGGCATTGAGTTCCACGTCCTCGATGACTTCCTTCATGGTGAGCATGCCATCTTCGCCCTTGAGGTCGCCCACCAGCGTCAGCGCCAGCGCCGGTTGCGACTTGGATTTCTGCGGCGCGCGCAATACCACGTTGGTGCCGGGTTCCACCGGCGCCTCCATCGGGGGGAGATACTCGCCGCCCAGGAATCCGTGCGTTGCAAACAAGACGAAGCGCGCGGCCTTGAGGTCGCCCCGCTTGGCCATCGACTCCTGCGCGTTGTCACCAAGGTAGAGATCGCTCGCCCCGCCGAGAATCGTGGCGATCTCGCGCGCCTCCACGGCGGTCTCCTTCAGGGCGGGAATGTTCGGGCGGCCGTCGCGGCCACGCGGCACTGACCCGCCCATCGCCTCGAGCACTGCCAGGGTATTGGCGGAAATCAACTTGCCCACCACCGGATTGAATATCGGGTCCGCGAACGCGATCAGCTGACGCTTGGACTCGGTCTGTATCTTTGGATAGAGGCGCTGCGAGGTGAGTGTCGATAGGCTGGGCAGGTAGGCGAAGCGGAAGGATTTGCCCAGGTAATCCAGGGGCGCGTATTCCGCCAGGAAAGGTCGGTCAGCCGAACCGTCGGATCCCTGCCTCGCGGCGCGGAACGCCTTCTCCTCGGCAGCGCCGTACTGACGCACCAGAAATTCCAGCGGTATGGTCTGCAGCGGTCCGTCGGCCACCACGATAATCTTGGAACGCCCGGCCATGATATCGGCGACCGGCGCGATCAGTTCGCGATACAGGCCATTCAAGACGGCAGGATCCACCTCCCGCAGGAACAGCACCGACTCGCCGCTGGCGACTTTCTCGATTGATCGCCTGACGCTGTAAATGCGGGTGGCGATGTCCTCCCGTTTAACCGGCGCCACCACCATTTTCAGACGATCGCGGGTCACTGCGAATATCACCGTCTCCAGCGGCAGCAGCACGTAAGTGAGCAGCATCTCGCCATCACGCAACAGGCTTTTTTGCAGATCATCGACCGTGACCGGCTTCGGGTTGGTCAACTCCATGAAACGCGGGTAACGCTTCAACAATTCGCGCTCGATGATCGCCAGTTCCCGCGTTGAACCTTCCAGCTGACCGGTCAGATCGGTACGCCTAACCTCGGTCTGCGCTTGAGCGAGGGGAATCGTCACGATCGCCTGGCGCAGCCCGTCGATGCGATCCTGCAGCGCCTGGCGGCGATCGCGCAGCGTGATGAACGCCGGTTCGCTGGAGAAGCGCCCGACATCGGCCTGGCGCATCAGCTCGGTGAATATGCGGCTTTGATTGCGCGACGCGATTTCGAGGATCTGCCGATCGAACCCCTCGTTCGGATTGGCGCGATGCAACTGCAGCAGCAGCTTGATGGTCTCAAGATAGATATTGCCGAACTGACCCATGAATACCGCGCGGGTTTCCTCGGACAGGCCGCGCGTGCGCACGTACAGGAAATCCAGCGAGTCGATCGCGTCGCGGTAAAAGGGCAGTGCTTCACGATTGCGGCCGCGCTTGGCCAGCGCGAATCCCAGGCGGCTGGCATTGAGCAGCAGCGAGCGCGGATTGCCCGCGTTGCGCGAGGTCTCCACCGCGCGACGGTAGGTGGATTCGGCTTCGACCAGCTTGCCCTGGCGGTCAAGCGAAACCGCGAGCGTCGTGAGCGTCGCGGCGGTGTCCGGATGCAGCGGCCCCAGGCCTTTTTCCAGCACCGCCAGCGCGCGCCGCTGCAAGGGCTCGGCCTCCGAATGCCTGCCGCCCTGATCCAGCAAGGCGCCCAGGTTGTTGAGCGTCGCGGCGATAGCCGGATGCTCCGCGCCCAGCGCCGTCTCCTGAATCGCGAGTGCGCGGCGGTAGAGGCCTTCGGTTTCGGTGAATACGCGGATCTGGTCGCGCGCGCGCGCGCGCTGCTCGGAGGGCGCAAGCTGTTCGTCCTTGCCCTGCTCGAACAGGACGTTGGCAAGGTTGTTCAGGCTGGTGGCGGTGTCCGGATGTCCCGCGCCCAGCACCTTCGTCCTGATTGCCAGCGCGCGCCGGTGCACCTGCTCGGCATCCGCGAACTTGCCCTGCAGGTAAAGGACGTTGCCAAGGTTGGAGATGCTGGTGGCCGTCAGCGCATGCTCCGCGCCAACGGCTTTCTCGTGAATCTGCACCACTCGCTGCTGCAAGGATTCGGCCTCGCGGTATTGTCCTTTGGCCGCCAGGTCGCTGGCCCTCGCGGCCAAGGCTTGCGGATCGTCGCCGGCATCGGCGGCGATACTCGCCGATGCGCCGAACTTGCCCTGCGCATCGAGCACCCGTCCCAGATTGGACATGGTGGTCGCGGTATCCGCATGGTCCGGACCGAGCAGCTTGCGCAGGATTGCGAGCGAGCGCTGCAGCAGCAACTCCGCGCCGCGGTAATCGCCGGTTTTCTCCAGCACCAAGGCGAGATTATTTAACGCGGAGGCCGTTTGCGCTGCCTCCGGGCCTACACGGTTTTCGTAGATATTGAGTGCCTGCCGGAAGCGCGCCTCCGCATCGGGATAGCGGCCCTGGCGGAAATACACCGAGCCGAGAACCGAATGGCTGGCGGCAGTGTTGGCATGATCCGCGGGGAAAATCCGATTCGCTTCCTCCAGCAACTCGCGCCCTGCCGCTTCCGCGGCGGCATAACTGCCCTTGGCCAGGTTGTCCTCGGCCTGATCGACGAGATCGTTCCAGCGCCGGTCGTCGACTGCCTGCGCGGGCGCCGCCTGCGCCGCCGGCCTGGGTGCTTGTGCCGCCGGCTTGGCCGCGGGTTTGGGGCGCGCGGTTCGGGACTGGCTCTGGGTCTGCGCCTCCACCGTGCCCAATGCAAGCAGCAGCGCCATGCCCAAAGCTGGCGGCAGGAAACGCATGAACTGTCCGGGGGAGATCATGGCGGCAAATTATACGGCGAGGTCCGCGCAACCCCAGCCGTCCTTACCGTGAAACCTGCGGAATTTCCGCTTTCAGACCCGTTGCAGGGCAATCAGCACGCTGCAGGGCGAAATATCGAGCAAGGTTTTGCCCACCGACCCGCGCCACCAGCGGCTTGCTATGGAAGTTTTCTGGCTGTGGCCAACGATGATCAGGTCTACTTTGAGCGCCGACGCCAAGCGCGATATTTCCTCTACCGGCTCGCCTACCGCCAGATGGCCTGTCGCGTGATAGCCGCTTGTTTTCAATTGTGCGATGCCCTCGTCGAGCACCTCCTGGGCGCGCTTTTTCTCGTCTTCCATCAGTTCCTCGGGCAAAAAACCCTCGGTAAGAAACATGCTCGAGGGCATGCCCGCCACCGCCAGCAGGTGCGTTTCCGCATTGGTGAAGGACGCCACTTCCGCGCAGGAAAGCAGTGCTGTCTTGCCCTCTTGCGAACCATTGTAGGCCAGCAGAATCTTCTGAAACATCGCGCGCACCCTCCTGACAGTGTCGCGGCTCCAGAGAGCCGAATGAGAAACCGCAGATTGCCACGAACAAGTTATGGCAGCTTGCCTAATTCCTCCGACGCCGTCAAACGATAAAAACCATCGATCCCGGTCCATGGCGCGGCTGCGAAACAGGCAGCCGACGCTACAATCCACATGGTCAATATTGAAATGGTCAACACGTACGAAGGCACCCACGAGATCCATGCACTGATCCGCGGGCGCGCCCAAACAGGAATTCAAGCCTTAAATGACTGTTAAATATGCTGCCGATGACCGGCGCCGCTGCCCCTGGTGCCTGGGAAGCCCCGAAATGGTCCGCTATCACGACCGCGAATGGGGCATTCCCGCGTATCAGGACCCGCTGCTGTTCGAATTTCTGACCCTGGAGGGCGCGCAGGCCGGCCTTTCCTGGTCGACCGTCCTCGCCAAGCGCGACGGCTATCGCCGCGCCTTTGCGAATTTCGATCCCGGCAAGGTGGCGCGCTTCACGCAGCAGGATGTGCAGCGCCTTATGCAGGACACAAGGATTGTCAGAAACCGCCTGAAAATCGAATCCACAGTGAGCAACGCCAGGGCATTCCTGCAGGTAAAACGCGAATTCGGCAGTTTTTCCGCCTTTGTCTGGGCTTTCGTCGGCGGCAAGCCGCGGCAAAATCGCAGGCGGGGAATGAAACAGGTACCCGCGCGGACCGCGCTTTCCGACGCCCTGAGCAAGGAACTCAAGCGGCGCGGCTTTCGCTTCGTCGGGACGACGATTTGTTACGCATTCATGCAGGCGGTCGGCATGGTCGATGACCACCTGACTTCCTGTTTCCGGTATGCTTTATCCATTCGGGTGGCTGGTAACAGGGCGGCTCCACCGGGACCAAAAAGGCGAAAGGAAGCGGGCAAATGAACATCTGGCGAACGACACTGGCAGCATTGGCAATTGGCGCGCTGGGGGCCATTGGGTCCCACGCACTGGCGCAATCCAGAAGCGCCGAGCCCGAGGCTGCCATACTGGTGGCTTCGCCAGGCCTTCGCGATGCGGACTACCGGCAGGCGGTGGTGATCGTTGTTCCGGTTGAAAATGAGCGTCATATCGGCGTTATCGTCAATCGGCCGACACGCCGCAGCCTGTCCAGCCTGTTCCCCGAACACGCGCCGTCCAAAAAAGTGACCGAGCCGGTGTTCGTCGGCGGCCCGATGTCGCGCGGCGCGGTGGTCGCCGTGGTCAAGAGCGACAAGGACCTGGGCAAAGGCACCGTCGGCCTGACCAAGGAAATGTTTCTGGCGATGACCGTCAGCGTGGTCGATCACATCATCGAAGACATGCCCAATGACGCGCGCTATTACGTCGGCTACATCGTATGGCGCCCGGGCGAATTGCGCTCCGAAATCGACCGCAAGGTCTGGAGCGTGGTGAACGCCAGCCCCGACGTGGTGTTTCGCAAGGACACCACCGGCCTGTGGGAAGAACTATCGCGTTTGGCACGCGCCATCACCGCGTCGGTGGATGACCGACTGTTGCCGCAGGCGATGCAGATCCATCCGTAGCCGGCAGGCGCCTGTCCCTGCCGCAGCTGCGTTAGGGTACCGCCCTTGCATCAAGTTTCACATTGGCGTGCTCGCTGAATCCGTCATGAAGTAAGTCGTCGCCCTATGCTGATTTAGATCAAAGTCGGCGGAGTTTGGCGACGATCGAACCCGCGTTAACTGGGTAAAATGCCTGCGGAATGGAGGCACGCAAGCACCGATTGCCCAGGAGCCCGAGATGCACTTTGGATTGACGCAAGAGCAACGACTGATGCAGGACATGGCGAAGGATTTCGCCCACAAGGAAATCCTTCCCACGCTCAAGGAAGACGAGGCGACTCACAAGTTCCGCCCGGAACTGGTCAGGAAGATGGGGGAACTCAGTTTCTTCGGCTGCGGCCTGCCCGAGGAATTCGGTGGCAACGGCTTCGGATTTCTCGAGTCGGTCATCCTCGCCGAGCAGATCGCCAAGGTGAGCGGCTCCTGGCGCCTGCCGTTCAACATGCAGAACATCGGCCCCGCCATCACGGTGAACAAGTTCGGCACCAGGGAGCAGAAGGAGCGCTTCATTTCCAAGTGGGTGAGCGCCGAGCACCTGGGTTTTTTCGCCATGACCGAGCCCAACACCGGCTCCGATGTGGTCGGCATGCGCACCACCGCCACCGATCGCGGCGACTACTGGGAACTCAGCGGCCAGAAGATGTGGATCTCCAACGCCCATGTCGGCGACTGGGGCCTGGTTTATGCGATTACCGACAGGAGTCAGAAACACAAGGGGATGAGCTGTTTCATCGTCAACCTGAAGCAAAACGAGGGCATCAAGACCGCTCCGATCGAAACCAAGCTCGGGCTGCACTGCGCCCCGACAGGCGAAATTTCGTTCAACCAGGCGAGGATTCCCAAGGATTCCGTGCTCGGCAAGGTCGGCATGGGCTTCCAGATCTGCATGTGGCAGCTCAATAACACGCGCATCGGTTGCGCCGCGGGTGCCATAGGCATCGCCGGCGGCGCCATCGAGGCGGCGATCAACTATGCCAACGAGCGCACCCAGTTCGGCAAGAAAATCGGCTCCTACCAGATGATTCAGGCGCAGATCGCCGATATGGTGGCCGAGCACGAGGCCGCCCGGCTGCTGGTCTACCGCGCCGCCTGGCTCAAGGACCAGGGCTTGCCCAATCAGCACGAGACTTCGATGGCCAAGCTGTTCGCCTCGGAAGCATGCGTGCATGCGGCCAGTGAAACCATGAAGATATTCGGAAGCTATGGATTCTCGACCGAATATCCCGCGGAACGCTTCCTGCGCGATGCCCAGTCTTTGCGCGTCGTCGAAGGTACCAGCAATATCCAGAAGATGATCATCGCCGGCATCTCGCTGGGGGACTCCGAAAACCGCTGAATCGCAAGTTCGTGGCCCGAAGCCGCGAAGCTTCGGGCCGTGCTTTGATCGTCACACACCATAAGAGAGTGAACCCGCCATGACTCGCAAGCAAACACCGCTGCGTCCGTATTTCGAGAAAATGCCTGATATCGGCAAACCGCTCAGCGAAGCGGAGGCCCGGCGCACCAATGAAAATGTCGGCCTGATCCGGGAGCAGGAGCAGATCATCGCCGCAGAGATTGAAAGGGTCAGGAAAGCAGGCATCCCCGCCGAGAACATCCACAAGCGGGGGGGCATGACGATCTACGATCGGCTCGAATACCTGGTTGATGCCGGCACCTGGCGACCCCTGCACTCGCTCTACGACCCCCAGGGCAATGAAGAAGGATGCACCGGCGTGGTCGACGGCCTTGGGAA
>MEQV01000048.1:9171-12177 GCA_001770355.1 Betaproteobacteria bacterium RIFCSPLOWO2_02_FULL_62_17
CATCGGTTTCGACAACAAAGTGATGGCCGGTGCCTGGATCGCCGGGCAGGCGGAAAACATCCTGATGGTGACCGACTTGGCCAAGCGTCTGCACGTGCCGCTGGTGTGGATCACCAATTGCAGCGGCGTCAAGCTCATGGAACAGGAAAGCGTCTACGCGGGCCGCCGCTCCAACGGCGCGCCGTTCTTTCGCCATGCCGAGTTGAATCAACTCGGTATTCCGATCCTCAACGCGATCTATGGAACCAATCCTGCCGGAGGCGGTTACCAGGGGATCAGCCCCACCATCCTTCTGGCGCACGAAGGCGCGAACATCGCGGTCGGCGGCGCGGGAATCGTCGGCGGCATGAATCCCAAAGGCCAGTTCGACGCCGAGGGAGCCCGCGCGCTCATCGAGGCCACCCGCAATTTCAAAGCAAAGGACCCCGGCCGGGCAGAGACCCACTTCGACCAGACCGCGTACTTTCGGGAGGTCCACGAGACCGAGAAAGGCGTGCTCGACGGCATCAAGGACTACCTGCGCATGATGCCGGCCTATGATCCAGTCATGTTCCGCGTCGCGGCGCCCGCCGAGCCGAAATACCCTGCTGAGGATCTCAACCGGATCCTTCCCGCCAATCAGAAACGCCCTTACGACGCCGTTCAGTTCCTAGCCCGCCTCACCGACGCAAGCGAATTCATGGAGTACCGCCCCGACTACGGACGCGAGGTCTTCACCGGGATCGCGAAAATTGATGGCTTTCCGGTGGCCTTCATCGGCAACCGCCAGGGGGTGTTTCCCGATTATCCCGAGTACGCCAAGGGCGCCTATCCGGGGGTCGGCGGCAAGCACTACCGCCAGGGCCTGATCAAACAGGGCGCATTTGTCACCTTGTGCGGGCGTGACAATCTGCCCATCGTCTGGCTTCAGGACACCACCGGCATCGACGTCGGCGACCTCGCCGAGGAGGCCGAACTGCTCGCCCTGGGCCAATCGCTGGTGTACTCGATCGAACAGACCGAACTGGCGATGATGTGCGTGGTGCTGCGCAAGGGAACCGCCGCGGCTCACTACATCATGTGCGGCCCGCAGGCCAACGCCAACAATGCATTCACTCTGGGTACCCCGCTCACCGAGATCTACGTGATGCACGGCGAGACCGCCGCGGCGGCATCCTACGCCCGGCGTCTGGTGAAAGAAGACGAGGCAGGCCGCGATATCGCCCCGGTTCTCGAAAAGATGAACCAGATGATCCGGGACTATCAGGAAAAATCGCGCCCCGTCTACTGTGCGCAGAAGGGCTTCGTCGACGAAATCGTCTGCTTGACCGAGCTGCGCAATTACATCAAGGCGTTCGCCGGCGCCAATTACCAGAACCCCAGATCGATCACCCCGGTGCACCAGTTGCTTCTGCCCCGTATCATCAAGGGTTGAGTTTTCATAACATACGGAGAACCTCTATGAGCACAGAAGTCACCGCCCCGATGTCGGGATCGATATTCAAACTCCTCGTGAAAGTGGGCGACCAGGTAAAACTCGAAGACGAATTGCTGGTTCTCGAAGCGATGAAAATGGAGAACCCGGTCTACGCGCCCGTCGATGGCAAAATCGCCGAAATCAAGGTCTCGGAGGGTACCAAGGTCCAAGCCAACCAGGTGTTGATCGTCATCGAGTAGGCGGCTACGGTCCGGTCCCGCCCCGGGGACGGGCTGAACTGCGCGGTATTCGGGATAACGGAATCAAGCCGTATAGGCAAAGGCAAGCGAATGGATGAAATTTTGGGTTCGATCAAGTTGACACTCGTCGTCTGGGGGCTGGCGGCGCTCATTTCGTTTCTCGTGGCCGGGATCATCAAGCTGATCTTTGCCGCAATTCGCTACAAACGCGGCGCTTCCACCAGGGCGGCCGCGCCGCTCGATGCGGCAACAGACCGGCCAACGAGGGGCGCCTGAACATGCCGGAAATCGACATTCTGCAAATCTTCCAGGGCGTCGCGACCATGGTCGCCTCCGATCCGACCATCGCCATCGCGCGCATTGTGCTGATCGCGCTCGGCATCGCCTTTGTCTACCTGGGCGCCAATGGAACACTCGAACCGCTCATCATGATCCCGATGGGTGTCGGGATGTCTTCGGTGAATGCAGCCGTTCTGTATCTGTCGGCGAACACCATGGGAACGATCTTCATCGATCCCATGGCGAGCGACCCCGCGCAACTCATGGACGTGCTGCAGATCAACTTCCTGCAGCCGATCTACACCTTCACCTTCAGCAACGGCCTGATCGCCTGCCTGATTTTCATGGGCATAGGCGTGATTTCGGATATCGGCTACATGCTGATCTCGCCGTTCCGCAGCATGTTCATCGCCATCATGGCCGAGCTCGGGACGGTAATGACCTTCCCCATCGCCGTCGCCATGGGGCTGACCTACAAGGAAGCCGCATCGATCGCGATGGTCGGGGGCGCGGACGGCCCGATGGTGCTTTACACCTCGCTGATGCTCGCCAAGGACCTGTTCGTGCCGATCACCATCGTGGCCTACCTCTACCTGAGCCTGACCTATGGCGGCTACCCTTACCTGATCCGCATGATGATTCCCAAGAAGCTGCGCGGCCTCAAGATGAATACCCGGCAGATTCCAAGTGTCACCAGCAACCAGAAGATCACCTTCGCCATCGTCACCTGCACGCTGCTGAGCCTGCTCTTCCCGGTGGCGGCGCCGCTTTTCATGTCGTTCTTTCTGGGGATCATCATCCGCGAATCGGGAGTGACCCAGTTCGCGGACTTCATCGGCGGCCCGCTGCTCTACGGCAGCACCTTCTTTCTTGGCTTGATGCTGGGGGTGCTGTGCGAGGCGGGCACGATCCTCAATCCCAAGGTCCTGCTGCTGCTGGTCCTCGGCATTACGGCGCTGCTGCTCTCGGGTATCGGCGGGATTCTCGGAGGCTACATCGTCTATTGGGCGAGCGGGCGCACCTACAACCCGGTCATCGGCATCGCCGGGGTTTCGTGCCTGCCGACCACGG
>MEQV01000048.1:12232-12786 GCA_001770355.1 Betaproteobacteria bacterium RIFCSPLOWO2_02_FULL_62_17
TCACCTCGGCCATTATTGCCGCGATTTACGTGACCATCCTGCGCTGAGCCCGTACCGGGCGTGACTGGCACTGCCGTAGCAGTGCCACAGTGCATCGAACAGCCCGCCGTGCTGATCAATGCCGATCACGAGCGCAGCTTGCCCGCCAATGCTCGCCGCGCCCGGATTTTTCGCGCTTCCTCCAGCATCCACATCAGCGCCGCGCAGGCGAGCGCCAGCAACCAGGCCTCCAGCCCGATCGGCGCCGTGCCGAACAACCAGTTGCCGGCCGGCGTGTAGACGATGAACCAGATCAGACCCAGCTCCGCTGCTACGCCGAGCAGGATGAGCGGATTGCTGAACAGGCCAAAAGACAGCGACGATTTCAGCGGGTGGCGGCACAGAAAAGCGTTAACCACCTGCATGACGACAATGGCCGCCAGGCACGCGGTGGTTGCCTGCAGATAGAGCGGGGCGGTCTTGCCGGGCAAATCGCCGTAGTGCCAGCCGGCCGCGTCGAGGACGAAGAAGAACACTGCCATCGCCGCCGCCGCCTCAAGCAGCCCCAGGAACAG
>MEQV01000048.1:12818-15033 GCA_001770355.1 Betaproteobacteria bacterium RIFCSPLOWO2_02_FULL_62_17
GCCGTTCGCCGCGCGCTCTGGGCGGGCGGCTCATGACCTCCGGATCGGGTTTTTCGGCGCCCAAAGCAAGCGCCGGCAGCATGTCGGTGCCCAGATCGACGGCCAGGATCTGGATGATGGTGAGCGGCAGCGGAATCCTGAAGAGCATAAAAGCGAGATAGGGCACCAGCTCGGGGATGTTCGAACTCAGGATGTAGGTGAGGAACTTGCGGATGTTTTCGAATACCGCGCGCCCCTCCTCGATGGCGGCGACGATGCTGGCAAAATTGTCGTCCAGCAGGATCAGGTCGGCCGCCTCCTTGGCCACGTCGGTACCGCCTATGCCCATGGCGATGCCGATGTCGGCGGTTTTCAGCGCCGGTGCGTCGTTCACGCCGTCGCCGGTGACGGCGACGATCTCGCCCTTCTTCTTCAGCGCCTGCACGATCAGCATTTTCTGCTCGGCGGCGACGCGGGCGAAGATGATCTCCCCGGCATCGAGCGCCAGTTGCAGGTGCGCCGGCGTCATGGACCGCAATTGGTCGCCGCCGATCACCAGCGGCTGCTCCGACTTCACCAGGCCGATCTCGCGCGCGATGGCCACGGCGGTATGCGGGTGGTCGCCTGTGACCATGATGATGCGGATTCCGGCAGTGGCGCAACGCGCGATGGCTGCCGCCACCTCGGGGCGCGGCGGGTCTTCCAGCCCGACCAGCCCGGTCAGGGTCATGCCGCGCTCCTCGCCGGGCATGGCGCCCTCAACCGCGCAATGAGCGAAAGCCAGCACCCGCAGGCCAGCCTCGGTCATGGCGTCCTGAGCCGCCAGCAGTCGCGTTTTCGCCGCGGCGTCGAGCGGCGCGATACCGGCGTCGAACTGGACGAAGTCGCAGGCCGCAAGCACCGTCTCCGGCGCGCCTTTGCAGTAGAGCACGCGGCCCTGCGGCGTCTCGCACAGCACCGACATGCGCTTGCGGTCGGTATCAAAGGGGATCTCGTCGATGCGCGAGAATCCACTGAGGCCCCCGGGTGCGCCGATTGCCTGCCGGCCCATGCC
Organism: Betaproteobacteria bacterium RIFCSPLOWO2_02_FULL_62_17; assembly: GCA_001770355.1. Taxonomy (GTDB): domain Bacteria; phylum Pseudomonadota; class Gammaproteobacteria; order Burkholderiales; family SG8-39; genus 2-02-FULL-62-17. The sequence continues at coordinate 13,852 of MEQV01000048.1, forward strand.
GGCCAGCGCCACTTCCATCGGGTCGCCCAGCAATTTGCGCTGGCCGCGCTCCTCCACGTCGTTGAGGTTGTGGCACAGGGCGGCATTGAGGAACAGCTGGCGGTTATCCTGCGCCATGTGCGGTAGCGCCGCAACCTCGTCCGGCTCGACGAAGCCGCCGCCGAGCCACAGGCGCCGCACCGACATGCGGTTTTGCGTCAGCGTGCCGGTCTTGTCGCAGCAGATGGTGGTGGTGGAGCCAAGCGCCTCGACGGCGGGCAGGTGGCGCACCAGGGCATTGCGCTTGGCCATGCGCTGCGTCGCCATGGCCAGCGACAGGGTTACCGTCGGCAGCAGGCCTTCGGGCACATTGGCGACGATGATGCCGATGGTAAAGAGCAGGTTCTCCCAGGCCGGCAGCCCCAGCACCTGGCCGATTATGAAAATTGCGACTCCCATGCCCGTGGCGAGCGCCGCGACGACGCGGGAGAGGCGCGCGATCTCGCGCTGCAGCGGCGAGCTGGCTTCGCCCGCGGTTTGCGTGAGATGGGCAATCTTCCCGAACTCGGTGCGCATGCCGGTGGCGTACACCACCGCGCGCGCCTGGCCGGATACGATGGAGGTGCCGGCAAGCACAATGTTTTTCGCGAACAGCGGCGATTCTTCCCCGCTGGGCTCGGTATTGCCTGCCTTGGGCAGGGATTCGCCGGTGACCGTCGCGGTGTTCACGCGCAGCGCGAAGGCCTCGACCAGCCGGCAGTCTGCCGGAACCAGGTTGCCCTCCTCGAGCAGCACGATGTCGCCCGGGACGAGTTCGGTGGCGGCAATCTCCGCGATCTCGCCGCCACGCCGCGCCTTCACCGTCTGCGGCAGCAACTGGCGCAGCGCGGCCACCGCGCGCTCGGCCTTGTATTCCTGCCAGAAAGAAAAAATGCCGTTGATGACGATGACGCCGACGATGGCGATGCCAAGGCGGACCATGCCCTGGCCGGGATCAAAATAATCGGCGAGAAACGCCAGCGCTGCGCCAACCCAGAGAATGATGGCGAAGAAATGGGTGAACTCGCGGGCAAAGCTCAACAGCAGATGCTCGCGGCCCACCTCTTCGACATGGTTGGGCCCGAACTCCGCCAGCCGGCGCGCAGCCTCGGAAGGAAGGAGGCCGGCGAGGGAGGTTTTCAGACTGGAGAGCGCTTCGTCGGC
>MEQV01000048.1:15065-15754 GCA_001770355.1 Betaproteobacteria bacterium RIFCSPLOWO2_02_FULL_62_17
TCGGCGGGGAGCCTTTGGATGTGCACGGCGCAAGGAGGTGAGATACGCCAGGCCAAGCTGGCGTGCCTGCATCATAGGCTGCCATAGAGGGCGCGCATTGACGCTGGTCAAATCGCGCCAGGCGAAGGCTCAACGCCAGCGCCATGTTGAGTCGCCTGTGCCAACGGAGGGCGCGGATTTTGCCAAACTTCACCTGGGACGCGTTACCCCACAATTTTTCATTTTGTGGGGTAACTCTACGCCAGGCTCTCCCAGCCAAAGTTACTTCGCGCTCGCCTGCTCGGGAGAGTCGCGCAGCGCTTGCGATGGAATCTTCCGACGCTGCCTTCGGCGTTCCAGCACTGGAGTTTCTGACGCCCGCCAGCCGTCGCGAACTCCAAGGCAAGGGGGGGACAAATTGTCCCCCCCCTTTCAGTATTTCCATCGCTCATGATGCACGGGCACCCGGTTCTGCGTTTCGCGTTCTGGTTTGCCGATGGTGCTCATTTCAGGACCTCCCAGTGGCCGCCTCTCGACGGTCCCACATGACGGATCACCCCGTTCCTCTTCATTTTGTTCAGGTGGTATTTGATTCCGTCGCGGGTCAAGCCCAGCGTTTTCGCCAGTTCCTTATGTGAGATGTCGGGTTTCGCCAAGATCAAGGTCAGCAATTGGTTTCGGGTAGTGATTGGGGTAGTGATTGGGGTAGT
>MEQV01000049.1:0-6607 GCA_001770355.1 Betaproteobacteria bacterium RIFCSPLOWO2_02_FULL_62_17
CCGCCGCGCGGCGGCGTTGAGCGCCGCGCGCGTGGCGATACGATCCCGCGGCACGACGCAGTTGTGGCTGGATCTGGCGCGGCTCATGGCAACGTGGCGCGGCAGCCCGGACACCGGGCGTCAGGCCCGCGAAATGGCGGCCGAAGCCGTTACCCGGCGTTTTCGCCGGCTGGCGGAAGGGGCGGCCAACTCGGCCGGCGGCACGAACCTGCATGAGCTGCGCATTGCCGCCAAGAAGCTGCGCTATGTCAGCGAGTTCTTTGCCGGTCTTTATCCGCGCAAAAAAGTGAAGCGCTTTCTGGGGGAACTGACCGCACTGCAGGACGTGCTGGGTCATATCAATGATGCGGCGATCGGCCAGGCTCTGGTGGCCAGGACGGGCGAGGGCGCGCGGCCCCTGGACGCGCATACCCGCGGGTTCGCCATGGGCTGGATAGCCGCCGGCCAGGCGCAGGCACTGCGTGGCATCGAGGATGCAATAAAGGCATCACTTGAGGCAGGTATTTTCTGGAAACAAACGTGATGGAAGGAGAACGCAATGTTTGAATCTGCAGAAGTCGGACACAAGGTTGAGAAGGCGGTATATGCGAAGGAGGAGCCCAAGCTGCGTGAAGCGCTGCTCAATGCGCAGTTCGACCTGTCGCAGAATGGCAAATTCGCGACGCTGATCCTGATTGGCGGGGTCGACGGCGCGGGCAAGGGCGAGACGGTCAACCTGCTCAATGAGTGGATGGATCCGCGCCATATTCGCACCGTGGCCTACGGAGAACCCTCGGACGAGGAGCGCGAGCGGCCGATGATGTGGCGCTTCTGGCGCTCGCTGCCGCCGCGCGGTGAGATCGGCGTGGTGTTCGGCTCCTGGTATACCGCACCCATTGTCGACCGGGTGATCGGCAAGAGCAACGACATCCAGCTGGGTAACGCCATCGACCGCATCCTGCATTTTGAGCGCATGCTGTCTGACGAGGGTGTGCTGATCCTGAAATTCTGGTTTCACCTGTCGAAGAAGGCGCAGAAAAAGCGCCTGGAGGAAATCGAGTCCAATCCGCGCACGCGCTGGCGTGTCACCAAGCTCGATTGGGAGCGCTTCAAGATTTACGACAAATTCAGTAGGATCTCCGCGCATACGCTGCGCGAGACCAGCACCGCCAATGCGCCCTGGACCGTGGTGGAAGGCAGCGACCCGCGCTATCGCAGCCTGACCGTGGGCAAGATCCTGCTTGGAGCCATGCGCAAGCGCTTGACGGAAAAGACCATCCCCAAGGACCGGGTTGCGGCGCCGCTCGCGCCGGTGATGGACAACCTGCAGTTGCTGCGCAGTCTGGATCTCAAACAGAAGCTGGATAAGAAGACTTACGATAAGCGCCTCGAAAAATACCAGGGCGAGCTCAATCTGGCCTCGCGCAACAAGAAGTTCCGCAATCGTTCGCTGATCCTTTTGTTCGAAGGGTCGGATGCCGCCGGCAAGGGTGGCGCGATACGGCGCATCACCGGCGCGCTCGATGCCCGCCAGTACACCGTCATTCCGGTGGCCGCACCTACCTCGGAGGAGCGCGTGCAGCCTTATCTGTGGCGTTTCTGGCGGCATGTGCCGCGGCTGGGCCGGGTAACGATATTCGACCGCACCTGGTACGGGCGGGTGCTGGTCGAGCGCGTGGAAAAGTTCTGCGCCGAAGAGGACTGGATGCGCGCCTATTCGGAGATCAACGATTTCGAGGAACAACTGGTCGAGGGCGGGGCCATCATCTGCAAGTTCTGGCTGCAGATCAGCGCGGACGAGCAATTGAAGCGATTCAAGTTGCGCGAGAAGACCAGTTTCAAGCGCTTCAAGATCACCGAGGAGGACTGGCGCAACCGCAAGAAATGGACCGATTATGAGGCGGCGGTTGCCGACCTGGTGGATCGCACCTCGACCGAGATCGCGCCCTGGACGCTGGTCGAGGCCGAGGACAAGCTTTTCGGCCGGCTGAAGGTTGTGAAAACCGTGGCGGATCGCCTGGCCAAAGAACTGTAGACTTGGCGGAAATATCGTGGGAGCCCGCCATGGCACTGCAGTTCATCGACCACTTCACCATACATGTGCGTACTCCCGACCTCGCGACGGTGGCGCGTTTTTACCAGGACGCGCTGGGATTGCGTGACGGGGCGCGGCCTCCGTTCGATTTTCCGGGAAACTGGCTGTATCTGGGCGACAGGCCGGTCGTGCATCTGGTTGGCACGGACTACGATCCGCCTCTGGGCAAGCCCGAGCCGAAATCGGGTCAGTTCGATCACATTTCGTTCCGCTCGGTCGGGCTGGCGCAGCAGCGCGAGCGCCTGCGCGGACTGGGGGTCGCATTCGAGGAAGCCACGGTGCCTGCGTCGCCGATTCACCAGATTTTCGTTCGCGACCCTGCCGGCATCCTGGTCGAGCTGACCTACGACAAGCAGGCTGAACTGGCCGCTTCCGGCGCTGCCGAAACGCCGGCAACAGCCCTATAATCCACGTCCCATTCGGAGGAGAAAGCAGATGGCCGACATCAAGGAACTTTATTCGGGAATCCTGACCAGCCTGCATCGCGAGGCGCCGCACAAGACGTTGGCGAAAAAGCTCATCATCAACGTGGCGCCCACGGGATCGTTTACCAATCGCGAACAGAATCCGGGCCAGCCCTACACCATGGAAGAGAACGTCAAGTCGGTGGTGGAGGCCTACAAGGCGGGTGCATCGGTGTGGCACGCTCACGCGCGCGAGAAAAATGGCCTGCCAAGCAAGGATCCAAAGGTGATGAAGGAGACCATCGCGCGGGTCCTGGAGCAGTGTCCGGATATCGTGACCTCGGTGATCCCCTATGCGGATTACAACGCGCAAGGCGTGGATCTGATCAAGCCCTGCGTGGACATGCTGACCGCTGCGGGCCCGCAGTACATGCAGTCGGCGGTGCTGCTGATTCAGACCACGGGTTTCTCGGAAAAATTTACCTACTCTATTACGCAGAAGACGCTCACCGACCAGGTGAAATACCTGGAGGACCACGGCGTGCGGCCGGAATACCAGTCCACCAGCTATCAGGGAACCAAGGATGTTCTGGACTGGCTGGTTGATACCGGCATCGCCAAAGATCCGCCGCTGATGAACATCATGACCGGCTTCCATGGCTATTCGCATGGCTCGCCGATCGGCCCCGATCCGTGGAACTACATCTACATGATGACCATGCAGCAGACCTTCCCCGCGAAAGCGGTGAAGGGCGTGTGCGCGGGCGGGCGCAACTGGATGCCTTTTTCCACCATGGCGATCATGCTGGGCTTTGACATGGTTCGCGTGGGCATGGAAGACACCGTCTTCGTCTATCCCCACCGCGAAGAAAAAATCCAAAGCTCCGCGCAGGCGGTGCGCAAGATTGTGGCGATTGCCAACGAACTCGGACGCGAGATCGCCACGCCTGCCGAAGCGCGGGAGATCATGGGCATCAACGCGGCGGCGAAACGCGTCGGTGCGGGCAAGGCAGAGGCCGACGCGCTGGCCTGATTAATAGGGGACGTACCACGGTTTCAAGCGGTTGGTTCCCTATTAATCCATCACAGTATTAAGCGAAACTGTGGTACGTCCCCAATTATTTACTGCGGTGCTTTGGAGGGCGTGATGCCTATGCTGCGGAAAACCTTGAGGGCGTTTTCGCGATCGGCGCGCGCGAACTGCGCGAACTGGTCTGCGGTGTTGTCGACGTGTTCCAGGGTGTAGGTCTTGTAGAATTCCAGCATCTTGGGGGTGCGGATGGCTCGAGCCAGTTCGGCATTCAGTCTGTCCACGATGGGTTTGGGGGTCTTGCCAGGGGCATACATGGCGAAGTAACCCTGCAGTCCCGGGTCGCCGCCTTCTTCACCGAGTGTGCTAAGTGACGGCATGAAGCTCGATCGGCGTGTGCCCACCGCCACAATCGGCTTCATTTTGCCGGCCTTGATCAGCGGGGCCGATACACCGAAGCCCATGTAGGTGATGTCGGCTTCGCCGGAGATCACCGCGGGATTGGCCTGTCCGGCGCCCTTGTAGGGGATACCGGCGATATCCACGCCCGCCGAGCGCTTGATCCATTGAAGGTAGAGATCGGGCAGGCTCGCCGCCCCCCAAGTCGCCCAATTCAATTTTCCGGGATTTGCTTTGGCGTGGGCGATCATTTCCTTGTAGTTGTTGAACGGCGCCTTTGCATTGGCAACCAGCAGATTATTGGACAAGCCCATGTTGATCACCGGCGCGAAATCGGTGTCCGCGTTGAAGGGAAGATCGGAAAAGAGCGCCGGGTTGTAGCTCAGCGCATCGGCGACGGCGAGGCACAAGGTATGCCCGTCAGGCGCCGAAGTGGCGCAAGCCTGCATGCCGATGATGGCACTTCCGCCGGGCCGGGTTTCCACGACGACAGCTTGCCCCATGGACTCGGTAAGAAACGGACCGACGGATCTGGCCATGAGTTCAACCAGGCCGCCAGCCGCATAGGGCACGATGATGCGGATGGGTTTGGTGGGAAACGAGGGTGCCTGGGCGAGCGCTGCGCTGCCGGCGAGGGCGGTCGCGGCGCATGCCAGCAGCGTAAGCAGCTTGACGGGATATTTCATGGCGAATTGCCTCCATAGACGATTTTCGGGAAGCCGTTGCACGCCCGAATGCCGCGCATTATAGGCTGGCCGGAAAGCGATCGCGCCGCGACGCGGGCGCAGGCTATAATTCGCCACCCATGCGAATTCTGCTCAGCAACGACGACGGATATTTTTCTCCCGGCATCGCGATACTCGCAGAAACCCTGTCCAAAATCGGCACCGTCACCGTGGTCGCGCCGGAGCGGGACCGCAGCGGCGCTTCGAACTCGCTGACCCTTGATCGTCCGTTATCCGTGCGCCGCTCGGCCAATGGGTTCTTGTTCATCGATGGGACGCCGACCGATTGCGTGCATATCGCCGTGACCGGGTTGCTCGACCATCTGCCCGATATGGTGGTCTCGGGAATCAATCTGGGCGCCAACATGGGCGACGATACGATTTATTCGGGCACTGTCGCGGCGGCCACTGAGGGCTACTTGCTGGGCATACCTTCAATTGCCGTATCGCTGGTGGGGAAGGAAGGCAGGCATTTCGCCACCGCGGCGCGGGTGGCACGCGATCTGGTGGAACGCTGCCGCAAATCGCCACCTGCTGCGCGCATGCTGCTTAATGTCAATGTCCCGGATGTGGCGCAGGCCGAGGTGCAGGGCACGCAAGTGACCCGCTTGGGCAAGCGCCACAAGGCCGAGGCGGTCGTCAAAACCACCACGCCGCGCGGCGATACGGTGTACTGGATAGGCGCCGCGGGCGCCGCCGCCGATGCCGGACCGGGGACTGATTTCCATGCCATCTCCGCGAACCGGGTTTCGATCACACCGCTGCAGATCGACCTCACGGACAACCATCAGATGCCACAGATAGAAAAATGGCTGGCCGGCTAGCTTTCTCGCGCGGCATAGGCATGACTTCGCAGCGCACGCGCGATCGCATGATCGCGCGCCTGCGCGAAAAGGGCATCAACGACGAAGCGGTGCTGGCGGCGATGCGCGAAGTGCCGCGCCACCTGTTCGTCGAGGAAGCCATTGCCAGCCGCGCCTACGAGGACACCGCGCTTCCCATCGGCTTCGAGCAGACCATCTCCCAGCCCTATGTGGTGGCGCGCATGATCGCCGCGCTGCGATGCGGTGAACCGCTGGGCAAGGTGCTGGAGGTAGGCACCGGTTGCGGTTATCAGGCAGCGGTGCTCTCGGTTGTAGCGCGCCAGGTGTATTCCATGGAACGAATCGCCGCATTGCTCGAGCGGGCGCGCGCCAATCTGCGCCCGCTGCGGCTGTCCAATCTTCGCCTGGCTCACGGCGACGGAGCCAAGGGCCTGCCCGAGGCAGCGCCGTTTGATGCCATTATTCTGGCGGCAGCAACGCCGCGAATTCCGCGCGCGCTGCTCGAGCAACTTGCCCCTGGAGGACGTCTGGTCGCTCCGGTAGGCAGCGATGATCAGGAGTTGGTGCTGGTGCAGAACAAGCGGGAAGGCTTTGTCGAAACGCGTCTGGATGCGGTGCGTTTCGTGCCCCTGCGGGGAGGGAAACAATGAGGGGTTTCCTGCCGATGGTGCTGAGCCTGGTGCTGGCCGCTTGTGCCGGGTCGCCGCGCGCGCCGGTGATCGAGCGCACGCCCGGTACGCTGGGATCGACGCCCTCGCCGCCCTCCGTAGCCAAGCCAGCCGCCGCTGCCGCGAAACCGGCCGCGACGGCGGCTCCGGTGGTGAGGCCGCAGACCTATACCGTGCGGCGGGGCGACACCTTGTATGCGATCGCGCTGGACCACGGACTGGAATACCGCGAACTGGCGGAATGGAACGGCCTTGCCGACGCCAACCTCATTCGCGAAGGGCAGGTGCTGCGCCTGAATTCGCCCGCGGCGGTACAGGTGCGTCCGGTGGCAGGCGCGGGTAGCGTCAGCGGGCAGCCGCTCAACGGTGCGAGCGATGCGATCAAGACTGAACCCCGGGCCCTGCGGCTGCCGTATTCGGAAGAAAACCTGGCGGCGATGACGAAATCGGCGCCACCGGCAAAGCCGGCCGCCTCGCCGCCCA
>MEQV01000049.1:6682-14531 GCA_001770355.1 Betaproteobacteria bacterium RIFCSPLOWO2_02_FULL_62_17
ACGAAAAAATCGAATGGGGATGGCCGGCGGGTGGCAGGGTGAGCGCCGGTTTTTCCGATCCTGCCAACAAGGGAGTCGACATTGCGGGCAAAAAAGGTGAGCCGGTATTCGCCAGCGCCAGCGGCAAGGTGGTTTATATCGGCGAAGGACTGCGCGGTTACGGCAAGCTGGTGATTGTCAAACATAACAACACCTACCTGTCGGCATACGCGCATAACGACGCGATCCTGGTCAAGGAACAGCAGTCGGTGGTCAAGGGACAGAAGATCGCGGAGATCGGCAGCAGTGGCGCGGACACGACCAAGCTGCATTTCGAAATTCGCCGGCAGGGCAAACCGGTGGACCCGTTGAAGTTTCTCCCGCCCAGACTCTACGACCGCGCGGCCAAAAGCTCGCCGCGCTGCTTCCAACAGCCGGCGCGAGATTTATGCGACGGCGGTCTCAACTAGGCAGCCGGGGACGGCCGGCGCGGCGCCTGCGGCTATCTTTGTTTGGCGTCGTGTGAGAACAGGGTTTCAGGCGGCGCACGCTTGAGCAGGCTGAAGTCATCCTCATCGCGAACCATCTCGGCGAAGCGCATATTTTTCTCCGCGCCCTCGATGTAGAGATTCTGGCCGCCGAAATGAGTTTCCGCGTATTCAAGCCCGTTGCCCAAATCCTCTTTCAGCCGCCGGCTCGCGCCCGCGTAAAATCCCGGCGTCTTTTTGAGCAGGTCTTCGCCCGAGGAAAAGATCACTTCAAGATCGCCCTCGGCGTTTTTCCTGGTGGCAAGGCCGCCGGTCACGAATTCCGGGTACAAGCGGTCGCGGCATTTCTCCAGATAACAGCGGTCGGCCATCTGCGCGATGATGTCGGCGGAACCGAGAAAATTGCCCAGCAGCCGGTAGCGCAGACTGGGAACCCGGATCGTTTTGACCGGGCGCTCGTAACCGGTGAAATGGATCAGCTCGGCGGCGACATCCGCCATGTCGGCCATGCCCAGGCTGGGCAGATATTCCTTCAGAAACTGAGCGCCACGTGACACGTGGATCAGGGTGAACTCAGCGCCATTCTGTGTTTGCGTTTCAGTTTCGCGCCGGATGTAGCCGACGTCGTGAAACAGCGCCGTGATGACGCCGAGCTGGAACAGGTTTTTGCCGAGGGGGTCGGTACCCACACGGCCGCGCTCGTAACCATCGATCAGACGCGCCATGGCAAGCGTGACGTCCAGCACGTGCTGGATATCGTGGTAAGCGGTGTCGCAGGAATGGAACCCCGGCGAGTCGCCACGATATATCCGGTCCGCATCGCCGAAGGCCCGGTCGAGGGTCTGGGTGGTGGACTCAGGATAGAGATCCAGAAAGATCCGGTCGATTTCCTGGTTTACGTTGGTCGGATCCGTGGTGTTGACGCGAGCGCTGACATCAAGATCATTGCGAAACATTTGGATGCCCCCAGTGCCCTAAATACTACGCCAGCGTAGCGTAAATCGACGCATTCCACAGCGAAAAATAAGCATTGCAGGATCGTCGGCCGGGCAGCGCAGGCAGTGGCTTTTTCCACCAGATATCCTGGCCGATACCGCAACAGCGCGCCCGGCGCTATTTTAAATACCTATTAACAATGAATATTTTCCGGGCTCCTGCCTTACCTCGGGCCAGCATGCCTGAATTGCAGCCGGGCTTGTGTGCGATAGTTGTCACAGATATGACAAACACGGTTAAATCTTGAGCAATAAGCGCCCTGCCGGTCTGGTTTCGCCCGCTGCCGAGCGCAATGCACAACCGATCCTCGAGGTGCTGCGGCGTGTCGCCGCCCGATGCTTGCTTGCCGCTTGCTCTCAGCGGATGCTGGCGGCCGCGCCGCGTTGTTTCGCGACAGTGCTCGCAATTTCCGTCGCAAGTTCGAATACCGCGATCGCATAGAAAGACGAGCGGTTATAGCGCGTCAGAACATAAAAATTCTCCAGTCCGACGCGGTATTCGGGCACCTGGCCGGCCGATTCCAGTTCTATCAAGGCCACGCCCATTTCCGGATCGACATCTTCCTCCACGCTGACTTCGAAACTGGCCAGGTCGGCTCCGCGGTAGACGGGCTTGATGCCGCTGGCGAGCAGCACGCGAAACCGCTCACCGACAACGCGCGCCGTGAACGCTATCGGCTGCGCGCGTTGCCAGCCGTGCTCCTTGAGAAAATTGGCAACACTGCCCAGCGCATCGACCACGCTGCCGGAGAGGTCGCGCCGGCCGTCACCGTCGAAATCGACCGCGTAGCGCCGGTAGCTGCCGGGCATGAATTGCGGAATGCCGATGGCGCCGGCATAGGAGCCTTTCAGGCCAAGTACATCGATGTATTCCTGGCGCGCGTGCAGCAGGAATTGTTCCAGCTCGCCGCGAAAATACTCGGCGCGCTGCGGATAGTCGAACGCCAGCGTCGCCAGCGCGTCGATGACGCGATAACCCCCGACGTTACGGCCATACACGGTCTCAACGCCGATGATGGCGACGATGATCTCCTCGGGTACGCCATACAGTTTTGCCGCGCGTTCCAGCGCCTGGGCATGGCGTTCGTAAAACTGCACGCCGGCTGCGATGCGGCCGGGATTGACGAATCGCGAGCGGTAGACCTGCCAGGAGCGTGGCGCGGACTCGGCCGGCGCCGAGACGGCGCGAAGGACCGAGGATTGGTGCCTGACTTTGGAGAACAGGGTCACGAGCTCGCCGCGGTGGAATCCGTGCTGCTCGACCATCTGGGCGATGAAACGGCGCACCTCCTCGCGTGCCGCGTAGTTTTGCGCCAGCGCGCCGGGCGCGGCGCAGGTAAAGACGATCGCCAGCAGTGCAATGAGCCGCATCAGGGCCTGAAATTCCTCACCAGCTGGCGCAGCTGGCGTGTTTGCGGCGGGGCCGCATTGCGCCCGTAGCGCAGCTCGACATACAGCGCAACGATGGTACCGATGATTCCGGCACGCTTGGGCAGTTCGCGTCCGGCACGGGCGCCGAAATCGACCGGTCCTTCGCTGGGCGCCCGCTCGAGTCCCGCGCGCGCCAGCTTGCGGCAGAAGTCCCTCCAGGCGCGCTGCACCGGATCATCGCGCCGCCAGCGGCCGAACAGCCACAGCGCGGTGAGACCGATGACGGCGGCGGTGCTCCAGAACAACATCATCGATAATGCGCGCCAGTCGGGTGATTGCACGCCGAACAGGGAGAGCATCTCGCGCTGACGGTCGAAGTTGTAGCCCAACACCCACTGATTCCATTTATTCGCCATCGCGTTCCAGTTGAAGCGCAGTGCGCGCATCCATTCGGCATCGGTGCGCATCAGCAGGGGCAAAGCCGAATTCCTCGGAACGGCGGCGGCGAGGCCGGAGTCCACACGCAGCGGCATTGCCAGCGCGGTCGGGTCGACACGCACCCAGCCATCGTTGCCGGACCAGACTTCGCTCCAGGCATGGGCTTCCGCCTGGCGGATTTCCATATAGCCGTCGACGGGATTGAGGTCGCCGCCCTGGTAGCCGGTGACAATCCGCGCAGGCACGTTGGCGGCACGCATCATGAAGGCGAATGCCGAGGAAAAATGTTCGCAAAAGCCGCGCTTGGTGTCGAAGACGAATTCATCGACAGTGTTTTCTCCCAGCAGCGGCGGGGTCAAGGTGTATTCGAAACGGCTGTCGCGGAAGAATTCGATGGCTTGGCGCACCACCGCCGCGTTGCTGTCCGGACCGGTGCCGGCACTGGCGCGCCACTGTCCGGCCAGAGCCCGCGCCCTGGGGTTGCCGTCGCGCGGCAGGCGCAGCGCGACGGCCAAGTCGCGCGCCTCGGCGCCCGCGCCCGCCCGGTACGCCGGATAAGAGCGCAGCAGGTAGCGGCTGCGCGCGCGTACCGGTGGCAGCGACAACAGCTGGTAATCCAGCGTCATGCGCGACTGCGGCGGAATGCGCGAGGGAATATCCAGCGCAAACAGCCAGTTGCGGTTGTGCGGTTCGAGCGTCATTTCGTAATCGTAGGGTTCGCCGCGAACTTCAGCCTGATAATTGTTGTTGAAGCGCGAAAATCCCGCGCGCCAGGTCTTGCCGTCGAAGTCCCAGAAAACCGGGCCGCGCCAGTACAGATTCCGCCGCGGCGGCGGATTGCCGGTGAATTTGGCGCGAAACGCGATGGCGTCCGACTGCGATAGATTGCTGAGCGAGCCCGGTGTCATGGAGTCGGACAGTCCGGTCACGCCGGCGAAAGCATCCTGTGGCAATCCCCATAACGGTCCCGGCACGCGCGGAAACAGGAAAAACAGCAACAACATCACCGGACTCGCCTGCAGCAATAATATTCCGGCGGTGCGCAGGCTCTCCGCGAGGCGGCGGCTGGTATCGTTGAAGCTCACCAGACTGGCGCTTATGGCCAGGACCGTGATGAGCATCAGCGCCGCCGTCGGCATGGTCTGGGAATAAAAGAAATTGGTGAGCGCAAGAAAGTAGGCGAGATAAACGAGCACGAAAATATCGCGCATTACCTTTATCTCGAGAAGCTTCAGCGACATCAGCAGCACCAGCAATGTCACCCCGGCGTCGCGCCCGAAGATGGTTCGATGGGTCAGAAATACACCGATTGCCCCGCCGATGGCCAGCACCACCAGCCAGGCGCGATGCGGCAGCGGTCGGGGACCCATCGAGATCCAGACGCGCAGGGCGAAAAACAGCGCCAGCCAGCTGTTTACCCACCAGGGCAGGCGCTCGGTATGCGGGGACGCCGCAAGCGCCAGCCCGGCAAACAGCGCCAACAGATTGGCAAGGGGAAGATTAGTGCTTGCCGGGTTCATACAAGGCCAGCGCCTCGAGACAGCGGGCGAAATGTTTATCGCCGCCGCCCAGGTCAAACCGGGCGCCGGGAATGCTCAACGCATAGTTCAATCCGGCTTGCCTGGCAAGCAATACCCAGCGGGTCAGGCGCGACAGGCGTGCTTCGATATCCAGCGTGTCCGGCAGGTCGCGCCAGTCAAGAAACAGTTCCTGGCTGGCGCGGCCCATGAAGGATTTGGTGAGCATCACCTGGCGGCCCGCGACCGCTTTCCAGGCGATATGGCGCGGGGAATCGCTTTGCTGATAGCCGCGCAGCCCTGAAAAATCATCGGTACCGGAGCCCACGTTCACCGCGTCGCCGCTATCCGCGCGCGGCCGTGGCTGGGGAAGGGGCGAATCGTCCGGTTTGGGATAGACCAGGGCACGCACTTCCGGCTGTACATAGCTCCAGGCGCGAAACATACCCAGCGGATAAAACGTCTCCAGCGTAACGCGTGGCAACTGCAGCCAGCCACGGCGCGCGGCGCGCACCGGTATCGGCACAGTGGTGATGCGCCGCCCGGAAAGGTTCACCATGAGCGCCTGGTCCCCACAGCGGAAATGAATCGCATGCCGCGAATCCTCGCGCTGGTTCTCGACATGCAAATCGAATTGCGCCAGCTCACCGGCAAATACGGCGTCGGTTTTGCCGGCGCTGACCATCAGGTGGGCAAGGTTGCGGAAGGTGTGCAGGATGGAAATGATCGCCATTCCCGCGAGCAAAAAGGTGAGGATGTAACCCAGGGAAAGGCTGTAATTGATCGAACCCACCAGCATCAGGACAAGAGCCAGGCCGAAGGAGATGCCATGGCGCGTTGGCAGCACATAGACGCGGCGCTGAGTGAGGACGATGCGGCCTTTTTCCGGCTCATGCCGGCGCGAAACCCATTTCCAGAATGTGTAGACCTGGGACGACTTGAGGGCGCTATCCAGGTTCATCGCTGGCTCGCATGTCCAGGATTACGAAAGCCGTTTTCCGGCAGCGCAATCACCGGCAGGCGAAGCATTTCGCCGGTTCACGGGATCGCCACCGCATTGATCAGGCCGCGCGCGGTGTCGATACTGGAGTGGCGCACGCCATCATGCCTGGGGCGCAGGCGGTGGCCGGTAATGCCCGGCAATACCGCCTGGATGTCTTCCGGAATGATCTTGTCGCGGCCCTCGAGCAGCGCCCAGGCGCGCGCGGCATGCAGCAAGGAAAGTGCCGCGCGCGGCGACAGTCCATTGGCATACTCCGGCGAGCGCCGCGAATATTCAACCAGTGCCTGCACGTAATCGAGCAGGGCGGGCGCGGCGTGAACGCTCCTTACGCTGGCCTGCAGTTCCATCAACTCCCCCGGGTTAAGGCAGGCATCCATGGCACCAATCATATCGCGCCGGTCCGCGCCCTGAAGCAGCGCGCGCTCGGCATCGTGATCCGGATACCCCAGATCGATACGCATCAGGAAGCGATCCAGTTGCGATTCCGGCAGTGCAAAGGTGCCGACCTGATTGGAGGGGTTCTGCGTCGCTATGACGAAAAACGGTTCCGGAAGCTTGCGTGTCTCACCCTCGGCTGTGACCTGATGCTCTTCCATTGCTTCGAGCAAGGCTGATTGCGTCTTGGGCGTGGCACGATTGACTTCGTCGGCAAGGATCAGTTGCGCGAAAATCGGCCCGGGATGGAATTTGAACTTGGCCGAATCGCGCTCATACACCGAGACGCCGATGATGTCAGCCGGCAGCATGTCGCTGGTGAACTGAATGCGATTGAAATTCAGGCCCAGCAATCGCGCCAGCACATGTGCCAGCATGGTTTTTCCGACTCCGGGCAGGTCTTCAATGAGCAGATGGCCCCTGGCCAGTATGCAGGCAAGAGCAAGGCGAATCTGCCCCTCCTTGCCGAGGATGACCTTGCTGGACTGCTGAATAACCCGCTGTAACGAAGCAACTGCCATAAGCGCGTTTAACCTCTGCTCTTAACCTCTTGTGAACGCGCGAGTTTATACTGCATTATCCACTGAATGGATGCACTTTAGCCGCAATGACGATCGCATACATCTCGCACCCGGATTGCCTCAAACATGAAATGGGCCGGCATCATCCCGAGTGTCCGCAACGGATTGGCGCGATCGATGACCAGTTGCTGAGTTCCGGCATTTCCGGACTGCTGCAGCACCACCAGGCGCCGCTGGCGACCGCGGAGCAGGTCACGCGGGTGCATCCCGGGGAATATTTCCAGGCGATCCGCGACGCTTCGCCCGAGGAAGGCATCGTGCACCTTGATCCGGACACCGCGATGTGCCCGGATTCGTTCGCCGCGGCCATGCGCGCGGCGGGCGCCGCGGTGCTGGCCACGGATCTGGTCGCCTCGGGAGGCGCTCAGGCGGCATTTTGCAGCGTCAGGCCGCCAGGGCACCACGCCACGCGTGACCGTGCCATGGGTTTTTGCCTGTTCAATAATGTGGCGATCGCGGCTATGCACGCTCTGGAGCAGCATGGCCTTGAGCGTGTCGCGCTGGTGGATTTCGACGTGCACCACGGCAATGGCACCGAAGACGTCTTCAGCGGCGACGAGCGCGCCGTCATGGTAAGTATCTTTCAGCATCCCTACTATCCCTACAGCGGGACGGAGGCCGCGGCTTTCAATATGACCAATGTGCCCTTGCGCGCGGGTTCGGGCGGCGAGGCGTTGCGCCAGGCGGTGAATACACGCTGGTTGCCGGTGCTGGAGGCATTTTGCCCGGAGATGATCTTCATCTCGGCGGGATTTGATGCCCACGCCGAGGACGAGATGGGCGGCCTGCGCTTCGTCGAAGCCGACTACGCCTGGGTCACGCAGCGCATCGTGGAGGTCGCCGCGCGCCATAGCCAGGGCCGCATCGTGTCAGTGCTGGAGGGGGGCTATGCGCTCTCGGCGCTGGGCAGGAGCGTCGTGGCGCACCTCAAGGTGCTGGGTGGCTTGTAGGATCGCGCGGCCAAGATCTCGCCGCGCTGCTTCCAACAGCCGGCGCGAGATTTATGCGCCGGCGGTCTTTTCCAGGATCGCGCGGCCAAGAT
>MEQV01000049.1:14542-14728 GCA_001770355.1 Betaproteobacteria bacterium RIFCSPLOWO2_02_FULL_62_17
CAGCCGGCGCGAGATTTATGCGCCGGCGGTCTTTTCCAGGATCGCGCGGCCAAGATCTCGCCGCGCTGCTTCCAACAGCCGGCGCGAGATTTGTGCGCCGGCGGTCTCAACCAGCGGTGCGCACGCCATCCATTTTCCAGGCTTCGCAGGTGCCGGCGTAGGAGGTGCCGGGCAGGCGGCGAAAGG
>MEQV01000049.1:14771-29688 GCA_001770355.1 Betaproteobacteria bacterium RIFCSPLOWO2_02_FULL_62_17
CATCACAGCGGCGTAGCGCAGGCAGCGCCCGCCGCGTGAATGCAACTCGCAGCCGAGCAAGGTGGTGACCTTCACGCTATCGTTGATGTCCTCCACCAGGTGCACGCCGGTCTCGCCCGAATAGACGCGCACCCCGCGCCCACCGGTAGTGCGGCTGGAAACGACGCGCGCCGCACCGGCCTTGGCGTCGACCTCGTCGACGATCAGCATCAGGTCGGAGCGTGGCTGTCCGCTGCGCGGCGGCGACCCGCTGATGCGCATATCGCAGATCAGGTCGCCGGTGCGCGAGAACTCGGCCAGCGTGGCAGCCCCTTCGCCGCCGGCAGCCAATGAGAAAGGCAACAGGCACAAGCCAATCAGCGGTGCGGCTCTACGCTTCATAGGCGTCTTTCCCCGGCCTTTACGGCCTCTGATACGGCGAATGCAGCTCTTTTTGGAGTTTACTTCAAATTGAGCTTGAAAAGCTTGATCGCGTTGCTGCGCGCGATTTTCAGCTTGTCGGATTCCGCCATCTGCATGCTGTCGAACCAGGAGGCGGCATCCCTGGTGTCCTCAAAGGGGTAGTCGACCGAGAACAACATGCGGTCGATGCCCACCACTGTCAGCGCGCACTGGAAGGTCGGTGTACTGAAGTTGCCGCTGGTGGTGATATAGAAATTGTCCAGGAAGTACTCGCCCAGGTAACGCTTGCCGGTGTACCCGCGCGGGCTGAAACGCATGCGCGCATCGATGCGCCACAAATTGTAGGGAATGCCTTCGCCCATGTGTCCGATGATGATTTTCAGCTTGGGATAGTCGTCGAACAGCCCCGAACCGCACAGGCGCAGCGAGTGCAGCGCGGTGTCGGCCGCGAAACCCCAGGGCGAACTCATCAGCCAGGGATGGCCTTCGTACTCCACGGCGCGGCTTTTGATCTGCGAGCGAGGATGAAGATAGAAAGGCACATCCAGCTTGGACACCTGCCCCCAGAAGCCGCGGTACTCGGGGATGTCGTAATAGATGCCGGAATCGGGCACGTCCTTCTGGGTGAAACCGTTTACCAATGCACCCTTGAAACCGAAATCCTTGACGCAGCGGGTGAGCTCGGCCGCGGCGGCATCGGGGTCCTGCATCGGCAGGGCGGCGAAGCCCGCGAAGCGGTCCGGGCGCTTTGCCACCAGCTCGGCCAGCTTGTCGTTGGCACGCTTGGAGAGTTCGATCGCTTTCTTGGTATCCACGACGGCCTGAACTGCCGGCGAATTCAGCGACACTATCGTAAATTCAATGCCGTTCTTATCCATTTCGGCCAGGCGCAGGTCGCCCAGGTCGAGAATCTGGCGCTGGAAGGTGTCCCAATGCGATGATCCGCCGACGAACCCGCGCGCATCCTCGAGGGTTTCCAGAAGGCTCCAGTGTTCTTCAAACGCGATCTTGCCATTCATGTGTGCATGCTCCGCTGGTGATGCCGCTGTTACCCGGCGTGAAAGGTCATGATGATTGTGCAGTTTGCGCGCGATCCATGACCGGGACGCGCATGATATCGCGGTCAACACGTTGCTGCACCCCGCGGTGCCGCGGGTGTCTCAATCCTTTGGGTGGCCGCCGCCTGGCTCATGTAGCGTGAGGGGGGCTGAAGGCCCGGTACCGTGTTCGACCCGGTATTCACCGTCGATGGTGGTCGCGCCCGCCCGCGCCGCCGGTTGGCTGCCCTGCAATAGCCGGCGCACTCCCCTGACCAGGAGCCACGTGCCGACAAACAGCAGGGCAATCCACCACGCAACCAGCAAAGCCAGCAGGGCCACCGCAAGAATGCCGATGACGAGGGCTGCTTTGAACAGACCGGGCAGGGTACGGCCGGCTGCACGACGCACTATGACGCTCCGTGATGGTGGTCTGTGAAAAGGAAGCGGCTTCGCGTACTGCAATCATCGCGCCGTGCGGCAATTCTGTCAGGCGCTCTAATCCGAGGGCTGAATGCCTGCGCCCTTGACTATTTTTGCGACCAGTTCGGTCTGACGACGGATCTGCGCGGCAAATGCCTCCGGCGTGCTGCCGACGATATCCAGGCTCTGCGCATCGAGCTTCTTGCGCGTATCAGGCAGGGCGAGTGCCTTGATGGTGTCGGCACTTATGCGCGCCAGAATCGGCGCCGGCAGGTTTGCCGGGCCAAGCAATCCGGTCCAACTGGGGGGCGGCTCGAATCCCTGCACAACCTCCGGCAGCGCCGGAATTTCGGGTATTCGTTCCGAGCGCTTCTCGCGAACTACCGCGATCATTTTCACCTTGCCGGCCTTCACCTGAGGCATCGCCACCGAGAGAATGCTGAATGCCATCGGCAGGCGCCCGCTCGCCACATCCATCAATGCCTGCACGCTTGCCTTGTAGGGCACGTGCACCATCTGCGCGCCGGTAATCTGTGCGATCTGTTCGCCCGACAAGTGGTGCTCGCTGCCGATTCCGGATGTGCCATAGGCAATCTTTCCGGGATTTGCCTTGGCGTAATCGATCAATCCCTTGAGGTTGTTCACCGGCAGGGAAGGGGATACCACGATGGTAGTGATCGATTGAATCAATTGCGAGATTGGCGTGAAATCTTTTTCGGGATCGAACGGCATGGTCCTGGACATGAAGCGGCGGATCACCTGCGTGGACGAGGTGCCGGCCATAAGGGTGTATCCATCAGGCGCGGCGCGCGCCACCTGCTGGGCCGCCAATACGCCGCCCGCGCCGGCCATGTTTTCCACCACAACCGGTTGACCCAATAGATCAGACAGCGGTTGCGCAATAGTCCTGACCAGCGTGTCGCCGCTTGACCCGGGGCCGAACTGGGTGATCACGCGCACCGGCTTGGTTGGATAAGCCTGGGATTGCGCCGTGGTGGCAAAGACAATTCCCGCCAAAAGACTTGCACCCATAGCTAATTTCACGCTGCATGTCATCGTCGTCATGTTTGCTCCCCCCCGATCCGAAAATCTGGATTCTACGCTCGGCATATCGAACCACGGTCTACGCGTTTGCCGGCAATGCCGCCGGCTGCTTGCCATCGAGTAGCTCAAGGGCATGGGCGGCGATGCTGCCGGGGTCCAGCCGCCGCGGCCGCAGCACCGGCGAGAAATCGATGCTTGGATAACTTTTCGCCATCGAGCGCCGGTAGAGCGGGTCATAGTGGTTTTCAAGAAGATCGCGCACCAGCACTTCCCAGGCACGCGCATCGATCAGTGCCGTCCAGCGCGCCATCACTTCACGCGATTGCAGGGCGGCAAGCTGGCTCAAGCGGTCCTTGAGCACGGCCGGTTCGGTGAGCATGTGGGCATATTCGCCGACCAGGAAACGTACCCGTTCATCGATCGGCGGCTCGACGCGCAGGCAGCTTGAGGCGCGCATGCTCCCGAGCAGCGCGGTGGGCACCTGGATGCTGCCGATCTTGCGGCTCTCCGATTCAATCCAAACCGGATGCGCGGGGTCGAATTTACGCAAAGTATTCCATACCTGGCTCTCGAACCATTTCTGGCTCGGTTGCGCCTCACCGGGCCAGGATCCCAGCACCGAGCCGCGGTGGCGCGCAATCTGCTCCAGATCCAGCACCTGCGCGCCGTGCGCCGCCAGCGCCTCAAGGAAGCGGCTCTTGCCGCTGCCGGTGGCGCCACACAGCACCTGGAAAGTGAACCTGCCGGGCAGGATTTCAAGCTGTGCAAGCACTCCGCGCCGGTAGCTCTGATAGCCGCTCTCCAGTGTCGCGACGCGCCAGCCGATATCGCGCAGCACGTGCGCCATCGCGCCCGAACGCTGTCCGCCGCGCCAGCAGTAGACCAGCGGATGCCAGTCGCGCGGCCGGTCGGCGAAACTGCTCTCGATGTGCCGCGCAATATTGCGCGCGACAAGCACGGCGCCCAGCTTGCGCGCATCGAACGGAGAAACCTGCTTGTAAAGCGTGCCGACACGGGCGCGCTCTTCGTCATCGAGCACCGGATGGTTGCCCGCGCCGGGAAGGTGATCCTGGAGAAATTCGCTGCCGGAGCGCACGTCGATGATTTCATCGAATTCGTCCATCCGCGCGATGGTCACCATATTGTCGTGCTTCAAGGGGCGTGCATCCCAGGCGTGCGTTATCAGATCAACCGAATCCCGCGGCGCGGGCTGCGATCTGTCGCACGCCATTCTAAAAGAACTTGGCACGCCTCAGGTCATGCTGGCCCGAATAGCCGCGCGGGGCGAGCAATCCATTGGCGTGGGCAAAGCCCGCGCCAGGCCGCTTGAAGCTCGCTTCCGCAGAGCCGCGCGGCATCTGCCTTTGCGGCAAGTTCCGCTTTCTTGAATTGGTGTAAATTAAAAGCACACAAAGGGTCAAGGGGAGGCTTAATGTCCAAATACCAGTCCAGGCAGGGTCGTTTCGGCGTGCATTCGATCGACCATTTCGCGCTTGAGATTCCCGATCTTGCCCAAGGCAAGTACTTCTTCGACAGTTTCGGCCTGCGCGTCGACGAGAAACCCGAGGGGCTGGAACTCTATGCCTCGGAAACACCGCACCGCTGGGGGCGTATGTTCAAGGGCGCTAACAAGCGCCTGGCCTACCTGGCGCTCAACTGTTACGAAGCGGATCTTGAGCCTTTGCGCGAGCAGGCCAAGGCCGCGGGCGCCACGTTCGCGCAGCCATATCCGCACGGCAGCAAGGAAGGCTTCTGGCTGCACGACGCAGACGGCAATCTCATCCAGGTGCGCGTCGGCGCGAAGACCATGCCGGACAGCAAGCGCCCGGCCACTTTCAGGAATGCCGTGGGCAACGAGCGCGCGGTGTTGGGACGCTCCTCATACGGCAAGATTCACCCGCGACGCCTGTCGCACGTGCTGCTGTTTACGCCGGATGTGCCGCGCCAGGTGGAGTTTTTCGAAACCGTGGTCGGCCTGCGCCTGTCGGATCGCGCAGAGGACCTGATTGCCTTTACTCATGGCCGTTATGGCAGCGACCACCACATGGTCGCCTTCGCCAAGAGCGAGGCCAGGGGCTGGCACCATTGCTCCTGGGATGTGCCCGGCATCGATGAGGTCGGCCAGGGCGCGGACCAGATGGAGAAAGCCGGCTTCAAGGCCGGTTGGGGCACCGGCCGGCACGTGCTCGGGTCCAATTATTTTCACTACGTGCAGGACCCGTGGGGCTCGTTCGCGGAGTATTCGGCGGATATCGATTACATTCCCAAAGGCGAAATCTGGGACACCAACGACTGGCCGCCCGAGGATTCGCTTTACTTGTGGGGACCGGAGGTGCCGGAGATTTTCCTGACCAACTCGGAAGTGCAGCCGGCGGCCAAGAAGGCGGCCTAAGCGGAGCAGCGGCTGGCCCCGCGCATCGGCAGGGCGCGGCACGGAAGAATCGCTTGTCGGACCCCCCAGATAAACCGGTTGCGGTTTCTCGAGGGATCAGCCGCTCATCTGATCACGAATACCGGAATGTCTGTGTGTGTCAGGACCTTCTGCGTTTCGCTGCCGAGTATCAGCCCCGAAATTCCCTTGCGCCCGTGTGAGGCCATGACGATCAGGTCGCATTTTCTCTCCTGCGCCACGCGAATTATCGCTTCGTAAGGCGACTGGCTCAACACGTATTCGGTTTCGGCGCTGATGCCGCAGGCTTTTGCGACCTCGCCGGCGGCGGTGAGCAGCTGCCACTCTTCGTCCGCGATTTGCTTGCGAACCTGCTCTTTTGGCAGGTAGATGGTCGCAGCCCCCTCCGAGTAGATGACGCGATCCAGCGGGGGTCTGACGTGCAGGATGTGGAGCTTGGCAGCGAAGGTTTTTGCAAACTTTGCCCCGGTTTCCACCGCCTTTTCAGACAGCTTGGAACCATCCGTCGGCACCAATATATCGTGATACATAAGTGCTCCATCCTCCTGGATTTGACCAACGAGTCTAGCAGATAAGCGTTTTCTCGGCCGTGGTGGCCGGCTCCCGATGCCGGCGCCGACTTGAACCCGGCCGCCTCCTGAGCAGACTGCGGTTCGCGCCCGCGTCACAACAGCGGCCGCAGCCGCTTCCAAACGGTTTCGAGGATCATCGGCTGTGCGCCGGCGGTAGGGTGGATGTTGTCCGGCTGGAACAGCTCGCGCCGGTTATCGGTACCTTCCAGCAGAAAGGGAACCACTGCCACGCGCTGCTGCTTGGCCAGTTCCGCGAAGGCGGTTTCGAACTCGCGCGTATACGCCGCGCCATAATTGGGAGGCATTTTCATCCCCACCAGCAGCACCTTGCCGCCCGCGCCCTTCACTGTGCGCACGATCTGCGCCAGGTTGTCGCGCATCTGCCTGACTGGCAAGCCGCGCAGACCGTCGTTGCCGCCCAGCGCGATGATAGTGACGGCGGGTTTTGCCTGCGCGATGACGGCTTTGATGCGGGTGGCGCCGCCGCTGGTGGTTTCGCCGGCGATGCTTTGATTGACAACGGTATAATCGAGTCCGTTCCCGCGCAGCCTTTCCTGCAGCAATGTCACCCAGCCTTCCTTCTGGCTGATTCCGTAGGCGGAGGACAGGCTGTCACCGAATACCAGCACCACGCCGGCGGCGAGGGCGTGACCGGGAACCAAAGCGAGAAATACTACTAGGCTGAATGTGGCAAAGCCAATGACGGAAGGGCCCATGACTGGGCAAAGCTTCATTACCAGGGATTTCATGTCGCCAATCATCCGTTCCAGGGGATTATCCAAAGTGGTGCCGCTGGCCGCCCCGCTTGACGCTGGGGCGGCTTCGCAGCTTGAGATTCTGCAGGATATTGACATCGAAATCATGCCCGGCGAAGCCATTGCCATCGTCGGCGCGTCAGGATCGGGCAAATCCACCCTGCTTGGACTGCTGGCGGGCCTGGACGTTCCCACCACCGGCAATATCGAAATCGACGGCAATGATCTGTTCGCTTTGGATGAGGATGGCCGCGCCTTGCTGCGCGCGCGAGTGCTGGGATTTGTGTTTCAGTCGTTTCAATTGTTGCCGGCGCTCAATGCCCGGGAAAACGTCATGCTGCCACTCGAGCTCGCGGGAACCGCCGGGGCGGAGGAGTCCGCCACCGCAATGCTGCGGCGCGTGGGCCTGGGCGAGCGCCTGCGCCATTACCCGAAATATCTTTCGGGGGGCGAGCAACAGCGCGTGGCGCTGGCGCGCGCCTTCGTCGTGAAGCCCAAGCTGCTGCTCGCCGATGAACCGACCGGCAACCTGGACGCGGCCACCGGCGCGGCCGTCATTGATCTGCTGTTTGAATTGAACGCCGAGGCGGGGACCACGCTGGTGCTGGTGACGCACGATGAAGCGCTGGCGCGGCGCTGCGGCAGGATCATCCGCCTGAGGGCAGGAAGAATAGTGTCCAGCCGGGACGGTATCAATCTCTAGAACCGCTGGAAAACAGGAGGCGTGAGCATGAATGCCGGTGATTTCGTAGGAACCTACAAGGGCAAGGGGCACGAGCAGGTGGACCGCCACGGCAAGGTCACGCATCTGCGCGATCCCGCCGGCGAGCGGCCGGCGCGCATTGTCTACACCGCCGAAGGACTGGTGATCGTGGTTTCCACGCCGCCGGATCGCAAGCGCCTGGCCTGCAAGCACATTACCGAGGCCTCCGACGCGGATCTGATCGCCGCGGCGAAGGGCGTGGTGGCCTACGCGGGGCGCTATGAGGTCATGGGCGACAAGGTCTGCCACCATATCGACGTGTCGTTCTTTCCGAACTGGGTCGGCGGGACCAATGTGCGCGACTACAAATTCGAGGGCAAGCTGCTGATCCTGACCACACAGCCCGACGAAAATGGCGCGGTGGAGCGCATCTATTGGGAACGGGTGGAGCGAGCTTAGTGAATAGCAAAGCAATCCTGGTCGCCGATACTGCAATGCAAGACCTGACCCCCTTCAAGTTGGCGCTGCGCATGCTCGCGCGCGACTGGCGTGCCGGAGAACTGCGGGTGCTGGCGCTGGCGCTGGTGGTCGCGGTGACCAGCGTCACCAGTGTCGGGTTTTTCGCCGACCGCATTCGCCAGGGAATCCTTCGCGATGCGCACCAGCTGCTGGGCGCCGACGTGTTGCTGGACGCGGACCATGCCTGGCCGCCGGAAATCCCCGCGCAGATCCGGCAAAGCAGCCTGGCGTTCGCGGAACTCATGAGTTTTGTCAGCATGGCGCGAAGCGAATCCGCCTCCCAGTTAAGCGGCGTGAAAGCGGTTTCCGAAGGCTATCCGCTGCGCGGCAGGCTGCGCATCGCAACGGCGCTCAACACGGCGGATGAAGCGACTGCAGCGGTCCCCGAGCGCGGTTCGGTATGGGTGGACGAACGCCTCGCGCTGGCGCTCGAGCGCAAAGTGGGCGAGTCGCTGCAGCTGGGCGAGTCGAGCCTGCGCATTGGCGCGATACTCACGCTGGAACCGGACCGCAATGCCTCGTTTTTCAATATCGCGCCGCGGCTGCTGATGCGCATCGAGGACGTCGCCGCCACCGGGCTGGTGCAGCCCGGCAGCCGCATTCGCTACAACCTTCTGGCCGCGGGCGAGCCTCAAGCCGTGAAGCAGTTCGAAGCCTGGGTGAAACCGCGCCTGGCGCGCGGTGAGTCCCTGCAGAACCTTGAGAACGCCAGCCCCAACGTGCGCAATTCCATCGAACGCGGCGAACAATTCGTCGGCTTGACGGCGCTCCTGGCGGTGATCCTCGCGGCGGTCGCGATATCTTTGTCGACGCGGCGCTACACCGCGCGGCACCTGGATGGTTTCGCGGTGATGCGGTGTTTCGGCGCCACGCAGGCGCGCCTGCTGGCGCTTTCCGCCTGCGAGTTCATCATGCTCGGCGCGGCCGCGAGCGCGGCGGGTTGTGTGCTTGGCTTCTTCGCGCAGTTCGTGATTGCGGCGTTCGTCGCGCAGTTCGTCGGCACCGATATGCCCGCGCCTTCGCCGCTGCCGGCCGTGCAGGGCATTCTGGTCGGCATGGCGCTGCTGCTCGGGTTCGCGTTGCCGCCTTTGCTGCAATTGAAGAACGTGCCGGCATTGCGGGTGCTGCGGCGCGAACTGGGCGCGCCCGGGGAAGGCGCGCTGCTTGCCTGGGCATCGGGGCTGGCGGTCATTGGGGCGCTGCTGGTGTGGCAGGCAGGCAGCGTGCGGCTCGGCCTGGTGGTGCTGGCCGGATTCGCCGCCGCCTTTGCGCTGTTTGGCGGCATCGGCTACGCCGGTCTCAGGTTTGCCGGCCGCGCCGGCCGCGGCGCGGGCATTACCTGGCGCTACGGCATGGCGAACCTCAAGCGCCACGCGCGCGCCAACACCATACAAATTCTCGCCCTGGCGCTGGGCCTGACGGCGGTGCTGATGCTGAGCTTCACTCTCGATGACCTGATCTCCACCTGGAAACGCAAAATCCCCCCCGACGCGCCCAATCGTTTCATCGTCAATATTCAGGCGGGGCAGGTGGAGGATATCGGCGCAATGTTCCGGGCCGAGGGGATTGCCGCGCCCGCCATCTATCCCATGGTGCGCGGGCGCTATGTGGCGCACAACGGCAGGCAGGTGGATGTCAATGCCTTTAACGAGCACGAGCGGCGCACGGTTGAGCGTGAGTTCAACTTGTCATATATGGATGTTCAGCAGCAATACAACACGGTGGTAGCCGGCGCCTGGTTTTCCGCGGCGGACCGGCGCGGCGGCGCCCTGTCGGTCGAGGAGGGCATGGCGCGGCGCCTGGGCTGGCAACTGGGCGACACGCTCACCTGGCAGGTGGCCGGACGCAATTTCAGCGCGCCGATCACCAGCATCCGCAAGCTCGACTGGGACTCCATGCGGGTCAATTTCTTCGTCATAGCCACGCCGCCGCTGCTGGCGGACGCGCCGGCGAGCTACATTTCGGCGTTCCATCTGCCTGAAGGGCGCCTGAAGTTCGCGAACTCCATATCGCAGCGTTTTCCAAACCTCACGCTGGTGGATATGAGCGCCATTCTGCGCCAGGCGCAACTGATCATCGACCAGGTGGTACAGGCGGTGCGTTTCGTGTTCCTGTTCGCGCTCGCAGCGGGCGTGCTGGTGCTGTATTCCGCGCTGCTCGCCACCCAGGACGAGCGCGCGCAGGAAGCCGCGCTGATGCGCGCACTGGGCGCCTCGCGCAATCAGATCCTTGCCGCGCAGCGCGCCGAGTTCCTGGTGCTGGGCCTGTTATCCGGATTGCTGGCGGCGGCCGGGGCGGGCGCCATCGGCTGGAGCATTGCCCGCTTCGTGTTCCAGTTCCCCTACCAGATGAATGCCTGGGTATGGCTGGCGGGCCCGCTGGCGGGCCTGGCCTGCGTCGCCTGGAACGCCAGGGCCGGGGCGCGCGCCGCGCTGAACCATCCGCCGCTGCTGGCGCTGCGCGAGGCCTGAACGGATGCGATCTTGAGCACGCCTGCAGACGCCATTCCCGCCGGCACCGACACGCTGGTGCCCTCGCTCAACGGCGATTACCGTCGCGGCGTCAACGCGCTGTGGCGGGTGCTGCGCATGGCGCTTGCTTACCGGGTGCGATTTCCTGCCGCGGTGCTTGCGGTAATCGGCGCGGCGATATTTCAATTGTTGATTCCGCGCTTTCTCGGCGCTGCCATCGACCATGCGGCATCGATGCTGGCCGTGGCGGGCGGCGCCGATGCTGCGGCGATTGCGGCTGCGAAGTCCGCGCTCATCGCTTCGGCGCTGCTGGTGCTGGGCACCGCCGTCATGCGCGGCATTTTCACGCTCGCGCACAATTATCTGGCCGAGTCGATCGGCCAGAGCTTCGGCTATGAATTGCGGCTGTCTTTCTTCGAGAAGCTGCAGCGCCTGTCGTTTGGCTATCACGACCGCATTCACTCCGGGGACCTGATCACCCGCGGCATGCTCGATATCGAAGGGGTGCGGCGCTTTATCGAAACGGGAATCATGCGCCTGTTCCAACTGGCGGTGCTGATCGGGCTGGGCGCGTACCTGTACATGGGGCAGGATCTGATCCTGGGCTTCCTGTGCGTGAGCTTCGTGCCGTTTGCATTGTGGCGCGGCGTGGTATTCCGCCTCAAGGTGCGCGCGCTGTGGCGCGAATTCCAGGAGAGGATGAGCGTGCTCACGCGCATCATGGAAGAGAACCTCGCGGGCATCCGCGTGGTGCGCGCCTTTTCCGCGCAGAGGCACGAAATGAAGAAATTTGACGACTGGCAGCGGCGCACTCTGGAGCCCGCCATCAACATGGTGCGCGTGCGCTACTTCAACACCTCGATGATGACGTTTTCCTACTTCGTCGCCATGGGCCTGGTGCTGTGGTTTGGCGGACTGCGGGTGATCGACGGGCAGATCACCATCGGCGAGCTCACCCAGTTCCTGGTGTTCATGACGGTTCTGCAGATGCCGGTGCGCCAGGTGGGCATGGTGATCAACGGCTATGCGCGCGCCTCGGTGTCGGGTGCGCGCATGTTCGAGATCCTCGATCTGGAGCCTGCCATTCGCGACCGGGACGGGGCGCCGCAACTCAAAATCAGCGAAGCCGCGCTCGCCTTCGAGAACGTATCCTTTTCCTATCAGGGCTTCGCCAGCGAGCACACGGTGGAGGGCATTTCCTTTGCCGTCAAGGCGGGACAGACACTGGGAATCGTCGGCCCGCCGGGCAGCGGCAAATCCACCATCGCGCACCTGATTCCGCGTTTTTACGATGTCACCGGCGGGCGCATCACCATCGACGGGCAGGACATCCGCGAGGTGACGCTCGACTCGTTGCGCGCGCAGGTGGGCGTGGTGCAGCAGGACACCTTTTTGTTCAAGACCGAAGTGCGCGACAACGTCTCCTACGGCGAGCCCGGCGCCGAGGACGACCGCGTGGTCGAGGCCGCGGACACCGCGCAACTGCACGCTTATGTCGCCGGCTTGCCCGAGGGCTACGACACCCTGGTAGGGGAGCGCGGTTTGTCGCTTTCCGGCGGGCAGCGCCAGCGCCTGTCGATCGCGCGCAGCGTGCTGCTTGCGCCGCGAGTCATCGTGTTCGACGATTCCACCGCCGCCATCGATGCCGGCACGGAGCTGCGAATCCGCGAGGCGCTGAAGGAACTCAACCGCAGCCGCGCCACCATCATCATTTCGCACCGCCTGTCCTCGCTGATGCACGCCGATGAAATCCTGTTCCTGGAGGACGGGCGCATCGTGGAGCGCGGTACGCACCTTGAACTGCTGGCTCAGGATGGCCCGCATTTTGGTCGCTACCGCCGGCTGTTCGATCTGCAGATGGGTGCGGCCCGGGAGAACGCGCATGCCCGATAGCGCCCCCATCAGGCCCGCTGCCGCAGCGCCCAAGAAGCTTGGCGCGCGCGGGGGCGAGGAGATCTTCGCCAAGTCGGTCGATCCGCGGGTGCTGATGCGGTTCTTCGGTTTTCTGCGTCCCTATCGCTTCATGATCGTGATCTCGATCGTCGCGGTGCTGATTTTCACGCTGACGCAGATTGCGGTGCCGCTGGTGATCCGCTACGTCATCGACACGGCGCTGCCGGCCGCGACGGCGGGCGGCGCCGCGGAATCCGCGCGCGCCGGCGCCGTGCACCTGCTGGGCCTGGCCGTGGCCGTTTTTTTTGCCGTGGTGCTGGTCAATTACGCCTCCAACTACTGCCAGCAGATCTGGGTGGCGGTCACCGCCGAACGCGTGCTGATCGACCTGCGGCGCGCCATGTACGGACACCTGCAGCGGGTCTCGCTTTCCTTCATGGACCGCACCCAGGTGGGCCAGTTGATGTCGCGCCTGCAGGGCGATGTGGGATCGCTGCAGGAGTTTCTCGAATCTTCCATATTCGCGATCGGCGATCTGGCGCTGTTGATCGGCATTATTTTCGTGCTGCTCGCCATGGATCTGGAGTTGGGCCTCTTGACGCTGTCGGTGGTGCCGATTCTGGTGCTGGTGCGCGCGATCTGGCTGCCCGCGGCCAAGCGCGCATTCGTGCGTGCCAGGGAAACCTCCTCGATCGTCAACAGCGCGCTCGCCGAGAACATCAACGGCGTGCGCACGGTGCAGGAGATGACGCGCGAAGGCTTCAATTTCGACGCGTTCCGTGAAAAAGCCGCGGAAAACCTCCGCACCCATCTGCGCGCCACGCGCCTGGCGCAGGTGATGGTGCCCACCGTGGATACGCTCACCGGCGCCGCCATGGCGATCGTCATCATGGTGGGCGGCAACCGAGTGCTGGAAGGCACGCTTGAAATCGGCGTGGTGGTGGCGTTCCTGTTCTATGTGCAGCGTTTCTTCGACCCGATACGATCGCTCACCATGCAATACAGCGTGATGCAGCAGGCGATGGCCTCGGGACAGCGCATCTTCGAAGTGCTGGACGTGCCGGTGGAGGTTCAGGACAAGCCTGAAGCCATCGACCTGATGAAGGTCCGCGGTGCAGGAGATGGCGCGGTGGAGTTTCGCAACGTCACCTTCGGCTATGTGCCGGGGCTGCCGATCCTGAAAAACGTGAGTTTCAGCGTGGCACCCGGCGAGACCGTGGCGCTGGTGGGGCCGACCGGTTCAGGCAAGACCTCCACCATGGCGCTGCTGCACCGTTTCTACGACATCTGGGAAGGGCAGGTGCTGATCGGCGGCAAGGACGTGCGCGATCTGCAACAGGAGTCGCTCGGCCGCCATATCGCGATGGTGTTGCAGGAGCCCTTCCTGTTTACCGGCAGCGTCATCGACAACATCCGCTATCGCGAAGAATCCACCAGCCGCGAAGCGGTGGAGCGGGCGGCGCGCGCCGTGGGAGCGCACGATTTCATCGCGCGCCTGCCGCAGGGCTATGACACGGTGCTGGGGCAGCGCGGGGTGAATCTTTCCATCGGCCAGCGCCAACTGCTGTCGTTTGCCCGCGCCATCGTCGTCGATGCCGGGATACTGATCCTTGACGAAGCCACGGCCAGCGTCGACAGCTTCACCGAACGCCAGATCCAGACGGCGCTGGAGAAGACCCTGGTGGGCCGCACCGGCCTCATCATCGCGCATCGCCTCGCCACCATACGCGGCGCCGACCGCATTATCGTGCTGCAGGAGGGCCGCATCGTGGAGCAGGGCACGCACCGGGAACTGCTCGCGCTGGGCGGTCTGTATCACCGGCTGCACGCCATGAACGTGGCGTCGTTCGATGACCTGCCGGAACTGACAACGGAATAATGCTTACGGAGATTCTCATGACACATGGAGAACGACGGATCACAGCGGTCGCGCTAGGGCTTGCCGCGGCGCTGAATGCCGCAACCGCGTTGCCGCAGCCCGCCTATTCGTCCAAAGCCATCCGCATTATCACCTCGACCGCCGGCGGTCCTTACGACATCGCCATGCGCGGGCTGTCGGTGCCGCTGGGTCAAGCGCTGGGGCAAAGCATCGTCATCGAGAACCGCACCGGGGGCAGTTTCATTCCGCTGGCCGAGGCCTGCGCCCATGCCGCGCCCGACGGGCACACGCTATGCACCAGCGATTCCTTCGCGCAGTCGCTGAACCCCCTGCTGTTCGCCAAGCTGCCCTATGAGCCGAGGGAATTTGCTCCAATTATCTTTCTCGGCTCCTTGAATTCGGCGGTGCTGGTCAACGCCGGATCAGCGGCGCGCAATATTCAGGAACTTTTCGACATGGCCAGGGCAAAGCCGAATTCCCTGACCTTCGCCACCGCGGGTCCCGGAAGCGGCACCAATATCTATGTGGAATATCTGCGCCGCGAGAAAGGTATTGCCTTTCTCAACGTACCCTACAAGAATTTTCTCCAGGGTCTGGCAGCA
Organism: Betaproteobacteria bacterium RIFCSPLOWO2_02_FULL_62_17; assembly: GCA_001770355.1. Taxonomy (GTDB): domain Bacteria; phylum Pseudomonadota; class Gammaproteobacteria; order Burkholderiales; family SG8-39; genus 2-02-FULL-62-17. Next base: position 29,482 of record MEQV01000049.1, read on the forward strand.
GTCGCAGCGGGTGAGGTAAACGTCGCGACCTTTGCAGTCGGGGTCGGACTGGCGCAGGCCAAGGGCGGCAAGATGCGTGCCCTTGCCACCACCGGGAGGCAACGCTCCATATTCGCACCTGACCTGCCTACGATTTCCGAAGCAGGCGTCGATATCGCGGTCAATACCTGGATCGGCATGATGGGGCCCTCGGGCCTGCCGCGCGAA
>MEQV01000050.1:0-8045 GCA_001770355.1 Betaproteobacteria bacterium RIFCSPLOWO2_02_FULL_62_17
CGGAAGGAATGCATGATGCCCCATACCGTGCCCAGCAAACCCACGTACGGGCTCACCGAGGCCACCGAGGCAAGAAACGAAAGGTGCGCTTCGAGATTGTCCATCTCACGCTGATAGGTGGCGCGCATGGCGCGGCGCGCGCCGTCGACCATCGCCGCGGGATCGGCGCCCTTCTGCGGTTTGAGCTTGGCGAATTCGCGAAAGCCCGCCTCAAAAATCCGCTCGAGGCTGCCGGTCGAATGACGATGATTGACCGCGCTTTGATACAGGGCATTGAGGTCCTGACCGCCCCAGAAGTCGCGCTCGAACTGTTCGGTCTTGGCGCGCGCGGCATGAATCGTGAACCATTTCCGAAATATGAAATACCAGGACATGAACGAAACCACCAGCAGCAGCAGCATGACCAGCTTGACGATGATGCTGGCGTTCCAGATCAGGGAAAGGATCGACAGGTCGCTGGAAACATTCATGGCTGCATTTTCGCCCTGATGGACACCGGGATGGGCACCGGCCGGAAATCCGCGTTGCGAAGGAAGGCCACCTGCACGGTCGCGGCGCAAATACGCCTGCCTTGGTTGCTTGCCTCCTGCTCCAGTTCAAGGGATGCCTTAGCAAGCTTGAGGATTCGAACCGAGATCTGCAGGAGATCGTCCAGCCTGGCGGCAGCGACAAAATCAAGCGTCGCGCGCCGCACCACGAATCTCAGTCCTTCCTCGGCCGCCAGCTTTTCCTGATTCAGGCCGAGATGGCGCAACCATTCGGTGCGGGCGCGTTCGAAAAAACGCAGGTAATTGGCGTAATAAACAACGCCTGCGGTATCCGTATCCTCGTAGTACACACGGACATTCCAGTTGAACTGGGCAGCGGTCAATAATGCTCCTTTGGAGTCCACGCCTAAACGTGCGAATTCTACCCCATGGATGGAGCAGTTTAGCCGCTCTTGAAAAGGTCGTCGGTGCTGGACCCAGGCACCGCAAGCCCGAAATGCCGCCATGCCAGCGGCGTGGCAATGCGCCCGCGCGGCGTGCGCTGCAGATAGCCCTGCTGAATCAGAAAGGGTTCGAGCACGTCTTCAATGGTTTCGGATTCCTCGCCGATCGCGGCGGCAAGATTGTCCACGCCCACCGGCCCGCCGCTGAATTTCTCGATGATGGCAAGCAGCAACTTTCGATCCATGAGATCGAACCCGATCAGGTCGACATCAAGCATCCGCAACGCGGCGTCCGCCACCTCCAGGTCGATGAAGCCCTGCGCGCGCACCTGCGCGTAATCGCGCACGCGGCGCAGCAGGCGGTTGGAAATGCGCGGCGTGCCGCGCGAACGGCGCGCGATTTCGATGGCGCCCTCGGGGGACATCCGCACCTCGAGCAGCGCGGCCGAGCGCTGGATGATGCGCTCCAGTTCCTCGGCGGTATAAAACTCCAGCCGCGCCACGATGCCGAAGCGGTCGCGCAGCGGATTGGTGAGCATGCCCGCGCGCGTGGTGGCCCCCACCAGCGTGAACGGCGGCAGGTCGAGCTTGACCGAGCGTGCGCCAGGACCTTCGCCGATCATGATGTCGATCTGATAGTCCTCCAGCGCCGGATAGAGGATTTCCTCGACGACCGGAGACAGGCGATGAATCTCGTCGATGAAAAGCACGTCGTTCGGTTCGAGATTGGTAAGGATGGCCGCGAGGTCGCCGGGCCGCTCCAGAACCGGCCCGGAAGTCTGGCGCAGATTGACGTTCATCTCGCGCGAGATGATGTGCGCAAGCGTGGTCTTGCCCAACCCCGGCGGACCGAAAAGAAGCACGTGATCGAGCGCCTCCTTGCGGCTGCGCGCGGCCTCTATAAAGATCGAAAACTGGCCGCGGATTTTTTCCTGCCCGACGTATTCGGCGAGGGTCTTGGGCCGCAGCGCGCGCTCCTGCGCCTCTTCGCGCACCGAAGCCGGCGCGGCGGAGATCAGGCGATCGGTCTCGATGGCCATGCCGCCGCTTAGCCCTTCGCCAACGACTTGAGCGCCTGGCGGATGCCATCGGACACCGACAGGCCTTCGGGAAGCAGTTTGACCGCGGCCTGGGCTTCCTTGTCGCTGTAACCCAGCGACGCCAGCGCATTGAGAATGTCGCTGGCCGCGGGCCGTGCACGCTGCGCGGCGGCGCCCGGGGCGAGATCCGCGCCCAGCTTGTCCTTCAACTCGAGCAGCAGACGTTCGGCGGTCTTTCTGCCGATGCCGGGAATCTTCACCAGGCGGCCGGTCTCCTGCGCGGATACGGCCTCGATCAGCTCGCCGATGGAAAGCCCCGACAGCACCGCGAGCGCGGTGCGCGCGCCCACTCCCGAGATTTTCAAAAGCTGCCGGAATACCTTGCGTTCGGACTCGCTGGCGAAGCCGTAAAGAAGGTGCGCATCCTCGCGCACCAGCAGATGCGTGAAGAGCGTGACGCGCTCACCGGTGGCGGGCAGATTGTAGAAAGTACTCATCGATACTTCGACGTCGTAGCCGATGCCGTTGGCGTCCACCAGTATCTGCGGCGGGTTGCGTTCCAGCAGCACGCCCGAGAGGCGGCCGATCATGGTGCGCGACCCGCATCCACGAGAATGCTCGCGGAACGGGCTTTCGCCTTTATGCTTTGTCGGACCATGTATGTCGCATTCGAATTGCTTTTAGAAGCTGCGATGTTACCGCCATGGACCAAGCCCTGCTCATCGCCGAAGGCGCGGCGGCGCAAAAACAGCGTATAAAACGATATTTTCATATCACTTTGGGGAACCACGATGCCCATTTCAATTCTGCGCAATAGGGACGGTTCCGTCTCGCTGCCGATCCCCAAAAAAGTCCTTGCACTCGCAAAAATGTCAGCCGGCAGCGAAGTCGAAATCGAAGTCAAGGCGGGAAGCATCGTTATATCGCCCGTGCAGGGCCGTTCGTTCGCCGATCTACTGGCGGAACACCGAAAACTTAAATTACCGCGCGACGATGCCTGGCTCGATTCGGCAACCTGAAGTTAGAACGCTTCTCGCTTGATACTCTGGTTGCAATACTGCTTCGTACTGGCAAAAATATTGAATTGGTGGTTCGGTGACGCGATCTTTTTACGGTCCAGGATGCTGGGCGTCAGAAGCTTACAACTGCGGCTGAAGCCATATAAAAATGGCGTAGAACAAGCACTGGCGCGGATTTCCGGGGCTTATTAGGGATAAGGGCATTCATTGCCACAGAATTTGGGTTCTTACCCGCTGCCCTACATGCGACCGCGTTCAAATTGCAATTCTTGGCCTCCATCGATCCTTGGTGGGGTGTTCCTACCGTGATGAGCGCCGCAACGTCTTCCCTGAATGTGTCGGCTTTGCCTTGCAGATAGGCTCGTGCCGCAAGCCCCCCCATGCTATGCGCGACGAGAATCACTTTGCTCTTGGTCGGATTCGCTCGCAGGACGGCGGTGATGGCGTTTCGCAATTCATGGCCCTGCTGTGAGAACGTTAAGGTGTGGTTGTTTGAGAAGTTCAGCGTATAGAAATCGCCCGGATTTAATTGGTCTCCAAGATACACCACCCTAAACACGTCAAGAAAAGACAATGTACCGCCATCTTGCCATCCGTTATCTGGTTGTATGAGCACCTTCCTGAATCCCCCCATGCGTCTTCGGCGCTGCTGTTAAATCCGTGAATGAAAATAACCGGATAGGCAGGTTTGTCCAAGCTGGCTGGTGCTGAATGCGCAAAGAGCAACATCCCGAAAACCAACAGAAAGCGCGCCAATCGGCGCAGAGTCCGAAACAGTTCCAAACTATGCGACGGATTGCATTCAATGTTCATGGCATGAAGGCGACGAAGCACCGGAAGAAAGAGAAGTGGCTCGGTTTGTTTAAACAACTTTTCCCGATTTATAAGTGGACTCGGGGCAGATCTTGGAAGGCGCAGAGTTGTCCACCGCGCAGCGTGGACTCTCGTTATTCTTGTTGAACAAGAGTGCCTCCCTGAGCGATCTCTCAAAACTTGTACCACTTGAGGCATTGGGAGTCAATTTGACATTCGCACTATGCCGCGATGAATGCAATTGTTATCAAATATCTCGCCTTCCTGTTTCAGAACGCCAATGGTTACGGTTCTCGTTTGGCGCGCAATCAACGAGTCAAAAGTCTCTCGCGGCAACATCCGCTTCATCAAAGGCCAGTCCCCTGCACATGAGCGGCGGCGCGTATCCGGTTGAGACGTGGCGGTGCTGAAATGTCAAAGATTATATGGCAGCAATGACCTTTCGACCCGCCTATTCGATAGATTCATATCCTCAATAGGGTATCCCTGTGCTTCGAGTAGACGCAGTGTGAAGATCGCCATTACACCCCAAGCATTCGTGCTGAGATTTCCGATTCCGCGGACCTTTTCCCACACTACCGCCGGCATCGCCGGCATGGGACGAACGTCCACGTCCGCCTGCGCCAGCGCGTCGCACACCGCGTTCTTCACTGCCGCTGTCGCGGGGACGATGCCGCCTTCGTCCCCGCCCTTGATGCGCAGCGGGTTGCCCGCGGTGGGGTGCTCCGCGTGTTCGACACAGAACAAAGGCAGATCGTCGGCGCGGCTGATGCCGTAATCCAGAAACGAGCCGGATAGCACCTAGCCGGTTTGCCGATCGAGCGCGATCCCCTCGACCAGCGCCTGCCCGATGCCATGGATGATGCCGCCGTGGGTCTGGTCTTCGATGATCGTCGCATTGATCTGCCTGGAAACCCTTACCAATGCTGGGTTTTCGGCATTTCACAGAACGTGGTAGTGGCGTGTTTTTTCCATGGCTAATTCATTGGATGATTGCGCCGGTATTCGCCAATTTGAATCGTACCCAGTCTAAAATTGTCACTTGACTTGAGCCTCGAACATTCCCGCATGACCGACCGCCGCCACGGTATCAAGCTTTTCGCCGCGCCCGGCGTTGTCGCGCGCGCCGTGATGGCGCTATCGAATCAGCTGACCTAAACAGATAGAGAGCAAAGATCGAATGCCAACAATTTCCATGTTTTATGGGATTCTCATTCGGATGTTTTTTCTTGACGTGGAAAAACATCATTTACCGCACATTCATGCTGATTACCAGGGGCAAGTGGCGGTATACTCAATTCCTGACGGAATGCTTCTGGCCGGCGAACTGCCGCCGAATAAGCACAAACTGGTCGTTGCGTGGATCGAGATTCATCAGGAAGATTTACTTGTCGACTGGGATCTGGCTGTGAACGGCAAGAAGCCATTTCCAATCAGAGGGCTTGACCAATGAGAATCGCGGAACTCCGACCACAAGCAAACTGGGTGCTTTCCATTGTTTCAGACGATGGTCGTATTGGCAGTTTTGATGTTGGCCCCTATCTTGGATATGAGGCGTTTGCAACTCTTCGAGACCAGGGAGAATTTGCGAAACTTGTCAATGGCGGATACTTTGTCGAATGGGATTGCGGCGCTGATTTATCGGCGGATACCATCGAGGCACATTGGCATGTTATTGGCAAAACGGACTTGCCTGTAAACGCCTGACAAGGCCTAATGCCTTGCCGGATTAATCGCCTTCGTCAAACCAGCCGTCCACGCCGCACACGCTGCACGCCGGTCAGTATCCCCCCCAGGCCCTGGCCGCCATGCGCATGGCAGATGGCGCAGGCGAGCGCGTCGGCGGAATCCGTGCCCGGCGTTCCAGGCAAGGCAAGCAATCGGCGCACCATTTCCTGCACTTGTTCCTTTTTCGCCTTGCCATAGCCGACCACCGCTTGCTTGACCTGCAGCGCCGTGTACTCCGATAGGGGCAGTCCGGCATCCACCACCGCGCAGATTGCGGTTCCACGCGCCTGTCCGAGCAACAAAGTGGACTGGGGATTGACGTTGACGAATACTTTTTCCAATGCCGCCTGCTCGGGAAGATTTGTCGAAATTACTTCGCGTAGACCTTCCAGGATCGTCTTGAGCCGATCCGCCAATGGCTGGTTGGACGGCGGACGGATGCAGCCACTGGTGACATAGACCAGCCGATTGCCGACTTTCTCGATCACCCCGAACCCCGTGACCTTCAGGCCGGGATCTATGCCCAGTATGCGCACCGGACCCGAGGCCATGCGCGACTATCCGCCCTCGCTCAGCGCCGCGGTGGTATAGACCTCCTGCACGTCTTCAAGCGACTCGATCGCATCAAGCAGCTTTTGCATCTTCGCCGAATCCTCGCCGGCAAGCGTTGTCTCACTGAGCGGTTTCATGACGATCTCGGCCATTTCAGTCTTGAACCCGGCATTGATGAGCGCATCGCGCACCGTGTGGAAATCCGCTGCCGGGCACAGCACCTCAATGGAACCGTCGTCGTTGGAGATCACGTCATCGGCGCCGGCCTCGAGCGCGGCCTCCATCAGCTTTTCCTCGTTCGTTCCCGGCGCAAACAGGAACTGGCCGCAGTGCTTGAACATGAAAGCCACCGATCCTTCGGTGCCCATATTGCCGCCATGCTTGGCGAAGGCATGCCTCACATCGGCGACGGTGCGCGTGCGGTTATCAGTCATGCAATCCACCATGACCGCGGCACCGGCGATACCGTAGCCCTCGTAGCGGATCTCATCGTAGCAGACGCCGTCCAGTTCTCCGGTACCGCGCTTGATCGCGTTCTTGATGTTGTCCGAGGGCAGATTTTCCGCCTTGCCCTTTTCGATTGCCAGGCGCAGCCGCGGATTGAAATTGGGGTCTCCTCCCCCCATGCGCGCAGCAACGGTAATCTCCTTGATCAGCTTGGTAAATACCTTGCCGCGCTTGGCGTCCTGACGCCCCTTGCGGTGCTGAATGTTCGCCCATTTGGAATGTCCGGCCATGGTGTGCTCTGCCCTGCTCGATTCGCGCCGCAGCGATTGTGTCCGGGGCGAATTTTAGCACCCGGGCATTGTGTCCAGCCGTATGGCGTCGCCCCTCCGACGGCGCCCCTGGTTGGGCCGGTGCGTAACGGTACAATAGCCACGGCTCGACGCTGACCCTATCCCCTCGAAATCATCCTTGCGAGTACGCCATGAACGATCCCAAAGTTTCCGGTATTGCCCCGCTGCAACTGAAAAACCCGGCACTGTTCCGCCAGCAATGCTATCTGGACGGAACCTGGCAGGACGCCGAAAGCGGCCGAAGCATTTCGGTCAACAACCCCGCCACGGGACAGATCCTTGGCACGATTCCAGACATGGGCGTGGCCGAAACGCGGCGCGCAGTTGCCGCGGCAAACGCCGCCCTGCCCGGCTGGCGCGCGAAGACGGCCAAGGAACGCTCCATCATCCTGCGCCGATGGTTCGAGCAGATGATGGCCAACCAGGATGACCTCGCCGCGCTGCTCACCGCCGAACAGGGCAAGCCCTTTGCAGAGGCAAAGGGCGAAATCGCCTACGGCGGCTCGTTCATCGAGTGGTTTGCCGAGGAAGCCAAACGCGTCTACGGCGACACCATCCCCGGGCACCAGGCAGACAAGCGCATCGTGGTATTCAAACAAGCCATAGGCGTGTGCGCCGCCATCACGCCATGGAACTTCCCCAACGCGATGATCACCCGGAAAGCGGGCGCCGCGCTCGCCGCGGGCTGCACCATGGTGATCAAGCCCGCGAAGCAAACGCCGTATTCGGCGCTCGCCATGGCCGAACTGGGTGAGCGCGCGGGTATCCCCAAGGGCGTGCTCAGCGTGATCACCGGCAGTGCGTCGGCCATCGGCGGCGAATTGACCTCGAATCCCACGGTTCGCAAGCTGAGCTTTACCGGATCCACGGAGATCGGCAAATTGCTGATGTCGCAGTGCGCCGGCACGGTGAAAAAGGTTTCCCTCGAGCTCGGCGGCAACGCGCCATTCATCGTATTCGACGACGCCGACCTCGATGCCGCGGTCGAGGGCGCAATCGCCTCCAAGTTCCGCAATACCGGGCAGACCTGCGTTTGCGCCAACCGGCTGCTGGTGCAGGACGGGGTCTACGAGCAGTTTGCCGCGAAGCTTGCCAAGGCGGTTGCCGCGCTCAAGGTCGGCAACGGCATGGAGGCGGGGGTCACCCAGGGGCCCATCATCGACGC
>MEQV01000050.1:8122-10163 GCA_001770355.1 Betaproteobacteria bacterium RIFCSPLOWO2_02_FULL_62_17
CGCATTCCCTGGGCGGCACCTTCTACGAGCCTACGGTGCTGACCGGCATAACCAGTGCAATGAAGGTCGCGCGCGAGGAAACCTTCGGCCCGGTGGCGCCGCTGTTCCGGTTTCGCGACGATGCCGAGGCGATACGCATGGCGAACGATACCGAGTTCGGCCTCGCCTCCTATTTCTATACGCGCGACATCGGACGCGTGTTCCGCGTGTCCGAGGCGCTCGAATACGGCATCGTCGGCGTCAACACCGGCATCATTTCGACCGAAGTCGGGCCCTTCGGCGGCGTCAAGGAGTCCGGCATCGGACGCGAGGGCTCCAAGTACGGCATCGACGAGTATCTCGAGATCAAGTACGTCTGCCTCGGCGGCATTTAATGCCATCGGTGTTGAATGTCGGCGGAGGCAGCAAATCCGTCGAGATTCCCACCCATTACGCCGGCTGGGAGCATCTGCTTCTGGACATCGACCCCAAGCGCGGGGTCGACGTGGTGTGCGATGCGCGCCTGCTGGCGGGCAGGTTTCCCTCGGGCAGTTACGACGCGGTCTACTGCTCGCACAACCTGGAGCATTATTACCGCCATGACGTGAACAAGGTACTCGGCGGTTTTCTGCATGTCCTGAAGGACGAGGGTTTTGCCGAGATCCGCGTGCCGGACATCGGCGAGTTGATCCGCCTGATGGCCGCAGCAAGCCTCGATATCGAGCACCAGATCTACAAGGCGGCGGTGGGTGGCATCAGCGCGCACGACGTGATCTACGGCTACGGACCTGAAATCGAGGAAAGCGGCCGGGATTTCTATGCCCACAAGACCGGCTTCACCCGCGCTTCGCTGGCAAGAGCGCTCATCTCCAACGGATTTTCCGAAATTTATTTCGCGGCGCCGCTGGCCATGCTCGAGCTGCGCGTCTTTGCTTTCAAACAGGCCGCTTCCGGGGGAGAAAAATCCCGCCTGTCGCTGGGCGAGAAATACCTTGCGTCAGCAGCGCCGGTGGCAACGGATCGCCAATCGATCGCCGCGGCAGACCAGGCACTGAAGAACCGCGCGGCCGGCCCGGTCGACGCTTTGTATGCCCGCGCGGTGACTGCCTGGAACATCGGAAACTGGCCGGAGGCGGTCGACATCGCCGGCCAGGCCTTGCGCATCGACCCGTCGCTGCCCGCGCTGCATTACCTCATGGGATGCTGCCGCCTCGAGCTCGGGGATACGCAAGCCGCTGCGCGCGATTTCGCGAACTGTCTGGACCTTGGACCTGCCTACCCTTTGATCGGACAGGCACTGGCAAGGTACGCGCTCAGCCTGGCGCGGGAGGATTTGCGCGAAGGCAGGCAAGCGGCGCATCAAGCGATGGCCGATTCCGATCGCCGTTCGGTTTCGATCATCCTGTGCAGTGCCTCGGCCACGCGCTTTGCCAAGAGCGCGGCGATGTACCGGCGCCTGCTGGCGGATGTGCCGCACGAAATCATCGGCATTGATGACGCGCGCTCCCTTGCCGAGGGTTACAACCTCGGACTGGCGCAGGCGGCCAACGAACTGGTTGTGTTTGCACACGACGACGTGGAGATCGTTTCCCCGGACTTCGCCGCCCGCTTGCTGTCGGGACTGCGCCATCACGATTTGGTTGGCATCGCCGGAACCGACAGCATCAAGGGCGGCGCGTGGCATTTTGCCGGGCATCCGCATTTGCGCGGCCAGATCGCAATGCCAGCCGCCACCGGCCTGGTGGTGACGCTCTATGGCGTGACCTCCGTTTCATGCGGAAAACTTCTTGCTCTCGATGGCCTGCTGCTGGCGACGCGGCGGGACACGGCACTGCGCATCGGTTTCGACGCGAAAACATTCGACGGCTGGCATCTGTACGACCTTGATTTCACCCTGCGCGCCGCCCAGTCGGGTCTGGATTGCGCCACCTGCAACGATATTCTGGCGGTGCACGCATCGCAGGGAAGTTACGACCAGGAATGGATCAAGTACTCGGAGCGCTTCCTGGCAAAACACCAATTGGAAAGGGGCGGTGGCATCTTCCATCAACCGGAGCTGGTG
>MEQV01000050.1:10233-10995 GCA_001770355.1 Betaproteobacteria bacterium RIFCSPLOWO2_02_FULL_62_17
GCGTGGCCGGCGCCCGCGAAGATTTCAACCCGGGTTGCCGGGCGTGCTTTTTTCAGATTGTCCGCCTGCGCGGCGAACTGGGGAGTCACCGCGTACAGCAGCGGCGCGCGCAAGGTCCTCGTTATGCCGCGCCAGTGCTCGCGCGGCAGATGCGTCGGAAACAGCGCGAGGCTTGCCTCCAGCGGCATGCGCAGAGAGAGAGCGGCGAGATGCGCGATCTGCGCCTCCGGCCGGGTGGAATGGAACATCGCGCGAACGAAGCGCTCCATCGTGCCACGCCTGTCCGCTCGGAGTTCGTCGCGAAAACCCTGCGCGGCGGGAACCGGGGGATCTTCGCCTACAGAGCTGTCGACCAGCACCAGACCGGCGAGTTTCGCCTCGCCGTGGCGCCGCACATAGTGCAGCGCCTCAAGCGCGCCCAACGACCAGCCCACCAGCACAATTCGGGCGCGAGGACCAATGCAGTGCGCGATACATTGCGCGATGTCATCGGCGCGCTGATCGATGTGGTAGCCATGCTCGGGGATGTCCGAATCCCCCTGCCCGCGCGGATCGATGGCAATGACCTCGCGACCTGGCGCCAAAGCCAGCATGGTTTCCCGCCAGATTGTCGCGGGCATGCACCAGCCGGGTATCAATACGACTACGGCTTTCGAAACATGAACCGCGGGCGCCGCTTGAAGCAGGTTCAGCCGCACGCCATCCGTGGTCAGCAAAGCGTCGGACTTGATGGTGCTCTGGTGCGCCATGCTCGCCTTCCCG
>MEQV01000050.1:11139-15761 GCA_001770355.1 Betaproteobacteria bacterium RIFCSPLOWO2_02_FULL_62_17
TATGCCGATAATCATGTGAGAGCGCTCATCGCGCTGATCGTGAAAGTTGTAACCAAAGGAAAACGGCAGGGGATCAGGGTGCTGGGCTTTATAGGCGCTGGCAAGCGCCGGCTGGAACGCCCGCTGGAAGGGCGGAATGGGTACCGCATAGGTTCCGTGCAGGCGAATCTCCCAGCCGCCCGAAGCGAGCATCCCGTAGGGCACGCCGGAATCGTCCTGGACCAGGTAGCCGCTGACGTCGAGCACCGTCTTGCGCAATTGACGAAAGTTCCTCGAATGCAACAGATAGGAGGCCGATTTCAGCAGCGTTGTGGTGGGCCCCAGGGAACGCAGGAAGGCCACAAACTGCGGATACCTGGCCAATCCATGGTCCGTGGCATCCACGGAGAAATAAATCAGCCGTTTCAATTTGGCCGATTCGCCGGCGCGAAATTCGATCGATACGCCTTTCAACTGCCGCAGCGGGCGCGGTCTGACCGCGCCTTCCGGCGGCGTATCCGCGTTCTGGGATACGGCATCGGCGGCGGCGGCCGGGACGGCGGGTCCCCTGCCCACGTCATACGGAACGATTCGCAGGATATCCATCCCAGCGATGGCCATTTCGATGGCCAGCAGCGGAACCACGCCCCCCAATTGCGGCGTGCGCAACTGCCTGGCCATGTTCTCCGTGATGAAATAATTGCGGTCAAACAGATCGCTGGTCGCCGCCCGCACATCGGTCATGAGTCGGGTGACCTGGCGCTCGTTCATGCCTTCGATATTGGGCACGTCGCCAATGTGCTCGAGGCCGAACATGACGAAAGTTTCACAATCGGGGAACAACCAGTAGGCGTTGAAAAAATCGGGACCGCTGAAGGGATATAAAAGCGTCTTTCCAACGGGGCAGGCCGGAGAAATCGCCGTGTCGCGCCAGACGGACATGGGTTTTACCCTGTTGGCGCTCAACTCGGACCAGGCACGCTGCATCGCCGCGCTATGTTCTTTCCAGGCGTCAGTCCTGGCAAATTCCAGATGCGCCGGATGCCAGGGAGCCAGGCCCGCCATCAAGCGCGCCGTGGAGTTGACGCGCCACTGCGCGCCCAGATCCTGGTCGGTGCGCAATGACTGGGACAGGACGGCGTTGGAGACGGTTGCGAGGGCTACACACAATGCGAGCCGGAAAACAGCATGCAGGTGATTTGTTGTTATGCGCATCAACTCGCGGATTCCAATGAAGTCGGCCAAGCATCGAAGCCGGCCAAAAACCAATGCTATCAGCGTTTAGCGGGTAAAGGAAACGCCAAATTGCCGGTCTTAGGGGCAGCTTATCGCTGGCCCATCACACGTTAAAGCGAAAATGCATGACGTCGCCGTCGCGCACCAGATAGTCTTTGCCTTCGACGCGCATCTTTCCGGCTTCCTTCGCCCCGTGCTCGCCCTTGCAGGCCACGTAGTCGCCATAGGCGATTACCTCCGCCCGGATGAAACCGCGCTCGAAATCCGTGTGGATGACAGCGGCCGCCTGGGGCGCGGTCGCGCCTACCGGTATGGTCCATGCGCGCACCTCTTTTTCCCCCGCGGTGAAGTAGGTCTGCAAACCCAGCAGGGAGTACCCGGCGCGGATCACGCGGTTCAGCCCGGGCTCCTCCATGCCCATGTCATCGAGGAAGATCTTTTTGTCCTCCTCGGAAAGATCCGCGATCTGAGACTCCACCGAGGCGCAGATCGCCACCACCGGCGTGCGCTCGGACTTGGCAAGTGCCTGCACCCGCTCGAGCAGCGGATTGTCCTTGAAGCCGTTTTCGGCGACGTTGGCAATGTATAACGCCGGTTTCGCGGTCAAAAGGAAAAAGGGGCTGAGGACCGCCTGCTCTTCCTTGGACAGTTCAACGGTACGGGCCGGCCTGGCTTGATCGAGTACCGGTTTGATCTTGTCCAGCGCCGCGATGATGCGTTGCGCCTCCTTGTCATTACCGGTTTTCGCCACTTTGGCGTAACGCTGATAGGCCTTGTCCAGCGTCGCCATGTCGGCAAGCGCGAGCTCGGTATTGACGGTTTCGATGTCGGATACCGGATCGACGCGACCGGTCACGTGAATGACGTTGGGGTCGTCGAAACAGCGCACCACGTGCGCAATGGCATCCGTTTCCCGGATGTTGGCCAGGAACTGGTTGCCCAGTCCCTCACCCTTTGAAGCCCCGGCAACCAGGCCCGCGATGTCGACAAACTCCACCACCGCGGGTATCACTTTCTGCGGCTTGGCAATTCCCGCCAGAGCGGCCAAGCGAGGATCCGGCACTTCGACTATGCCTACGTTTGGCTCGATGGTACAAAACGGATAGTTCTCCGCGGCGATCCCCGCCTTGGTCAGCGCATTGAACAGGGTCGACTTGCCCACATTGGGCAAGCCCACGATGCCGCATTTCAGTGACATGATTACCGACTTTCAGATTGACGAGCGACTTCAGCCGCTCTTGGTGTGGAGCTTCAGCATTGCCGCTTCCATCTGTCCGGCGGCAATGAGCGGGAGTGCCTCTATGCTTCTATCGATGGCATCGTCAATGGTCTTGCGATCGGCCTGCGAAGGTCGGGACAGGACGTAATCGACCACCCGATCACGGTCTCCGGGATGACCGATGCCAAGACGCAATCGCCAGAATTCCGGGCCACCCAGCGCCGCGGAAATGTCCTTCAACCCGTTATGCCCGGCGACGCCTCCCCCGAGCTTGAGTTTGGCCACACCAGGCAGAAAATCCAGCTCGTCATGCACGGCCAGCACCTCTTCGGGCGATATCTTGTAGAAGCGCGCCAATGATCCGACCGCTTTGCCGGACAGGTTCATGTACGTCTGGGGCAGCACCAGCCAGAGTTCCATGCCAGACATCGTGAGGCGGCCCACCAGACCGTGATGCCTGGACTCGGGGCGTAAAGCCACGCCATGCATTTCGGCGAGCCTCGAGACCAGCCAGAAACCGGCGTTGTGCCGGTCCCGCTCGTGCTCGCGCCCTGGATTCCCCAGTCCTGCGATCAGTCGGATGCCCATGATTGCGCTGCCAGCAGGTGTGCCGAAGGTTCCACACCCCCCTTGGCACCCCTGCGATTCGGCAGAAACGGCTTATTTCTTGCCGCCTTTGTCGTCCTTGCCGCCTTTGTCGTCCTTGCCGCCTTTGTCGTCCTTGCCGCCTTTGTCGTCCTTGGCGGCTTTGTCGTCCTTGGCGCCTTTGTCTGCGCCCGCTGCTTCGGCCGGCTCGCCTTTCTGCTTGGCCGCGGGGACCGCGGATGCCACGGTGGCCGCCTCGGCGGTTGCGGCGGCCGCGGCTTCCTCCTCGGCGATTGCCGCGCGCGGAATCTGCGCCGTCACCACGGCAGGATTTTCGTCACCGCGCAGCAGTGATTCGACGCCCTTGGGCAGGTTCAGATCGCGTACATGGATCGAATGGCCCACGGTGATCTGGCTCAGATCGACTTCAATGAACTCCGGCAGGTCCGCGGGCAGGCAGCGGATTTCCAGGTCATTGAGCACGTGGCTGATCATCGCGCCCTGGCTCTTGACCGCCGGCGAGGATTCGGCATTGGTAAAGTGCAATGGCACCTTCATGTGGATCTTTTCGTCCGCCGACACGCGCTGAAAATCGACGTGCTGCACCTGTAGCTTGAACGGGTGCATGTTGACCGCGCGCAACAGTACCTGCTCCTCGGCGCCGTCCATTTTCAGCGTCAGGATGGACGCATGAAACTTTTCGTTGCGCAGCTGGTGAAACAAGCCGTTGTGCTCGATCTCGATCGGCTGCGCCGGTTTCTTACCGCCATACAGAATGCCGGGGACACGCCCGGCGTTGCGCAGGCGGCGGCTCGCACCCGTGCCCTGCAGTTTGCGCGTTTGCGCGGTGACTTCAATCGCCATTTTGGCCTCCAAAAAAAATCCGCGTCATGCGACCCGGAGGTGAAACACGCGGCTGGTCCCATCGTGGTTGAACCGCTTGTCCCGAAAAATGCTCCCGCGACCAGGAGCACATGAAAAAAACAGGGCTGCAATACGCCCATCAATACCACTGCTGCGGCTATTCGACAAACAAAGAACTCACCGAATCCTCGTTGCTGATCCTCAATACCGTCTCCGCGAGCAACCCCGCTATCGACAGCACCCGGATTTTTTTGCAAGCCTGCGCGTCCTTGCGCAACGGGATGGTATCCGTGACCACCACCTGATCGAGCGCGGAATCCTCAATTCTCTGCACAGAGTTGCCCGACAGCACGGCGTGCGTGCAATACGCCGCCACGCTTTTCGCTCCTTCATCCTTTAGCGCCTGGGCCGCCTTGGCCAAGGTGCCCGCGGTGTCCACGATGTCATCCATGATCACGCAGCTACGGCCTTCGATCTCGTCGCCGATAATGTTCATGACCTCGGCGATATTGGCCTGCGGGCGCCGCTTATCGATGATCGCCAGGTCGGCATCCAGTTGCTTGGCGATCGCCCGGGCGCGCACCACGCCGCCGACGTCGGGGGACACCACCAGCAAATTTTCGTAATCATGCTTCCACACATCCCCCAGCAGCACCGGGGTCGAATAGATATTGTCCACCGGCACATCGAAAAATCCCTGTATCTGGTCGGCATGCAGATCCATGGTAAGTACCCTGTC
>MEQV01000051.1:0-116 GCA_001770355.1 Betaproteobacteria bacterium RIFCSPLOWO2_02_FULL_62_17
CTATCCGGTGAATCTGAGCGACACGCCGCTGGGGCCGGTCAAGGCGCCGGCGACATTGGGCGAGCATACTGACGAGATTCTTGCCGAGGTGGGCGTCTCGGCCGAGGCGATCGCGA
>MEQV01000051.1:130-251 GCA_001770355.1 Betaproteobacteria bacterium RIFCSPLOWO2_02_FULL_62_17
GGGGTGGTATAGCGTGCGCGCAGGCTTAACGTGGAGGCCCTCAATCGAGCTTGGGTATGCCCGCGGTCTTCGCGATACGCGCGACCAGTTCCTGCTGTGACTTGATGAGCGCGGCGAATTC
>MEQV01000051.1:282-525 GCA_001770355.1 Betaproteobacteria bacterium RIFCSPLOWO2_02_FULL_62_17
CCCACTTTCTGAACCTGCGCGCGCCCTTCGGGCGAAAGGATGCCGCGCACCACTTCGGTGAAAAGGCGCGTCACGACCGCTGGCGGCAGGCCGCCCGGTCCGAGCAGCCCGGTCCATTGCGGCGGCGTCTCGAATCCCGGGATGACTTCGCGAACCAGGGGCACCTCCGGCATCGGGCGGAAGCGTTCGGGCGCCATGAGGGTGATGAGCTTCACCTTGCCCGCCTTGATGAGCGGCAGGCCC
>MEQV01000051.1:678-8466 GCA_001770355.1 Betaproteobacteria bacterium RIFCSPLOWO2_02_FULL_62_17
TAATTCACCTTGCCCGGATTGGCCTTGGCGTAGGCGACCAGTTCCGGCAGCGTATTGGCCGGTAGCGACGGATGGGCAACGATCAGCATGGCGATATCGCCGATGATGGTGATGGGGGTGAGATCCTTGAGCGTATCGAATGGCAGCGGGTTTTTTAACAGCACCGGCAGCACCGCGGGCACACTGGCGTTCGAAACCAGCAGCGTGTAGCCGTCGGGCGCCGAGCGCACCACCGCTCCCACCGCGACCACGCCGCCGCCGCCGGGGCGGTTCTCCACCACCACCGCCTGCCCCAGGTTTTCCGTCATCAGCGCCGCGGCGACGCGCGCGATCAAGTCTCCTGGCGTGCCGGGATTGAATTGATTGATGATGCGGATGGGTTTGGAAGGGTAGGGTTGGCACCATGCAGTTGATGCGATCCCAGCCATTCCCGCTATGACGATCAAAATTATGCGAAGCCTACGATGAAATTGAAATGTATTCATCGGTAAATCGAAGGCTTCATCATTCCGTTATCTGGCGCTTTTGGAGATTCTCGGCGATAGCCCGCGCCAGAGCTTCGTCATCATGCCGGTTCATTTCTTCATGCGTCGCGAACCTGTAGATGCCTTTGACAATACCGGTGGTTGAAAGCGCCGCCAAAGCATTACCCGCACGCTGGTGCATATTCGCCAACACCAGATTGGCCCCCGCAGGCCTTTGCTTGGGTATCGCGGGTTCCTTATTACCTATTTGTCGCATCTGCACATTATGGGGGCGGCGCCGTTGAATGCCAAGACGGAAAAGGTCAGTAGATAGCCATTATTCCGGCTTCAGATTGACAAGTTTCACCGCGCGAACATAGGACAGGTGGGCGCGCTGCAGATGCGCGGCGAACTGTTCAGGTGTATTCCCCACCGGAGTGTTGCCGTCGGCTTCCAACTTGGTGCGCACGTCGGTTGAGTTCACCGCCCCGGCAAGCTCGGCGTTCAGGCGGCTAAGCAGGGGCGCGGGCAGTCCGGCAGGGCCAAGAAATCCGGTCATCGCCTCGAGATTCTCGAAATTGGGCAGCGCTTCGCTCACGGTCGGAACATCGGGCAGCGCGCCAAAGCGCTTCGAGCCCAGCACCGCGATGAGTTTCAGTTTTCCGGAACGCAGGAAAGGCAGTTGCGAAGTGATCGCGGAAAAGGTCATGGTAATGGTGCCGGTCATGAGGTCGTTCAACGCCTGCCCGGCACCCTTATAAGGCACATGCGTCAATGCCACGTTGCCGGCATTGCCGAAAAGCGCGCCGGCGAGATGGAAAGCGGTGCCGATGCCGGCGCTCGAAAAAGTGAGTTTGCCCGGATTGCGCCGTGCCAGATCCAGCAGTTCCTTGACGCTGTTGATTCCCAGCGACGGTGCCACTGCCAGGCCCGAATAAGATTCGGTGGCGCCGGTGATGGGCGTGAAGTCGCGTAACGGGTCATAGGGCACATTCTTGGTGACCAGCGAAGTCAGCAGGTGCGATCCGGTGGTGGTCATGAGGAATGTATAGCCATCGGGTGCCGACTTGGCCACGAGGTCGGAGCCGATGGTGCCGCCCGCGCCGACGCGGTTCTCCGCGATCACCGGCTGGCCGATGCGCTCGGACATTTTTGTGCCGACCAGGCGCGCGATGATGTCGGCAGTGCCGCCGGCGGGGAACGGAATGATCATGCGCAGCGGTTTGGCGGGATAGTTCTGCGCCATAGCGGCCGGCGAGGCGAGCACTAACAGGGCGGCGGCAAACTTGATCCTGCAGGAAACCATTGTCTACTCTCCCTTTTGACTACCGGACTAGGCCTGCCCGGCACGGCCGCGCGCGGCAGCCTCGGCGTCCGGCCCCTTGGGCAGCATGGTGAAAAAAGATTCGACGCTGGTGTAATCGAGATAGCCCAAACGCGCCAGCGGGCGGATTTTCAGGATGTCGAGCTTGCCGTCTTTGCCGATGACATCGTCCCTGATGTGTATGCCCACGACGCGGCCGACCATCAGGTGGTGCGGCCCTTTGCGGCCGGGTACGGTCATCGACGAATGAAACCGGCATTCCATCTGCACCGGTGAGCGCGCGATGCGCGGCGGCTTCACCATGGCGGAGGGGATCATCTCCAGGCCCGCCAGCGTCGCCTCGTCGACGTCCGGATCGACGCCTTGTCCGGTGATTTCCACTTGATCGCGCAATTCCCAGGTGGCCATGTTGACCACGAACTCCTTGGTGTCGAGGAGGTTCTGCACCGTGTCCTTCTGCGATCCCGCGGGCCGGTCGCCGGCGGAAAAAACGATCATGGGTGGGTCGTAGCTGAGGTTGGTGAACTGGCTGAAGGGCGCGATGTTGAGCACGCCCTGCTTGCTCAGCGACGAGATCCAGGCGATGGGCCGCGGCACACAGATCGATTTGAACGGGTTGTAGGGCAAGCCGTGGTTGTTTTTTTCGGTTTCGTAAAACACCTTGCTCTCCGATGACGTGGGTTCGCCGTCATTTTGTGGACGGCGGATCGATGCAATCAGCTTACGTCAGGATGCGAGGCGTGGCAAACTAGGGTTCGTCCGGCAGGCAATGCTTTACCGCTTGCAAGTCTATATGGCGCCGGAGCATTCACCGTAATTTGAAAAAGGAATCGCAGCATGGCCGATGTATGGAAGAAATTGAAGGATTGGGGCGAGATCTACCTGGAGCGTCTCGAAGACGCGGGCGTGGCACGCATCGTCATCAACCGCCCTGAAAAGCGCAACTCGCTCACGCGCATCATTCTGGAAGGATTCGCCGAATCGCTCGATATCGTGCGCGCCGATCAGAATCTGAAAGTGCTGATCAGCAAGGGCGCGGGCCCGGTGTACAGCTCGGGCCTGGATCTGCATTTCCTTCGGGCGGTGAGCAATTCAGGACTGACCGATTGGGACCGGCCTACCTGGAATATCGCCCTCACCGAGCAGATGGTCAATTTCCCGCGCATCACCATCGCGCAGGTGCATGGCTATTGCCTGGGCGGATCGTTCGGCCTGATGAACGTGCACGACCTGGTGTTCGCGGCGGACAACGCCAACATCGGCATGCCGGAAATCCCGCGCGGCAGCTTCGGGCAGATCGCCACCAGCACCCTGTTTCACGCGCAGATCCCGATCAAGAAGGCGGCCTATATCGCGCTGACGGCGCAGAACGTCACCGGTGCCGAAGCCGATCGCATGGGCCTGGTGTCATTGGCGGTGCCGGAAAAGGATCTCGAAGCGACCACGCTGCGCTACGCCCGTGAAATCGCCTCGCGCCACATGGCGCCGCTGCAGCACCACAAGATCGCGGTGCAGATGGGTCGAAACCTGTCGCTGATGGAAGCGATACGCCTCGACCAGCTGGTGGGCGCGCGCCAGGCGCATGCCATCGACGCGACCAAGCACGTCGAGGATTACCTCAAGTCGCAAAAGGGCGGGCCGAAATTCAGCGAGAAGGATTACAAGCGCCCCGACGCCTGACCGGCGGCCCCGACAAAAGCGAATAACCCGGTTTTGTATACATCCCGTCAATCCGGAAAGTTGCGCCTTCGCAACTTTCCGGATTGACGGGATATGTGGATGCTGGGGCCAAGTAAGCAGTTTGGTTCCGCCTGGCCGTACCTAGGTTTTCACCAGCGTCTTGAGATCCCTGAGCTCGTGAAACCGCTGGCGCGCGATCAGAGCGACCGCTATGGTGATCACGCCGCCGGCCACCGCGGTGAACATCGGCGACGTGAACGCAGCCAGCACGCTCGATTCAATCGTGCCCACATGATTGGAGGAATCCACGAAAACTCGGTTGACCGCCGAGACGCGGCCGCGCAGTTCATCCGGGGTGTAGATCTGCACCACCGAATGGCGCAGCACCACCGACAGATTGTCCATGGCCCCGGCGAGCACCAGCGCGGCATACGAAACAATGAAGATTTCCGAGAAGCCGAACGTCGCCATTGCCAGTCCATAGCAGGCAACGGCGATGATGAAGGTGTCGCCGGCCCGGCGCGTGGGCGCGCGCATGCCCTGGAACACACCCATCACCAGCGCGCCCAGGGCCTGCGCCGAAGCGAGCCAACCCAGTTCCACCGGGCCGACATGCAGGATGTCCTTGGCGAACACCGGCAGCAGCGAGGACACGCCGCCGAACATTACCGCAAACAAATCGACAATCATCACCCCCAGAATCAGGCGCGTCCGGATGACGTGCCGCACGCCGGCGAACAAGGCCTCGAGCGAGAGCGGCGGGCGCGCGCTGCCTGCCGCGGGACGCGCGCGGATTGCCAGCGCCAGCACCATGGTTACGATCGACAGCGCGAGGTTGATCAGATAGACCCCCGCTGCCGAACCGGCTGACGCGATCAGCACGCCGGCGAGCGCGGGTCCGCCGATCGACGCAACCTGAAACAGGCTCGAGTTGAACGCCAGCGCATTGGGTATCAAGGGGGCGGGCACCAGCATCGGCAACAGCGCGTCGCGCGAGGGCCGGTTGAGCACCTGTCCGATGCCGGTGAGGAACAGGAAGGCAAAGATCCAGATCGGGTCGGCAAGGGTCAATGCCGCTATCGACAAGCCGATAGACCCGCAGGCGAAGGTGGCCTGGCTTGTCACCATCACCCGCCTGCGGTCGAAGCGGTCGGCGATCTGTCCGGCGGGGAGAAACAATAGCGCCACCGGCAGGAATTGGGCCACGCCTATCCAGGCCAGCGCCAGCACCGATCCGGTGCGCTCATACAGATCCCAGCCCACGGCGACCGCCTGCATCTGCTGCAGGCCCGCGGTCATGAAGGTGGCCGAGGCGAACAGCCGGAAATCGCGCAGACCCAGCACGGCTCGGGGCGAATGGGTAACCTGGGTCATTGATGGAATGTGCCGGAGAACTGGTCGGGCAAAGGCGCGCAGCATACTCGAATCCTTGCGCGCAGGTCGCACTGCGGTTTTGTACACCTATGCAGGCGGAGGCTTTAGAATCCGCCGACTCTTCACGCCTGCCGCGATCCCGCATCCGCTATGGACAGATTCTTCGAACGGCTCGCCTTCTGGATCGAGCGCACGCTGGCCATTGCGTTCATGGCGGCGGTGGCTCTGAGCTTTGTCAATGTAGTCGGCCGATACCTGTTGGGTATGGCCTTCATCTGGGCCGACGAGGTGCAGATCTACATCATGATCTGGATGGCGTTTCTGGGCGCGGTGGTGGTGAGCTGGCGGCGCACGCACCTGCGCATGGACCTGCTGTTCAGGATGCTGCCGGCACACTTGCGGCAGTGGGTGAGCATGCTGGAACTCGCCAGCATGATTGTGCTGGCCGGCGTGGTGCTGTTTCTTTCCGGGCAATACGCCCACAGCATGTTCACACTCAACCGCCTCAGCGACGTGGCGCAGGTGCCAATGTGGATTCCGCACAGCGGCGTGGCCTTGGGATTCGGATTGATCCTGCTGATCGCGTTGTGGCACCTGTGGAAGGTGTTTCGACCCTCTGCTTCGCCTGCGTGCGGAGAGGACAAGCCATGAGCTTCGCGCTGGGGGTGCTACCGGTCATCCTGCTGCTGCTGGGTTTTCCGATATTCCTGGTGCTGCTGTCCGCGGTGACCGTGGCTCTGGTGTTCTTCATGCACGTGCCGCTCGCCGCGCTGCATCAAAACCTGTTCGGCGGCGTGAATTCCTTTGCGCTGCTTGCCGTGCCGTATTTCATTTACGCCGGCGAATTGATGGGGCGTGGCTCGGTGGCGCAGCGCCTGGTGGATTTCGTGCAGGCCGGTGTGGGTTCGGTGCGAGGCAGTCTCGGCGTCACCACGGTGGGGTACCTCGGCGATTTTCGGTGCGATCTCCGGCGCCAGCGCGGCCACGGTGGCGACGGTGGGCAAGGTGATGTATCCGGCCATGCGCCGCGCGGGTTACCCGGAGACCTTTTCGGCAGGCCTCATCACCGCGGTGGGCGCGATCGACATCATCATCCCGCCCAGCATTCCCATGATCGTCTACGGCGCGGCGGCCTCGGAATTGGTGCCGCGCCTGTATGCGGCGGGTATCCTGCCCGGCCTGCTGATTGCCGCGATGCAGAACCGCACCATCGATGGGATGACCGGCGGATTCTCGATTTTCACCACCTTCAAGTATTTCGACGTCGCCAAGGGCCTGACGCAGTTACCCGGGTCGTTCCTGGTGGCCACGGCACTGGTGAACCGCAAGTGGATGCAGTCGTTGGGGCCTGACCTCGAAGCCATGGTGCGCGATGAATCGCGCCGGGCCGAGGCGCTGTTCTCGACCTTTGGCGTGGAAGACGTGCGGCGCATCGCCGCGACCTGGAAGAAAAACGGCGGGGAGATCATCAGTTTCTCGCCGGCTGACCACCAGGGATTTCTCAAGGAAGTCACCGCTTCCGCGGCAGCGATCCTCAACGCCAACCCGCAGTTTCGCGAGGACTACCAGGCGCTGCAGGCGGCGGCGAAGAAGAACCGGCGCTGAACAAATAGGGGACGTACCACGGTTTCATGAGTGAAACCGTGGTACGTCCCCTATTTATTCCGGCATCGCCGCGCCAGCGAAGCGCCGCCGCGGTCCTCGGTTCTTCAGCAGCAACACCAGCGGAATCATCACCGCGAAGCTCGCGGTGATGAACCAGAAGCCGCTCACGAACGCGGTGAGTTTCGACTGCGTCGCCACGGTATTGGCAAGCAGCGCGATGCTCTGCGTCTGCGAATGCAGATCCAGCGGCGCAAGGAACGCTTGCACGGCCGGATTGTAGGGATTGATCAGCCCGCGCAGCAGGCTCCACTGCGTTTCGATCTCGCGCGCGAGGTAGGTGCTGGTGATGGAGACGCCCATGGCCGAGGTGATCGAGCGCACCAGGCTGTAGACGCCCGACGCTTCGGCGGATTTTTCTGCAGGGATGGTGGAGAACGCCAGCGCTGAAATCGGCACCCAGATCAGGCCTATGCCAACGCCCTGCAGGAACAGCGGCAGCAGCAGGTCCATGGGTTCGATCTGCGTGCTGTAGCGGGTCATCATGTAGGACCCAGCGAGCCCGGTAAGCACGCCGGGCAGCGCCACCCATTTTGCGCTGACGCGGTCGGCGAATATACCCGAGAGGCTCATGCTCACAAGACTCCCAACGCCGCGCGCCATCAGCACCAATCCGGCGGTCATGGCCGGATAGGCGAGAAGGTTGTCCAGGAACAGCGGTTGCAGGTAATTGCCGCCGAACATGGCCACGCCGGTGGCGCCCATCACCAGACACCCCAGGGAAAAGTTCAGGTCGCCGAAAACGCGCACATCGAAGATCGGGTGTTCGTTTGGCCGCAGACTGTGGCGCAGGAATACCGCGAAAGCGACGATGGCCACGCCGACGCCGGCGCAGATGAAGGCGGATTCGAACCAGTCGTCGCGGTGGCCGCGGTCAAGCACCAGTTGCAGCGCACCCACGGCAAACGCCAGGCTCACCAGGCCCAGCCAATCCATGCGCCGTTCCTTGGTCGGCGTCTCCGGCACGAAGCGCGCCGCGAGCAGAAATCCGAGGATGCCGATGGGGATGTTGATATAGAAAATCCAGCGCCAGTTGAACGTTTCGGTGAGAAAGCCGCCCAGCGTCGGGCCGAAAATCGGCGCCCCGACCACGCCCAGTCCCCACACCGCCATCGCCCGGGCGGCCTGATGGCGCGGATAGGCGTCGGCGACGATGGTGCGCGACAGCGGCACGAAGGCGGCGCCGGAGACGCCCTGCAGGATGCGGCACAGCACCATCTGCACCAGGCTGGTGGCCATGCTGCAAAGCAGTGATGCGATCACGAATCCCGCGATGGAAAGCAG
>MEQV01000052.1:0-8273 GCA_001770355.1 Betaproteobacteria bacterium RIFCSPLOWO2_02_FULL_62_17
GATGTTTCTCGCCGGCGCACTGCTCGACTATCATCGGTCCGGCACGGTCGCCGGCCGCAACAGCAACGACGACCCGGGCGCAGCGCCGCACGGCGCATATCAATGCGGCGACGGCAACTGGCTGGCCCTTTCCTGTTGGTCGGATGCGCAGTTCACGCGACTCTGCGCTGCGATCGGCAGGCCGGAACTCGCCGCGGATGCGCGCCTGGCAACGCTGACAGGCCGAAAATCCAATCGTGAGGCAATCGACCGCGCAATTGCCGCCTGGGCCATCGGCGTCGGCGCGCAAGCGGGTGCCGAAATATTGCAGCGCGCGCAGCTTCCGGCGCATGCCGTCAGTTCGATGGCTGATCTGTTCGTCGACCCTCAACTCGCGGCCAGGCGCCAGTGGCGCAAGCGGCGCCACCCGGTTATCGGCGATCAGCGTTACTGCATGCCGGCGTTCAATCTTGCGGCGACACCCGGGGACGTGCAGTCAGCCGCACCCGTGCTGGGCGCGGGCAACGAGCGGGTATTCGGCGAATTCCTGGGCTTGGGCCGGGAGGAATACGCGCGGTACCGCGTAGCGGGCGCGATGGACTGAGAGCTAGCCCGGCTTGCCTGCCATACATCCGCTTCGGATCTTCATCTATCCGTTCTCGCGGAATGACGAATAAGAAAATCAATCGGGGGCTTGACTCGCGCCGGCCCGGGGGGTTTCCCGTTCATGATGTTTCCGGCCTGAAATTTGCCGCCCTATACGCTTTATGTTGAATGCGGGAGGGGTGGCGATGCCTGAATCCGGGTTTACTGGTTAACTACAACGAGATCATGGTAGACACCGGGTGCTTCATCGCGGCAAGGAAGGCCGGCGTCTCCTTCGAGCGCACGTTCGTCACGCTGAACGAGCTTATGCTGGGCAAGGCGGACGAGCGCCTGCGCGCGGCGCGCTTTCCGATGTACCGCTCGGCGGGCGCCGCGCTGCAGGACCTTGTGGTGGCGGAGGTCGCCTGGAAGGAGACGCTGCGGCGCGGCCTGGCGCGCGAGCTGCCTGTGGAATTCACCGTCAAGGACGAGCGGCGCTAATACCGGGGCCGCATCTTCTTGATAGGTGGCAAGGCAGGAGTATTGCACTTTGTCGCATATTGAAATACGATCCAGCTTATGGAAGGTATTTCGATAAAGCTCCCGATCGCCCTGGGCAACGCGCTGGCCGCCGAGGCACGGCGCCGCAACGTCACGCAATCGGCGATCGTTCGCGAGTCGCTGGAACGCAGCCTGCTCGCGCGCCCGCGTAGCAACGAACAGCCGACCTGTGCGGATCTTGTCCGCGATCTCGCAGGTTCGGTGAAAAGCGGACGGCGCGACCTAGCCACGAACAAGTCGCTGCTTGAGGCTGCGGTACGAACAGATTCTAAACGTGAATCCAAGCGTCGTCGTTGACACCGGGCCCATTGTGGCCATGCTCGACGCGGATGAGACGAATCATGATTGGGTGATGGCGCAGATAAGCCGGTTGCGGCCGCCGCTGCTTACATGCGAGGCGGTGTTGTCCGAGGCCGCTTTCCTCCTCGCGCGCGCCGGGGCGAACCCCGGCGTCGTCCCGCAGCTGGTTGAACGCGGATTCATTACCGTGGCGAAGCTCTTCGATGAGGACGCCTCCGCGGTCACGACATTGATGATTCGATACCGCAACGTTCCGATGTCGCTGGCGGATGCGTGCCTGCTGCGGCTGGTCGAACGAACTCGCAACGCGACGCTTTTTACGCTGGATTCCGATTTCCGCATCTACCGGCAAAAGGGGCGCCGCGTCGTTCCACTGCTCTCGCCGTGAACCGGAAACGGAATATCTGGTTCCAAGCGTCCATCCGTGGCATTGCGGGCGATCGTTACACGCTCATGGGAGTGCGTTCACAAACGTGGTGGGGTATCGAAAACACGCCGAGTTATCCACGCAAAACTTGACATAAAAATCATGACATTATTATCTGTGGGGGTTCGCATCCTAGCATTGCCCCTCCGATAGGATTCGCATAAATTTGCCTTGGATATCGCCTACGGGGGGGTTGAGATGATGTCAGATCAGCATGCCTGTTCCGTCAAGTCTTTTCAGCAACCGCTTTCGGCCACGATGGTGGCGATTCTGTCGGCAATACTCCTAAATTCAGTACCTGATGTATTGGCGCGTGATTGTTTTTCGGCGGGGGACGATCTTCGTCGAGTTCCAACTCGTCAAGTAACTCGAGCCAATCTTCTTCTGGCCCAAGCCGCGCCAGCGAAGCGCTGCGAAATGTCGGATCGCGGGTTCATCAAAGCGTCGACCCTGCGAGGGATGCCGGCGCCCAGCGGATGCAATACGCATCGCGACGCATCAACGAGCCTCGCAACAACGTGCAAGAAAGGGTGCATCAGGGTTCAGAGGCTCTGCGAAACTAAGCGGCAAGCGTCTCTCGTGGCGTAGCGGAACAAACGCGCGAAACAATCGACCTTAAGTTAATTAAAGCGTGTTCTAACTACTTTGCAGGCGGTTGCAACGATTCCGGTCGGCGAGCGACGGTGGACCGTCAGCGCCCCACACATCTTCCGCTGGCCTCATTACGCCGCGAATCGGTGAATTTTGATTCTTGCCGGTCCCGGATTGACCGTCAGCCAACGGGACGGTAGCATCCTGTATCTCATTTGTAATACACGAGGCGCCCGATGGCGGTATCCCTGCGCATTCCGGAACAAGTGAAGCGGCGCGTCGAGAAGCAGGCCGGCGCCAGCGCTACGACTGCCCATGCGTTCATGCTGGAGGCAATCCGGGAGAAGCTCCTGATCGAGGAGGCAAAGGCGTCGTTTCACGCCGAGGCGAAGCGCAGGCTGGCTCGAATGAAGAAGTCGGGCAAGGCGATACCCGCAGGCGAGGTATTCGACTATCTTCGCGATCGAGCGCAAGGCATACAGGCGGCACGGCCCAAAGCTCGAAAGACGCCGTGATCGCGCCGTGATTGTATTTGCGGAAGAAGCGCTATTCGATCTGGAGCGGATATTCGAGTTCAACGCCGAGCGCGATCCAGCCAGCGCTCTCGATCATATCGACAAAGTTCGAAGCGCAGTATTGCTATTGGAAACACATCCCAGATAGGGCGGCCGATCAGCCGCGGTGCGGCCCTGCGCGAACTTGTCATTTCACACGGTAAGACCGGTTACATCGCGCTGTACGAGCATTCCCCGGTGGAAAACCTGATCCGGGTGGTGGCGGTGCGTCACCAGCGCGAAGCCGGCTACAGGGATGTCTGAGACCAGCCGACTGTTCGGAAATTCAATCTGGCGTATCACCGCAGCGAATTTCTGGGCCTGGGCCGGGAGGAATACGCGCGGTTCCGCGCAGAGGGGGCGATGGACTGAAAGGCTGCCGGAACTGCGAGGAAGGGTGCAACGCGGTGCTCAATACAAAGCTGATACACCTTGACCTGCTGTCATAATGCCGCTATATAGTGTTGCATTATGACAGTTTATCTTTCCCGTGAAATCACGCCGCGGCTGCTGCGGGCGTTGCGGCAACTGCCGGTGGTGGTGCTTTCCGGGCTTCGGCAAGCCGGCAAGAGTACGCTGCTCCAGAACGAAGAGGGTCTTGCCCGCGGCCATACCTACCGCAGCTTGGACGACTTCGCCACGCTGGCGGCGGCGCGGGCCAATCCGGAAACTTTGTTGGAAGGCGCAGCGATCCTCGACGAAGTGCAGCGCTGCCCGGAACTGCTGGTGGCGCTGAAGCGGAGCGTGGATGAGCATCGGCGACTGGGGCGGTTTATTCTTTCCGGGTCGGCCAACCTGGCGCTGCTCGGCCATGTGTCCGAGACCCTGGCGGGACGCGCCGGCTATTTCACGCTGCACCCGATGACGCGACGGGAACAGCGGGGAGCAACGGCCCGTGAACCCTTTCTCGTTCAGTTCCTCAACTCCCTGGACTTGCCCTCCGGCAAAGCCGACCCGGTGACGGAGCGGGAGGTGTTGCGTGGCGGTCTGCCGCCCGCGTGCCTCGGCCCGGCCGAAGGCGTGGCTGAATGGTTTCGAGGCTACGTGCAGACTTACATCGAGCGCGACGTGCGGCAGTTGTCCCAGATCACCGATTTGGTGGCCTTCCGCACGCTGGCGCAACTGGCCGCCTTGCGCACCGGGCAGGTGCTCGTTATCAGCACGCTGGCGCGCGACGCGAAGCTCAATGCCGTCACGGCCGGACGTTATCTCGATTTGCTGGAGACTTCGTTCCTCATCCACCGTCTGCCGCCGTTTCTGAAGAACCGCAGTTCGCGGTTGGTGAAATCGCCCAAGCTGCACTTCACCGACAGCGGCTTGGCGGCGCACCTGGCGGGCATTACCACGCTCGAACCCGGCCGCGACGACCTGCTGCGCGGGGCGTTGTTTGAGACCTATGTGGCGCAGAATCTCGCCGCCCTGCTGGAGGCGCATCTGCCCGAGGCGCAGTTGGGCTACTGGCACGAGCAAGGGCGCCACGAAGTGGATTTCGTGATTGAGGCAGGCCGCAAGGTGTTCGCCATCGAGGTGAAAGCGGCCACCCGATGGAGCGAAAGTGATTTGTCCGGATTGCGGGCATTTCTGGAGCGCACGCCCGCCTGCGTCGCCGCGGTGCTGGCTTACAACGGGAAGGAAGCCGTGAAACTCGACAAACGTCTGTTTGCCATCCCGGCGGGAAAGCTACTGGAATAGGCAAAATGGCCACCCTTGAGAAACACTCGTTTTTCAATATGCCGACGAACCTCAGCCCGCCGTCGCTGCCGCCTATCTGCGCCGGATGCCACACCTTCTGTCAGTGGCGCGGCGTACATGATGAAAGCGCGTCCTTGGCCTGGGCTCGCTGTTGAACATTTTGCTATCCATGGTCATAGTAGCGGTCATAATTGGGGAAAAGCCATGCACACAATACAAGCCTCCGAATTCAAGGCCAAATGCCTCGCATTGATGGACGAGGTCGCTCGCACCGGGCAAGCCATTGTCGTCACCAAGAACGGCCGGCCTGTCGCCGAGCTTCGTCCGCACCGTCCGCCGCGGGCCAGATCGCTCATCGGACTGCAAAAGGGTCGTATCGCCATCAAAGGCGACATCGTGTCACCGGTGGGCGCGCGCCTCTGGGATGCCTCGAAGTGATCCTGCTCCACACCCACGTTCGTGGGCGCGAGGTATAGCCGTGTGTGATTTTCTCGCGTCGTAGCGGTGCCGCTCACCAAGGTGGGAACACCGGAATATGTTCTCCATCGTTTCGGCGTTAACCGAACAGCGCGTGCGTGTCCACTTTGAAGGACGTCGACTCGCGAGACCCGCTACGGTCGTAGATCTCGATCCGCCGTGTCTGCGGAAACACGATCCACGCCTCGACGGCCCCGGCCTTAATGTACGCCATTGCCTTCTCGCGCAGCTTGGGCAGCGCGTTGCTCGCTGAGGCGATTTCGACGCAGATTTCCGGGGCACTGGACAGCGGCATTTCCTCTGGATGCGCAGCCAGGTACGCATCGGAGCACCAGGCAACGTCCGGTGCGCGCACACCGATGGCAGTCGCAATCCCGACTTCTACCACGGTTCGCCCGCCGAGCGCCTGTTCAAGACATTTGGCGAGTCGCGTGGCGGCGAGCCCGTGACTTTTGCTGACCGGACTCATCAGGATTTCTCCCCATTCGGTGAGTTCTATTTTTCCGGCGACATCCTCGAAAGTCGGGTCGTCGCACATGGCCTGCCAGCGTTTGGCAAGCTGCTCGGGAGCGAGTGGTGCCTCGATGATTTCGTGTATGGCTGACATTGATGTATTCAGTCTCGACTGACGTGTCCAATTGTACCTTTTCGCGCCGCCGCGCCGCTTATTTTGCCGAGGCTGAAAATGCCAGTTTGCGCGCCTCAGCCTTGATCGCCGCCACCATCGGGGCGGCAGCAGGCGTCAAAAGCGAGTCGGACATCAATTTTCGTGGGTTGCCAGGTCTGATTTGACCATTCAGCTTTTCGCGGGACTACGCTTGCGTCTCGTCCGCTTCTTGTTTTTCGCGGTGTAAAAAGCCCGTGCCTCGCGCGCCTGCGGCGGCGCCTTCATATCGAAGGGAAGCCCGCCCGTGCGCACAAGCTGGCGAAGAAAAATCCGGATGGCATGGCTGATGCTCAGGCCAAGATGGTCCAGCACCTTTTGTGCGTCGTCCTTGAGCTGCCGATCGATGCGGCAACGAATCTCGGTCGAGAGGGCCATCGGGACTCCTTGTAGCGTCAACGTAGCGTCATTGTAGCTACAAATGTCGCGCGCCCGCAACACTTACTCTGTTTATCGAAAATTTCGTTTGAATAGTCGACAACGCACGCTATAGCATGCGCGCTTCTCGATTAGTTTGGATGTCGAAATCATGAAATTCACCCTGACTCTTTCGCGCTGGCACAAGGTGGCCGAGCGCACCAATGCTGCGTTAAAGGAGTGTGAAGCACGCGTCAAAGCTGCATACACCAACACTACCGTTTCTTCCTGGAACAAGGACGGCGTCGAGGAGAAAGCGGCCGATATCGCGCGCCGCGCCGCACAGGACCTGATGCTGGTTGAGGCGGGCACGCGGGCAGTGGAAACCATCCGTGCGACGCTTGCGATTCGTAACGCCGAACTAGGCATTGCCGGAAGATTGGCGCAGGTCGAAGGCGCGAAACGGCGCGCGTCGCTCTACAAGGCCGTGATCGAAGGACAGAAGCCGGACATGGTGCGCGCGCAAAGCGTTCAGAATCTGCCCGAGCAGGTCAATCAATCCGATTGGCTGTCGCGGCGTTCGGCGCTCGTCGTCACCTTGCAGACGGCGGATCGTGATCTGCTCGAAGATTTGCGGGAAAAGTTCTCGCTCGAGCAGTCGCGCGCGGTGCGGGCGCTGGATGAAATCGCGGACCTCAATCGGGAACGGATTGAGATCGAAGTGCCGAAGGAGGTGATCGAAATTGCGAGGCTGGCGGCGTGAGCGGCCAGTTACCCGGCGCCGCCGCGCGCCGGGCGCGCAGGCCCGGGCTGGCGCGCGCATGCGGTCGGGGAGAAGCGTGCCTTCCGTCATATAAACGGAGCTGGCTCCAATATCGGGCAGGGTCTGCTAACCCCTGGTCCCGGTTCGCAAGAGTCAAATGGTTGCTGCGCGGACTGGGCGGTTGCTCGTCAAAGCTTGCTGGTTTCCAGTTGCCGGTTGCTGGCTTCTCCCTGTTTTTCCTGTTTCCATGAGTGACAAATCGCTCCACCAAGCGCTTGCCGCTCATTTCGCCCCGGTGCTGCTTGAGGACCTGACGATAACGCGGCGCGAGTTTCCGCATTGGATGCGTCCGGATCTGCAACGTGCGCTGGAGACACAGTTCGTATCAGTGCCGCACCAGTTCTTCGGCGTTCGCTTGCGCGATCACGATGTCAATCTGCGCTTTGCCGATCTGCTGGAGGCCGGCGACAAATCACCTGCGGCAGGCGCGGCGGAATACCAGGATGCCGATCTGGGCCAAGGGGCGAGAGTGCGCTGCCTTGTCAGGGGGCTGTGGCTTTGGCAGCTTGAAGGGGAG
Source organism: Betaproteobacteria bacterium RIFCSPLOWO2_02_FULL_62_17 (assembly GCA_001770355.1). Lineage (GTDB taxonomy): Bacteria > Pseudomonadota > Gammaproteobacteria > Burkholderiales > SG8-39 > 2-02-FULL-62-17. The sequence continues at coordinate 7,528 of MEQV01000052.1, forward strand.
CACTTTGCGTTGCTGCTTGAGGTAGCGGAAGGCTACAGAGCCCCGCGCGTGCGCATTGAGATTGCCGCGGCGCGTGGAGAAGCCGCGGCGAAATGCGCGCTACAACTCGCGGAACATCTCAGGATGTCCGCCGAGCGCGGTGATTGCTGGCGTGGCAAATCGCTGGTGCTCGATCGCGCGCACGACGATTTCGAGATTTCGCCAGCCGGCTTGCGAGTCGCGGAAGTCAATCCGGTGGAACGTCAGGAAATAGTGCTGCCGAACGAGACTGTTGCGTTGATCGAGCGCAATACGCTCGGCTTCGCCGCGCAATCGCAGCGCCTCGCGGAGCTCGGACTCTCGGCCCAAAAGGGCCTGCTGCTTTACGGACCGCCGGGCACCGGGAAGACCTTGATCGTGCGCTGGCTCCTGGGAGCGCTTGAAGGATTTACCAAGCTCCTCGTCACCTCCGAGCACTATGGGTTGCTTGCGGACTACCTGGCGATTGCGCGGGTGCTGCAGCCCGCCCTCGTCGTGATCGAGGACATCGACCTGGTGGGCGCACACCGTGACGGGCCGTGGGCGTCTCGTGACGGTGCTTTGAATGTGCTGCTCAATGAAATGGATGGCTTCGCGCCGCATGCCCGCGTGCTGTTTGTCCTTACCACCAATCGCCCCGAGGTCCTGGAGCCCGCACTCGCTTTGAGGCCCGGACGTGTCGACCAGGTGATCGAGATCGGCTTGCCCGCGGAGAAGGAGCGAAGGCT
>MEQV01000052.1:8315-14666 GCA_001770355.1 Betaproteobacteria bacterium RIFCSPLOWO2_02_FULL_62_17
CCTGGTGGAACAGGCCGCACGCCGTGTCGGGCGCGTCAGCCCGGCATTCATCAAGGAACTCATGCGCCGCGCCGCGCAGGCGATGCTGGAACGGGGCGGAGAGAAGGAAATCGACAGAGCAGACCTGGAACTGGCACTGCAGGACATGCTTGGTGCCAGCGGCCGGCTGGGCGCACGTATCCTTGGTGCAGGAGGCGGGATCGGGTTTTCGTCGCTTAGTTGAATTCAAGTAGACCGGACCAAGGTTCACTGAGTAACAGCCCGGCGCGGTTGCGAGAGACTGCGGGTCGTGGACGCCTCGGTGATGGCCGACCTGGTGAGCGGCAATATCAACGCCTGCGTGCTGATGATCGCAGAGCGGGCTTGCGACCTCATTCGCGGCATCGCGCCGCTTGCTGCCGAACATCCGCGCCGGGCCGCCGCGCCCGAGCTTTTTCGATAGAATGGCGCCATGCTGCGCACCACCATTGTCGGAAGCCTGCCCAAGCCTTCCTGGCTCGCGCCGACCGGCGTGCTGCGTGCACCCTGGCGCTTGCAGGGCGAGGAACTGCGCGAGGCCCAGGACGACGCGGTGCGCCTTGCGTTGCGCGAGCAGGAAGACGCGGGTATCGACATCGTGTGCGATGGCGAGCAGCGCCGCCGCCATTACATCTGGGGATTCCTGGCAGGCCTGACCGGCACCGAAACCGACAAGCTCGGCGAAAAGCGCGCGCGCGACGGCCGCTACGCGGAATCGACACCGGTGGCTCGCATCGTCGGCGAGGTCACCCGGCCCGTACCGGTGTTTCTCGATGCGCTGCGCTTCGCGCGCGCGCATACCACGCGTCCTCTCAAGGTGACCCTGCCGGGGCCGATGACCATCGTCGACACCGTGCTCGACGAACATTACCGCTGCGACGAGGTTTCGCTCGCGATGCGCTTCGCCGAATTGCTCAACGCCGAGGCGCGCGAACTCGCCGCTGCCGGGGCCGACGTCATCCAATTCGACGAGCCCTGCTTCAACGTGTACCTCGACAAGGTGAAGGCCTGGGGAATCGAGGCCCTTGAGCGAGCCATGGCGGGCGTCGGCGCGCGCAAGGCGGTCCACATCTGCTACGGCTACGGTACCCCGTCGGTGCTCGCCTGGAAGAACAAGAACGCCGACTGGGGCCATTACGGCGTGACCCTGCCGCTGCTCGCCGAGTCGAGCGTCGACCAGGTTTCGGTCGAATGCGCGGCCTCCGGAGTGGATGTCTCGGTGCTCGCGTCCCTGCGCGGCAAGGAAATCATGCTGGGCGTGATCGATGTCGGCACCGACGAGGTCGAATCGCCCGAGCGCGTGGCGCAACGCATCCGCGCGGCACTGCCCCACGTCGCACCCGAGCGCCTCCTGCCTTGCACCGACTGCGGTCTGATGCCGCGCACCCGCGCGGCAGCGGCCGGCAAGATGCGCTCGCTCGCTCTGGGGGCGGCCATCGTGAGGCGCGAACTGGGCGGCTGAGCCGCTTCCCGCAGGCAGCGTCAAGTAAGGTTCTTCCATCGCCGGGGAACCCGGCCAGAGCATTGACATGGATCAAATCCGTGGCTCCAAGGCATGGGAAGCTTTCAATGCTTTGATATCGCTGATGCATTGCGTCAAGAAACGCAATGAAGCGGGACTTGCTTTCAATGATCAACAGCGGCTCTGACCGACCGCCGTACCCTGGAGACCTATCGATGAACAAAGTGGTGGATAGCGCACTGGCGAAAGCGCCGGTGCAGGACCTGCGCGAGTGGCTGGATCGTGTCGAAAAGATCGGCGAGCTGGTGCACATCGACAAAGCGGTCGATCGCGACGAGGAGATGAGCGCCATCTCCTACCTGCTGGCCAAGCAGAATCCTTCGCCCGCGGTGCTTTTCGATCGTACCGCCGGGTTCGAGAAGAGCCCGGTCGGCGCGCGGCATCTGTGGAACATTCTCGGGCCGAGCATCAAGCGCATCGCGCTCACTCTCGAGGAGCCCGCGGACACGCCCACCGTCGAACTGATCCGCCGCTGCAAGGACAAACTGAAGCAGCGCATCCCGCCGCGCGAAGTGCCGGCCGCGGAGGCACCGGTATTCGAGAACAGCCTGCTCGGCGACAAGGTCGACCTGGATCTGCTGCCGATTCCACGCCACTGGCCCCTCGACGGCGGCCGTTATGCGGGCACCGGCGACGCGGTGATTACGCGCGACCCGGATACCGGCTACCTCAACATCGGCACCTATCGCATGATGCAGCAGGGCAAGGCCGAGAGCGGGCTTTATCTTTCCCCCGGCAAGGATGCGCGGCTGCATATCACGCGCGCCTGGCAGCAGGGCAAGTCCATCGAGGTCGCCGCCGCCTGGGGCATCGATCCGCTGTTCATGATGGTGGGGTCGCAGACCTTCCCGAAGAACATTTCCGAATACGAGTATGCCGGCGGCATCAAGGGTCAGCCGATCCCGGTGGTGCGCGGCAAAACCACCGACCTGCTTCTGCCCGCCAACGCCGAGTTGGTGATCGAAGGCGTCATTAATCCGAACTCGGTGAGATCGGAAGGCCCCTTCGGCGAGTTTCCCGGCTACTACGGCCGGCCGGAAGCGGGCTGCCCTCTGGTGAACGTCACCGCGGTTCACTACCGTTCCAGGCCCATCCTCACCAACGCGCTGATGGCGGACTATCCCTCGTGCGAACAAAGCGGTTTCTTCTCGGTGATCCGCTCAGCGAAGATCTGGGACGACCTGGACAAGCTGGGCATACCGAGCATCGCGGGCGTGTATTCCCATCCCGCCGCCGCCGGCGGCTTCGGCATGACGGTCATCAGCCTGGAGCAGCGCTACGCGGGCCACGCGGCGCAGGCGCTCGCCCTGGCCGCGCAGGGCCCGGGCGGCGCGTACTACACCAAGTGGATCATCGCGGTGGACGAGGACGTCGACCCGACCGATATGGATCAGGTCATCTGGGCGATGGCAAGCCGCTGCAATCCGACCGACGACATCGACATTCTGCGCAATACCTGGAGCACCTGGCTCGACCCGACGCAGAACCCGCCCGAAAAGCGCCCCTATGGATCGAAGGCACTGATCAATGCGTGCAAGGAACACCGCCATCTGCCGGTCTTCTCCAAGCGCACCACGCTGCGCAAGCCCGTCTACGACAAGGTGGCGAGCCGCTGGAAGGAACTCGGCCTGCCGGGCCAGATACCGGGCGTGCGCGCTTTCGAATCCGACAGCACGGTGGTCTACCACGAAGTCGGCGGATTCGAGCCGGGTAAACAGCCGGGCGAGGTGAAGTAACAATGTCCGGGGGTACGGGGCAACTTTGCGCAAACGCCGACACCTAAAGGGGGATTTATGTCTGCTACCTTGGAACGAAAACACAAGACGCCGGAGGCTCATCCCGGCGTCAGCGACCGCGACCTGCGCAGCTGGATCGCCGAACTCGACGCCGCCAAAGAGTTGATCCGCGTCGACAAACCCGTCGATCCGCTCACCGAAATGGGGGCTCTGCTTTACCAGTGCCGCGACAAGGCTCTTCTTTTTGAGAAGCTGCCGCACGGCTGGCGCTCACTCGGACAGGCGCCGGCAAACGTGCGCCAGGCGGCGCTAGCCTTCGGCGTATCCGAAGAGGAATTGATCCCGCATGTTGCCGCGAAACTGGGGAGCCGCATCCCCCCGGTGATGGTCGACACTGGCCCGGTGAAGGAATTGAAGTTCAAGCGCGGCGAGTTCGATCTCACCCAGCTCCCGGTGCATATCGCCGGGCAACGCGATGGCGGGCCGGTGATCGGCTCAGGCCTCGTGGTCACCAAGGATCCGGACACCGGCAAGCGCAACTTCAGCTTTCACCGCCTGCAGATCAAGGGGCCCAACAAATCGGGCATCCTGCTCTACCCGCGGCACTCCTGGAAGAATTACCTCAAATACCAGGAGCGCAACCAGCCGATGCCGGTCGCCGTCATGATCGGGCACCATCCGCTGTACTACGTCGCGGCGGCCACCACCGCAGCCTACGGCGACGATGAGTTCGAGATCGCCGGCGGCTTCCTCGGCGCGCCGGTGCCGCTGGTGAAATGCGAAACCGTCGATCTCGAAGTCCCCGCGAACGCGGAGATCGTCCTCGAAGGCCATATCCCGCCGCATATCCGCGAGGATGAAGGTCCGTTTTCCGAGTTCCAGGACTATTACGTGACCGGTACCGGAAAAAATCCGGTCATCGAGTACCAGTACATGACGCGCCGGCGCGACGCCATCTTCAAGAACCTGCAGAACGGCTCAGAGATGGAAGGCTGCGTGTTCCACAAGGTGCCGATGAGCGCGACCATCTTCCGCAGGCTGAAGGACATCGGCGGCGGCCCCAACCTGCATAACGTGATGATGCTCCCCGGAATTTTCGGCGTGGTCATCCAGATGACACCGCGTTTCTACGGCGAGGCGAAGAATCTCCTGATGGCGGCGCTCTCCTCGGAGTACCAGCACCCGAAGGTCGCCATCGCGGTGGATGCCGATGTCGATATCTTCAACCATTCGGAATTGCTCTGGGCAATAAACACCCGTGTCAACCCCCATATGGACGTGGTGACCATCCCGGGGACACACAACCACGCCATGGACGCCAGCCTGCCCGAACTGGGCGCCCCCGGCACGATGTTGTGGCAGCGCCTGGGCTCGAAGCTCATGATAGACGCCACCATCCCGCCACCCGCGGACCCGCAAGCACGCGCCGCATTCGAGCGCATCCGCCCGCGCAACCCGCACCTGCGGCTGGAGGATTACGCGGCCGAAGGCTCGCTTGATCTGGTGCGCGCGCTGCCCAAGCGCTTTTTCGGCTCCAAGCTGCTGCGCTGACTTAACCTATGAACCGTCGGATAGTTAAGACCGCCGTCGCAAAAATCTCGCGCCGGCTGTTGGAAGCAGCGCGGCAAGCTTTTGGCCGCGCGGTCGAAACGTTTAGCCTTCCGGCGTCAGCAGCGAAACCCCGAGCAAGGCGCGCCGCTTAAGCCAAGGGCTCGGGCGGTAGCGAGGATCGCCGTAGAAGGCGAGCAGCCCCTCGAGAATGGCAAAGATGCGCTGCGGGCCAAGCGCGTCGCCCCAGGCGAGCGGCCCGAGCGGATAGCCCAGGCCCAGCTTAACCGCGGCGTCTATGTCCTCCGGCGTAGCGATGCGCTGCTGCGCGATATCGCAGGCGACGTTGACGATGTGGGCGAGAACTCTCTGCGTAACAAAGCCCGGCGAATCATGTATCACCGTGACCGGCACGCCGTCTGAAGCGAGCAGCGCGTGGGCGGCATCGCGAATTTCCGGCCGCGTCACCGGTGTGGTCATGAGCGTGCGGCGGCGTTCCAGAGGGAAAAACGCATCGACGGCGACGGTGCGCGCGGCATCGAGCCCTTCGGCAAGAGCGGTGCTGGTGGCGTCGGCGCCCAGCGGCGCGACCAGGCAAAGCACATCACCGGAGGGTTGCTCCGATGATTCGATGGCTGCCCCGAGCTTCTCGACGAGCGGCTTGAGCCATGGCCCCAATCCGCGCGCGCTCACCCACAGCGGGCGCCGCAGATCGGCGGCAGGCGCGGCAGTTTCAGGCGGGGAAGGCACCTGGGCCCCGCCTTCATAGCGATAAAAGCCGCTGCCGGTCTTGCGTCCAATGAGCCCCGCGCGAACTCGTGCGCCGGTAATGGGCGAGGGCCGGTAGCGCGGCTCCTGGTAGTACTGCTGGTACATGGATTCCATGACCGCGTGCGAAACATCGAGACCAATCAGGTCGAACAGCTCGAACGGGCCCATGCGAAAGCCCGCGGCTTCGCGCAGGATGCAGTCGATGTCGCGAAACGAGGCGATGCCCTCGCCGAAGACGCGCAGCGCCTCGGGGGCAAAACCGCGTCCCGCATGATTGACGATGAAGCCCGGCGAATCCTTGGCGCGCACCGGACGGTGGCCCATGCGGCGCGCAAACTCCGCGAGCGCCTCGGTCACCCAGGCCGCGGTATGCGCGCCGTCCACGACCTCGACCACTTTCATCAACGGCACCGGGTTGAAGAAATGAAAGCCGGCGACGCGCGCCGGCTCCTTGCACGCCGCGGCGATCGCGCCGATTTCCAGGGTGGAGGTGTTGGAGGCGAGAATGCATTCGCGGCCGACGACCTCCTCCAGTCGCGCGAACAACGCCTGCTTCGCATCGAGCTTCTCGACGATCGCCTCGACCACCAACCAGCAATCCGCGAGTGGCGCAAGGTCGGGGGCGATCTCGAGCTTCGCGGCCGCTGCCGCGGCCTGACCGGCGGCAAGCTTGCCCCTGGCTTCGAGCTTTGCGAGGTCTGCGGAAACATTTTTCAGCGCGGCGCTGGCCGCGCCCGCGTTGGCGTCGTGCAACAG
>MEQV01000053.1:0-2797 GCA_001770355.1 Betaproteobacteria bacterium RIFCSPLOWO2_02_FULL_62_17
GACTGGGCGTGGCAGGCGCCGTGGCGCCCTACCTTAGCGTCGCGTTGCGCGACGCGGATCCGCGCCTGCCGTTCATCCTGTGCACGATTGCCGTGATCGCCGCGACCGGTGGAATCGCTTGGGCAGAGCGCGCCCTGGCCAGCAATGCCGCCCCGGCCCAGGCAGCAAAGAAGAAGCCGCCGATGCTGCTGTTCCTGGCCGGCATCGCGCTGGCCGGCATAGGATTTCAGATTCACTTCTCGCTCAATTCGGCGGGCCATTTCCTGCGCTTCGCCAAACCCGCCGAGCTGGAATACCTGATGCCGGTATTCTGGATCGGCTTCAATGTGCTGGTGCTGCCCGCCACACTGATCACCAAGCGTTTCGGCGCCGTGGCCATCATGTCGGCGGGTGCGTTCGCAGGCGCGCTCGCCGCGTTCGCTGCTGTACAGGCAGGCAACTTGACGGCGCTGATCGCCGCGCAGTTCATCGCCGGCGCGGCATGGAGCTTCGTTCTGTTGGGGGCGTTCGCTGCGGCACTGACAATTGGCAGCACCGGCGCGGAAGGGCGCGTGAGCGGCGCGACGTTCTCCATGCTCGCTCTGGCTTCCGTGGCACGCATCGCGCTGGTCGCCACGCAACTCAACCAGGACCCTGTCGTGGTTTCAATGCTTGGCAGCGCGCCGGCAACACTATGGATGCTGACTGGCCTTCTGTTCGCCATCGCCTATTGGCGGTCAAAGCGGAAAAACGCTTAATGGCTTGCGGCGGCTGTGCAGACGGGGCGAAGAGAATACCGGATGGTATCCGCGCTTATACGACCGCGCGGCCAAAAGCTCGCCGCGCTGCTTCCAACAGCCGGTGCGAGATTTAAGCGCCGGCGGTCTCATATACGACCGCGCGGCCAAAAGCTCGCCGCGCTGCTTCCAACAGCCGGTGCGAGATTTAAGCGCCGGCGGTCTTTATTCCACCTTCGGACAGCTCGATACCACGCGATAGAGCAAGCCCTGCTCGTCGCGGTAGGCGCGCACCAGCGAAAAGCCGGCGACTTTCCAGCGTATCGAGCGCTTCGCCGCCACGCCCGGATCGTGCGCGTCGCGGATCAGGCTCACGTGCGGTTTGAACGGCTTGGGATCGTATCGAAAACCGTTTTTCTTCAGGGCATCGCGCAGATCGTGAACCATGGTGACCAGCTTTTCCGGCACCTTGCTCGACCCCGCCCAGACAATTTTGTTATGTTTCCAGTAGCCGGCCTCGTCCAGCACCAGGTTGCAGTTGACCAGCTTCACCGAAGCGGCGACCGCCTCCAGTTCCGCGAGGCGTGTGGCATCGGTTGGGCCAAGAAATGCCAGCGTCAGGTGCAGGTTCTCAAGCCGCGTGATCCGGCCCCCGGAAATCTTGTGCAATCCCTTGCTGCGTGTGGCAAGCGCCCTGCGCGTTTCAGAATCAGGCCAGAGAGCGAAGAATAATTTAGGTGCTGTGATGACAGGTATGGCGACCTCCGCTGGTTTTGTTACGAGACAAGCTCAACCATTGCAACCGCTTCGGCGGCAATACCTTCGCCACGACCGACGAATCCAAGGTGCTCGGCGGTCTTCGCTTTAACATTGGCGCAGTGCACGTCAATACCCAGATCCGCGGAGATATTGCCCACCATCTCGGCGATGTGCTGCGCCATCCCGGGCGATTGCGCGATGATGGTGGAATCAACATTGACCACTTTGAACCCTGCCGCGCGCACCCGGGTCGCCGCCTCGCGCATCAATGAACGGCTGTCGGCATCCTTGTAGCGGCTATCACTGTCGGGAAAATGGCGTCCGATATCGCCCAAGCCCGCGGCGCCCAGTACCGCGTCGGTGATGGCGTGCAGCAGAACATCCGCATCCGAGTGACCCTGCAGCCCCTTTTCGAACGGAATGGTCACGCCGCCAATCACCAGTTTGCGTCCTGCCACCAGCGCGTGCACATCAAAACCCTGCCCAACCCGCATTGCCCTGTCTCCCCAAGACCGCTATTTCGCGATCTCCCTGCCAAGTCTCGCGGCCGAAAGTATCAAAGCCGCCAATTCCAGATCTGCCGCGTAAGTCACCTTCAGATTGCAATGACTTCCCTCAACCAACCTGGGTCTGATCCCCAGTGCCTCGACCGCCGCCGCTTCGTCCGTCACCTGCGCGCCGGCGCGCAACGCGCCGAGCAGCACTCCATGCCGGAACATCTGCGGCGTCTGTGCGTGCCACAAGCCTTCGCGCGGCTCGGTGGCAACAATGCGCTCCTGTTCGTCCCCCCGCTTCAGCGTATCGGCGGCGCGCACCGCCAGTATTCCTCCCGCCTCGTCCGGCAAAACCGCCTCGATGAGCCGTCGCAAATCCTTCAAAGCCAGGCATGGTCTTGCAGCGTCATGCACCAGCACCCAATCGTCGGGGTCGACCTCGGCCGCCGCGGCGATCAAACCATTCAGCACACTGTCGCGGCGCGTCGCGCCACCGCAATAAAGTGGCGCCACCCGGTTGCCGCAATCGTCCCAATCCAACCGCCGGAAGGTGTCATCATCTGCAGACAGCACCACGAAGACGGTGTCCAATTCCGACGCGCCCAGCAATGCTCCCACCGCGTGCTGCAGCATGGTTTTCTCCCCGATCAGGCTGTACTGCTTTGGCCCGGAACCGCCAAAGCGAGCACCTGACCCGGCCGCAGGTATCAACCCGAATAACCTGGTGGACATTGGGAAAAACCCTTAGAGCGAGCCGCAGAATCAATCAGGAACGCTCTGATTCAACAGTATAATTATACCAAGTCCCGCACCGGACCGCCGGAACAG
>MEQV01000053.1:2874-8136 GCA_001770355.1 Betaproteobacteria bacterium RIFCSPLOWO2_02_FULL_62_17
GTCAGCCAGTCAATCCCCCGGTTCCGAGGCAGCGACCGCTAGCCATGGTTGCAGCGACGCCCTGGCGCTGGCGGAACTGGCAGGCAAGACGCGCCCGCTTGTGATGTTTTGCGCGCGCGCCGCCGAAGCGCAGCGATTGCGGGACGAAATCGCCTGGTTCGCACCCTCGCTTAAGATCTGCCTGTTCCCGGACTGGGAAACCCTGCCCTACGACAGCTTCTCGCCGCACCAGGATCTGGTGTCGGAACGGCTGGCCACGCTGTACCAGATTCAGCGCCGTGCATTCGATGTGGTGGTATTGCCCGCGACCACGGCCCTGCAACGCCTGGCGCCGCCGGAATATCTTGCCGCCTACACGTTTTTCCTGAAGCAGGGCGAAATTCTGCGCTTGGATGCGCTGCGCGCGCAACTGGTGCTGGCGGGCTATCAGCATGTCTCGCAGGTGGTCGCGCCGGGCGAGTTCTGCATACGCGGCGGACTCATCGATCTGTTCCCCATGGGCAGCGTGCTGCCCTACCGCATCGATCTGCTGGATGACGCCGTCGATAGCATGCGCACCTTCGATGTCGATACCCAGCGCACCATCTACAAGGTCACCGAGATTCGCCTGCTGCCGGCGCGTGAATTTCCCACCGATGACGCCGGCCGAAATCGTTTCCGCACCGCATTTCGCGAGCATTTTGAAGGCGATCCTTCAAAAAGCACCATTTATCGCGACGTTTCCAACGGCGTGGCGCCGGCCGGCATTGAATACTGGCTGCCGCTATTTTTCGAAAAAACCGCGACACTGTTCGATTATTTGCCGCCCGAGGCGACGCTGTGCATGCATGACGACGTGCACGCCGCGTTCATCGGATTCTGGCGCGACACGCAAAGCCGTTACCAGCTGCTGCGCGGCGAGCGCGCACGGCCGCTGCTTGCGCCCGCCGAGTTGTTCCTCTCCGCCGAGGAGTTTTTCGTCGCGGCCGGATCCTTTGGGCGCGCCGACCAGCGCCTGGCTGCGGCGCTGGCGGGCTTCGCGCCGCTGCCCCCTGTGGCCGTCGAGCGCCGCGCTGCCGACCCGTTGCACGCGCTCAAGGCATTTCTCTCCCAATACCCGGGCCGCACCCTGCTGCTGGCCGAATCGCCGGGACGGCGTGAAACACTGTCGCAGTACCTGGCCGAATACGGGCTGAAACCGGCGGCTTGCGGGGATTTTGCGGCGTTTGCCGGCGGCAGCGAAAACCTGATGCTGGCCGTGGCACCGCTGCTCAATGGCTTCCTGGAGGTCGCGCAAAAGCGAGCCATCATCACCGAGGCGGAAATCTTTTCCGTCACGGCGCACGCGCGCGGCGGACGCAAACGCGAACGGCAAAGCTCGGTCGAAGGCATGCTGCGCGACCTTTCCGAACTGCGCGCCGGCGATCCGGTGGTGCACCTGGACCACGGCATCGGCCGCTATCGGGGACTGATAGACCTGGACCTGGGCGAAGGCAAGACCGAGTTTGTGCTGATCGAGTACGCCGAAGCCGACAAGCTCTACGTCCCGGTCGCGCAGCTGCATCTGATCGGACGCTACAGCGGCGGACCGCCCGAACAGGCGCCGCTGCACCGGCTGGGCGGCGATGTCTGGGACAAGGCCAAGCGCCGCGCCGCGCGGCAGGTCCGCGACACCGCGGCGGAACTGCTCAACCTCTATGCGCAGCGCGCATCGCGCCATGGGCGCTCCTTCGCCGTCAATCAGCACGACCTCGATGCCTTCGCGGAATCGTTCGGCTTCGACGAAACCCCGGATCAGCTCGCCACCATCAATGCGGTGGTCGAGGACCTGCGCCAGGGCAAACCCATGGACCGCCTGGTCTGCGGCGATGTCGGCTTCGGCAAAACCGAGGTCGCGCTGCGCGCCGCGTTCGTCGCGGTGTCCGACGGCATGCAGGTGGCGGTGCTCGCGCCGACCACGCTGCTGTCGGGACAGCACTTCCAGACTTTCTCCGATCGCTTCGCGGATTGGCCGATAAAACTCGCCGAGCTGTCGCGCTTTCGCAGCGGGTCGGAACAGTCCGTGTCGCTGGCCGGCGTGGCAAACGGCACCATCGATATCGTGATCGGCACCCACAGGCTGCTCTCGCGCGAGGTGAAATTCGCGCGCCTCGGCCTGGTCATCGTCGACGAGGAACACCGCTTCGGCGTGCGCCAGAAAGAAACCCTCAAGGCCTTGCGCGCCGAGGTGGATGTGCTGACGCTGACCGCGACGCCGATACCGCGCACCCTGGCGATGTCGCTGGAAGGCCTGCGCGATTTCTCTGTGATTGCCACCGCGCCGGAAAAGCGTCTGGCGATCAAGACTTTCGTGACGCGTGATTCTTCGGGAATCATCCGTGAAGCCTGCCTGCGCGAATTGAAGCGCGGCGGCCAGATCTACTTCCTGCACAACGAGGTCGCCACCATAGAACGCATGCGCGAGCGCCTCGCGGACATCCTGCCCGAGGCGCGTATTGCCATTGCCCACGGACAGATGCGCGAACGCGATCTGGAAAGAGTCATGCGGGAATTTCTGCAGCAACGGCACAACCTGCTGCTGTGCTCCACCATCATCGAAACCGGAATAGATATTCCCACTGCGAATACCATCGTCATCAATCGCGCCGACAACTTCGGCCTGGCGCAATTGCATCAGTTGCGCGGCCGCGTCGGGCGTTCGCACCACCAGGCCTATGCCTACCTGCTCACCCCCGAGGAAAGGGCGCTCAGCGCCGCGGCGAAAAAGCGGCTGGAAGCCATCCAGATGATGGAGAAGCTGGGTTCAGGCTTCTATCTGGCCATGCAGGACCTGGAGATTCGCGGCGCCGGCGAAGTGCTGGGAGATTCGCAAAGCGGGGAAATGCAGGAGGTCGGATTCAACCTCTTCAACGACATGCTGGCGCATGCCGTGCGCTCCCTGAAATCCGGCAGGGAGCCGGATCTCACCGAGCCGCTGGGGGTCACCACGGAGATCAACCTGCACCTGCCGGCGCTGCTTCCCACCTCCTATTGCGAAGATGTGCACGAGCGCCTGGTGGTCTACAAGCGCCTCGCCAATTGCGAGGACCTCGAGCAGATTGCGGCAATACAGGAGGAACTGGTGGATCGCTTTGGCGATCTGCATCCGGCGGTGCGCGCGCTGCTCGAAGCGCACCGGCTGCGCATCGGCTCGCGCAGCCTGGGGATCAGGCGCCTGGATGCCGGCCCCGAAATCATCCAGATCCAGTTCGTCGCGCATCCGCCCATCGAACCCGAAGCCATCGTTGGCCTGATCCGCAAACAGCGCGGCTGGCGCATGGCGGGCCCCGACAAATTGCGTATCGAGCGGGTCAGTGGCGCCCTGGAAGATCGCGCCCGCGCCTGCCGCGAGGTGCTGGCGCTGCTGGCGCAAGCCGTCGTCAAGCCAGCAACCGCCCCGGCGGCTCACGCGAATTAATGGGGGTCAGAGTCAGATTAATTAATCTGACTCTGACCCCCATTAATCAGCCTCCTCAATCCACGCCATCTGGATTGCCTCGAGGATCTTCTCGCCGGAATGCTCCGCGATATCGTCGAAGCCATCCAGTTGCATGACCCAGCGGCGCAGATCCGTGAAACGCAGGGTTTTCGGATCCACGCCGGGCAGCTTCTCGCCCAGCGCAATGGCTATTTCAAGTGTGTCTGTCCACTTCATGATCGGATCAGTGCCTCGCCTCGGAAACCATGTTGATGGTGTATTTCGGAATCTCGACCACCAGATCGGCGCTGCCCACCATCACCTGGCAGGAAAGGCGCGAGGTCGGTTCCAGGCCCCAGGCCTTGTCGAGCAGGTCTTCTTCCAGTTCCTCGCCGGGCGCGAGTGACGCATAGCCTTCGCGCACGACGACGTGGCAGGTGGTGCAGGCGCACGATTTCTCGCAGGCGTGCTCAATCGGGATGCCGTTCTCAAGCAAGGTATCGCACAGCGACTTTCCCGGAACCGCGTCGATGACAGCGCCATCGGCGCACAGCTCCTGGTGCGGCAGCACGATGATTTGCGTCATCAGAGGCTCGCCAGGCTGCGGCCCGCCAGCGCCTGCTGCACCGAACGGTCCATGCGCCGCGCTGCGAACGACTCGGTCAGACGATTCAGATCGTCGATGGCATGCTTGATCGCGCGGTGATCGTCGCATTGCGCCTTGCTGCGCAGCCCGTTCACGCCTTCGCGAATCGCGGCAAGCTCGGCCTCATCGAGCAGTTCGGCATCCTGTTCCAGCGCGACTTCCAGGGAGAACAGCATGCGCTGCGCTTCAACCTGTTGCTCGCGCAACGCGCGGGTGCGCAGGTCCTCCCCCGCGTGTTCGAAGGAATCCCTGAGCATGCGGGTGATGCGTTCATCCGACAAGCCATAGGAGGGCTTCACCGCCACCGAGGCTTGCGCCCCGCTGGTGGTCTCCTGCGCGCTCACCGCGAGCAAGCCGTCCGCGTCGACCTGGAAAGTCACCTTGATGCGCGCCGCGCCGGCGACCATGGGCGGGATACCGCGCAGCTCGAAGCGCGCCAGCGATCGGCAATCGGATACCAGCTCGCGCTCGCCCTGCACCACGTGTATGGACATGGCGCTCTGGCCGTCCTTGAAGGTGGTGAATTCCTGCGCCTTGGCAACCGGAATGGTGGAATTACGGTTGATCACGCGTTCCACCAGGCCACCCATGGTTTCCAGCCCCAGGGACAGCGGAATGACATCGAGCAGCAGCCAGTCCTCGCCGGCGGAGCGGTTACCCGTCAGGGCATTGGCCTGCATGGCCGCGCCCAGCGCGACCACCTTGTCCGGATCCAGATTGTTGAGCGGGGACTGCGCAAACAGCTCCGCAACCGCCCGCTGCACGTGCGGCATGCGCGTCGCTCCGCCAACCATGACCACACCCTTGACATCGGCCACCGACAAGCCCGCGTCGCGCAAGGCCTTGCGGGTGGGCGCGAGCGTTTTTGCCACCAACTGCCGGGTCATCTCCCAGAAGTCGCGCTGCGTCAACGGTACGTCCACCACTTCGCCCGAACCCAGCTTCGCGTTCAAGCGCGCCTCGGCGTGATGGGTCAGGTACTCCTTTATCTCGCGCGACTTGGCGATCAGCAAAGTGTTGTCCCCTGCCGACAAGGGCGCGAGCTTCGCCTTCTCCAGCACCCAGCAAAAAAGGCGGTGGTCGAAGTCATCCCCCCCCAGCGCGGCGTCGCCGCTGGTGGCAAGCACCTCGAACACGCCGGTGGACAGCCGCAATACCGAAAAATCGAACGTGCCCCCGC
>MEQV01000054.1:0-11168 GCA_001770355.1 Betaproteobacteria bacterium RIFCSPLOWO2_02_FULL_62_17
GTAAGCCTGGACGGCCGCGGTGTGTATATAACGGAAAATGCCGGGGCGACATGGATCCCTATGAGTACGGGGCTGTCCGGCAATGCGCTTAATGTTCTAAGGCTGACCAGTGATCCAGGCAATGGCGAGCGACTATTTGCGGTGACGCGCGGCGGCCTCTTTTCGATGGGTAACGGGGGCGCCCCGGATACCTGGACACCGGTCAACGGAACGGTCGATGGCGGCACCGCAGGAATCGTGGGCGCCGGCGCCCGCGCCGGCAACTTGGCCATCGACCCCGGGAACCCGTCGCACCTCTATTTCGCGTACTTCTTCCCCAATGTCGACAACACAGCAATGCCACACACCGGCCTGTTGAAGAGCACCGACAACGGCGCAACCTGGGTGACGCTGCCGGGCATGAACAAACTGGTCAGCGCGGTGGCAGTGATCCGCGACGGGTCGAACCTGTCGATCTATGCCGGCCTGTGGGACGAGGGCGCGGCCGGCGGCGTATTCAAGAGCGTGGATGGCGGCGCGAACTGGACACAGATCGGCACCGGCCTGCTCAGCAATTACGTGCGCTCCTTCGAGACACAGGGTAGGCCGGCGGCGAAACTGTTGCGGGTTGCCACCGCGGCCGGCGGCATTCAGAACTTTGCCGATGGGTCGACGGCGGCGCTGACCGACATCAACACCCGGCTCGCGGCGTTCGGGGCGGTAATCAACAGCAAGACCTCGACAACGCTCCTTGCGAGCGACCTGCTGCCGTTTTTCGATGCCAATTTCAAGCATGAAGGCTGGGACGCGGGCTACTGGTCGGCGAGGTTAGTCGAATCTCTCAACGGCGGCAGCGTCGGCGCGGGAAGTGTCAGCGGCATCCGCTCGCTGCTCACCGATGGCGCCGGCAATCCAGTCGCGCATACAGAGGGCAGCACGACGATTACTTCGCCGCAGACCGGCGGCCAGCCGATGAGCATGACTTGGGGGGATATCGGCAGCGACGGCCCGCCGTTCGCCTACTGGCGGCAAACAGGAGGCGTATGGAATCTGTACGGCGACCAGGCGCCCGGACGCTTCGAAGTGCATGCCAGGCTGAGCAACCAGATCTGCAATAACGGGGTCAACTGCAATTCGCAGGTGTATCAAAACGTGGCCTTCCAGGCCGATACGCCGCAGGGCACTTTCACCGGCGTCAGCGCGCAGGGCCCGGGCCTGAGCACGGCGACACCGCTAAATTCGCAGGGCACTAACGGTACGGCGCCGTACCTGAGCGACTCATGGGGCCTGTGGCCGTATCCGCCGATTCTTGCCTCGTTCCCGCCGCCGGGCACCGGGTATATCTTCACTGCCGCCTTGGCCGGCGGCGGCACGCAGCAGATCGTGCGTCAGGTGCCGCGATGGACCAACGAAACGATCAGCATGAGCGGACCTGCCGGTCATAGCGTGGCCAACGCGAACCTCGGCGGAACACTCAACATCAACTGGACGATGCCGAGCAGCTTCACCGCGGCTTTCGTCAATATCTGGTTGAATACCGCATCAGCCAACGGGGTTTGCAACTTCGATATCACTCCCGACTCCTTGCCGCCATCGACGACGTCTTTTGCCGTGACGATGCCAGCCGCCACTTGCAACGGCGCCCCGGTGGCCGACAACGTCTCGACCATGATGCCGGCGACCCTGACGGTCAATGTCATAGGCGTAAACGGCGAGGAAACCGAGGTTCAGTGGACCTTCGGCACTCCCATTCCGTCCGGCGGCGGAGATACCTCACCACCGAACCAGCCCACTATCAGCAGCTACAGTGAGCCGGTCCCCGGTTCGCAGGTGACCATCAACTGGACGCTGGTTACCGACAATCCGAGTATAGGCGGGGCGGGTATGGCCAATTATGTGGTGCGCCGTTACCCGACGCCAGGGCAGCCGACGCCGCTTGCGACCCTGGACGCCGCGTCAATCATGTACACCGACACGACAGTGGCACCTGGCACTTTCTACGCCTACAGCGTTCAGGCGTGCGACGCCGCTGTGCCATCGAATTGCTCGGCCGAGTCGACACCGTTTGGCATCACGACGGGAGGCGGTGGCGGCGGCAGTTCGCTCAGCATTCCAAGCGCCACCATTACGCTGGACGGCCAGGCCACCGACTGGTCTGCGATCAATGCCCTTGCCACCGATGTCCAAGGGGATATGGTGGCCGGATACACCGGCAGCACGCTTTCGGGAAGCGACATCAAGGCACTCTACGCCGCGAAGGACTCGCAGTACCTGTATCTGCGCCTCGATCTCTGGGATACATTCAATACGCAATTCGGCAATTGGCCCGCTCCGAATCGGGGTTCGTACCGGTTCTCGATCGTAACCAATAGCACTTCGGTCCCGAGTCTCTCCCTGGGCGTCGCCTACGGCGTGTCCGGCCCGGAGGTTGGCCAGTGGAGTCTGGGCTACAACGGAGCGGGAACATTTCCAGGCATGACGGCGGATACCGGCTATCAATATGTCGCCGTCAACGCCGGCGTGCTCGAACTGAAGATCCCGCTCGCGAGCATGGGCAACCCGACTGCGTTCATCGGCATACAGACGGCCGTCAACGACTGCTGCACTGATCAGGGCGTATCGACCACGCTCGACTCAGCATTGGCAGGATCGGTCACCGGCGCTGTTTCGTGGACCACGAAAACCGCAATGCCCACGGCCCGCTGGGGCGCCGCCAGCGGGGTGGTCAGCGGCAAACTCTACGTAGCGGGCGGCTGGAATGGAACCAGTTCGCTGGCCACCCTCGAGGTCTACGACCCCGCCACCGACACCTGGACCACCAAAGCCCCGATGCCAACGGCCCGCAACGGCGCGGGCGCAGCGGTGATCAACGGCAAGCTCTACGTAGTGGGAGGCGATATCGCACAGAGCCAAAAACTGACCACCCTTGAGGTCTACGATCCCGCCACCGACGCATGGACCACCAAGGCTGCGATGCCGACCGCGCGTTCGGGCCCGGCAGTGGTCTCGATCAATGGTCTGCTGTATGCGGCGGGGGGCTGCCAGGGATGGTGCGCACCGGTGACCAACGTACTCGAGGCCTACGACCCTGCCACCGACACCTGGAGCGCGAAAGCTGCCATGCCCACCGGGCGCGGCAGCGCGAGTACCGAGGTTGTCAACAACCTCCTTTATGTCATGGGAGGTTGCTGTGGATCGAGTGCTCCGGAATCCGAGCTGATGGGCAAAACCATCGAAGTCTATGACCCGGCAACCAATGCCTGGACCACCAGGACTCAGCACGTCATCGGGAGTGGCAACATCGCCGGATTGCTGAGCGGAATGATCTATGTGGCGAAGTCTACGGACACTGAAGTCTATAACTCTGCAGCCGACACCTGGTCCTCACTTTCGCCCATGTCCGTCGCCCGCTCGTACGCGGCCGGCGGGGTGATCAACGGCACGTTCTATGTGGCGGGAGGCAATATCGCTACTGGGGGTACAGCCGCGCTAGAGGCGCTCAGCGTGGCGCCCGATAGCCAGGCGCCGAGCGTGCCGAGCGCGGCCGCCGCGACGGCTTCCGGCAGCACCCAGATCAACCTGTCGTGGAATGCCTCTACCGACAATGTCGGCGTCACCGCCTACAAAGTGTATCGCGGCGGCACGCTGCTTGCCACGCTGGGCAATGTCACCAGCTATAGCGATACCGGCGTGTCGACCTCCGTCAGCTACAGCTACACGGTCGCCGCCTGCGACGCGGCAGGCAACTGCTCGGCACCGTCGACGGCGTCCAACAGCGTGACCCTCCAGCCGCCGGCGACTGCGCCGGGCGCGCCGACCGCGGTCAGCGCCAGTCCGGGCAATACCCAGGCCACGGTGAGTTTTTCGGCGCCAGGCAGCAACGGCGGCGCGGCCATCACCAGCTACACGGTGACCCCCAGCCCCGGCGGAATCTCCGCTTCGGGCAGTGCATCGCCCATCACCGTGACCGGCTTGAGCAACGGCACGGCCTATACCTTCACGGTCACGGCAACCAACAGCGTGGGCACCGGCGCGGCATCGGCGGCCTCCAACAGCGTAACGCCGTCCACCAACCCGACTTTTACCCCGGCGCTGGTAACGGGCTTCAACCTGCTGGGCAACTCGCTGAACACGACGTTGGATGTAATGTCCATTTTCGGCAACCAGACCAGTCCGACCGCTGTCACCAATGACATCGCCACGGTGTGGAAGTGGGATGCGGCCAATCTCAAGTGGCAGTTCCATTCGCCGCTGCTCACTACGGCAGCCAACGCCGACTATGCGGCCAGCCACAACTACGACGTGCTGACCAGCATCGCGGCCGGTGAAGGCTACTGGGTCAATGCGCTGACGGCCATGAACCTGCCGCCACAATCGGCGGCGGCGTTCAACTGGAACAGCTTCAGTTTTGCCAACCTGCCGAGCGGATTCAATCTGATCGCGCATGCCGGCAACGTCACGCCAAGCCAGTTCAACTCCAATATCAGCGTTGTACCACCCACCGCCGGGACGATCCCGACGGACAACTTCGCCACCCTGTGGGCGTGGGATGCGGGCAACGTCACCTGGTTCTTCTACTCGCCGCTGCTGGAGTCCTCGGGCGGCCTGGCCGCGGTGAAGAGCTATGCCGACAGCCATTTCTTCGAGCACTTCCAGGACTTCAACAAGAAGATCGATATTGGCGTCGGCTTCTGGGTGAACAAGTTCTGATGCCATGATGCAAAGCAGGCCGCAGTGTCGTGCCGGAGGGTGCCCGCAAACCAGAATCGCCCCTTGAAATCCCGGCCGGGGAATAACGCATCCGCCCCGCTGTTTACGGCAAGTCACGCTCGCGCGCACCCGATGCATAGAATCGCCCTCCTCCTGCTGCTCGTCTGCGCCTCCGCGCTGGGCGTCGAACCGGGCGCCCCGGCCGCGGACTTTGCGCTTCCGGACGAAAAAGGCCGCGTCGTGACGCTCGCAGACCAGCGCGGCAAAATCCTCTATCTCGATTTCTGGGCCTCATGGTGCGTGCCGTGCCGGCAGTCCTTCCCCTGGCTGAACGACATGCAGGCGCGCTACGCGTCCAGGGGACTGCAGATTGTTGGCGTTGGTCTGGACGAAAAACGGCAGGATGCCGATCGCTTCCTCGCCAGTTATCCGGCGCGTTTTACAATCGCTTTCGACGCCACCGGTGCGACGCCGCGCGCCTACGGCGTCAAGGGAATGCCCAGCAGCTATCTGATCGGACGCGACGGCAGGGTGATTTTCCGGCACATCGGGTTTCGCCCCTCCGATAAGGCGGAACTTGAGCGGCGCATCGCGCGGGCGCTGGAGCGGGGCGCGCGGTGAAGCGGCTTCGCCCGGCACGCCCCGGCTTCGCCTGCTGCCTGGCAATCCTCGCGGCCGGATGCAGTTTCATTGAGCCGGTCGCTCCCTGGGAAAAAGGCACACTCGCGAAGCCGGAGATGGGCTTCGACGCCGCGCGCTTCGATGCGCGCTACGACGAGCATATTTACACCAGCCGCGAGGCCGCGCCTGCCGCCAGCGGCGTGGGCGGCGGTGGATGCGGATGCAACTGACGCGGCCTCCCAAGCGCGCGGAAGAAAAGCCCAAGGCCGCGCTGATGCTGGCCGCCGCGCTGGCGCTGCCGGGCGTATTGCCGGCGCGCGCCGAGACCGCGCCCGAATACGGCATGATCGGTGTGCGCTATCTGCATTACCTCGACGAACAGTCCGGACTGCGGCGCATCACTGTGAACTCGCCTTCGCTGGTGTTTCTCGCGCCTATCGCAGGCGAGTGGTCGCTCGAAGGCGGCCTCACCACCGACAATGTTTCCGGCGCGTCGCCCCGCTACCATACGCTGGTGGCCGGCGCATCGAAGATGAACGACCGGCGCCGCGCCGGCGACCTGCGCCTCACCCGCTATCTGCCATGGGGCACGCTGGCTGTCGGGGCGGCCTATTCGGTGGAACACGATTACGGCTCCAAGGCGCTGTCGGTGCAAGCCAGCGTATCCACCGAGGACAAGAACACCACGCTGCACTTCGGGCTGGGCGGCGCGAACGACACCATCAATCCGGTCAACACGGTGGTGGTCAACGAAAAAAAACGCACCACCGACCTGCTGCTGGGAGTGACGCGGGTGGTGACGCGAAAGGACATCGTCCAGTTCAATCTGACGCAGTCCGCCGGACATGGCTACTACACCGATCCCTACAAGACGTTCGACACCCGGCCCAGGGAACGCATACACAACGCGGTATCCGGCAAATGGAACCACCATTTCAGCGGCAGCGGCGGCACCTCGCGCCTCAGCTACCGCTTTTCGAGCGACAGCTTCAAAACGCGCGCGCATACGTTCAGCGAGGAGTACGTGCAGCCGTTGCCGGAAGGCTGGACCCTGACGCCTTCATTGCGCTACTACTCGCAGAGCGCCGCGAATTTTTATGTCGATGCCGTTTACGATCCGGTGCTCGGCCCGCCATTTCTCGCCGGCATCCGGCCGGGATCGCGCCAGTACATCTCGATGGACCAGCGCCTGTCAGCGTTTGGCGCCGTTACTTATGGCATCAAGATCGCCAGGCAGTTCGGGCCGGACTGGAGCGCCGAGGTCAAGCTGGACCGTTACGAGCAGCGCGGCTCGTGGGCAATGTTCGGCAACGGCAGCAAGGGTCTCGATAACCTGACGGCGAATTTCGTGCAGATAGGACTGTACCGGCGATGGTAGCGCAGCCGACCATCGACGCCACACGCGACGCCGGCATGACGGTGGAATTCAATGCCATGGGCGGTCCGTGCGAATTGCGCCTCGCCGGACTGCCTGCCGACAGTGCCAACCGGCTCGCGCGCGCCGCCATCGAGGAAGTCCACCGCGTCGAAGCCAAGTTTTCCCGCTATCGTGCCGACAGCATCGTGTCGCGCATCAATGCGGCGGCAGGCGGGAAATGGATAGCCTGCGACGACGAAACCAACGCGCTTCTCGATTACAGCGATGCGATGCATGCCGCGAGCGACGGACTGTTCGATGTCACCTCGGGAATTCTGCGCCGCGCGTGGGACTTCGACAGGTCGTCGGTTCCCAGCGCGGCTCGGCTCGCGGAACTGTTGCCCCTGGTCGGCTGGACGAGAGTGCAGCGGCGCTCCGGCGAAGTGCGCCTGCCCGAGCGCGGCATGGAAATCGACTTTGGCGGTTTTGGCAAGGAATACGCCGCCGATCGCGCCGCTGCGCTGCTCCTGGATGGCGGCGCGCTGTATGGACTGGTGAGCCTGGGGGGCGACGTGCGCGTACTCGGGCCGCGGCCCGACGGCAGGCCCTGGTCCATCGGCATCCAGGATCCGCGCGATCCCGGGCGCATCGCCGCGCACATCGAGGTGATCGAGGGAGCGCTCGCAACCAGCGGCGACTACGAGCGTTATTTCGACCTCGACGGACAGCGCTACTGCCACATTCTCGATCCGCACAGCGGCATGCCGGTTGCGGCGTGGCGCTCGGTCAGCGTGCTCGCGCCGCTGACGGTGGTCGCCGGCGGCCACGCGACGGTGGCCATGCTGAAACAGGCCATCGGCCTGAACTATCTCGATTCGGCCGGTGTTCCCTACTTTTCCATCGATGCCGGCGGACATTTCCATTACAAGAATATCGGCAAGCATTGATGGCCAAAGAAAAAATAATCCAATTTTTTCCATTGCGGGCGTCGATGCTGACGGTAGCTGCCGCGTCGTGGCTGGCGGCGGGCACGGCGTTGGGCGTCGATGCGGTCAATGGCAAAAATCTTTTTAACAATGGTCCGCCCGGGCTGGGCTTCGGCTGCGCCGCATGCCACGGCAGTCCCCCCTCCGCGCCGGCGACCAATGGCGCCAACAATCCGACCCTGATCGCCAACAAGATCGCCAATCCCGGTACCAGCGGAATGAACGTCTTCGCCGGCCGGCTGAGCAGTGCCGACATCGCCGACATCGCCGCGTACATCGCCAACCCCAGCGCCGCCAACCAGCCGCCGCCCGACACCCTGGCGCCCACGGTTCCGGGCGGGCTGGCCGCGACAGCGGCCTCGGCAACTCGGATCGATCTGGCCTGGAACGCAGCCACCGACAATGTCGCCGTGACGCAATATCTGATCTATCGCAGCGGCGCACTGATTGCCACGCTGGACAATGTCACCAGCTACATCAACACCGGTCTATTTACCGCCACCGGCTACAGCTACACGGTGCAGGCGTGCGACGCAGCGGGAAACTGCTCGGCGCAATCCGCTGCTGCATCTGCAACCACGCCGGCTTCGAACCCCTGCGTCTGCGATCCCTCGATTCTGGCATCGGGCTTCAACCTGCTTGGCAACTCGACGAGCACGACGCTGAACGTGATGTCCATCTTCGGCAACCAGACCAGTCCGGTCGGCGGCATCACCGACAATATCGCGTCGGTGTGGAAGTGGGACGCGACCAATCTCAAGTGGCAGTTCCATTCGCCGCTGCTCACCACGGCGGCCAACGCCACCTACGCGGCCAGCCACAACTATGACGTGCTGACCGGCATCGCCCCCGGCGAAGGCTACTGGGTCAATGCCCTGACGGCCATGAACCTGCCGCCGCCGACGGGATCGGCATTCAACTGGAACGGCTTCAGCTTCGCCAGCCTGCCCAGCGGCTTCAACCTGATCGCGCATGGCAGCAACGTCACGCCAAGCCAGTTCAACGCCAACATTAGCGCGACGCCGCCCGCTGTTGGGGTTGTGGCCACGGACAATTTTGCCAGCCTGTGGGCGTGGGATGCGACCAACGTTACCTGGTACTTCTACTCGCCGCTGCTGGAGTCCTCGGGCGGCCTGGCCGCGGTGAAGAACTATGCCGACAGTCACTTCTTCCAGCACTTCCAGGACTTCAACAAGAAGATCGACCTTGGCGTAGGCTTCTGGGTGAACAAATTCTGAAATAACGGGGAATTAGGGAAGTACAGAATAAGCGGGCGCAGTTTGCGTAACTGAGCCCCTTGCATATCCCCCACTTTAATGGTCGAGTAGCGGCACCACACACGGCTCATTTGTTTCTGGCGGAAGAGGTGGGAGTCGAACCCCAGGGAACGCAAGCGCCCCCTCAGCGGATTTGAAGTCCGTGCGCCCCACCGGGAACGTGACCCTTCCACCGCCAATGCTATCAGGGTGTTGAGTGATCGGAAAGCCTTATGGTCTAATAGCGGCCCCTCGGAATAATGCCGCGCCGCATTCAGATCAAAGGTCTAACGAAGTGATGACGTCTCGCGACACCGGAACCGCCGGCACCGCGCCCACGCGCTCCAGCCTCGCGGCTCTGGAAGCCGAGAGCATCCACATCATGCGCGAAGTCGCGGCCGAGTTCGAAAAACCGGTGATGATGTATTCGATCGGCAAGGACTCCTCGGTCATGCTGCATCTGGCGATGAAGGCTTTTTATCCGGGGCGGCCGCCATTCCCGCTGCTGCACGTGGACACCGGCTGGAAGTTTCGCGAGATGATCGCCTTCCGCGACCGCCGCACCGTGGATCTGGGCGTGGATCTGCTGGTGCACACCAACAAGGACGGCGCCGACCGCGGCGTCACGCCGTTTACGCACACCTCGAACGTCTATACCGACATCATGAAGACGCAGGGCCTGCTGCAGGCGCTGGAAAAATACGGTTTCGACGCGGCGCTGGGCGGCGCGCGCCGCGACGAGGAAAAGTCCCGCGCGAAGGAGCGCATTTATTCGTTCCGCGACCGCAACCAGCGCTGGGATCCCCGCAACCAGCGGCCCGAACTGTGGAGCCTGTATAACGGCCGCGTCCACCGCGGCGAAAGCATCCGCGTGTTTCCTCTTTCGAACTGGACCGAGCTGGACATCTGGCTCTATATCCACCAGGAGAACATCCCCATCGTGCCGCTGTATTTCGCCAAGCCGCGTCCGGTGGTCGAGCGCGGCGGCATTCCCATCATGGTCGACGACGAGCGCCTGCCCCTTCTGCCGGGCGAAAAACCGCAGATGAAAAACGTGCGCTTTCGCACCCTGGGCTGCTATCCGCTCACCGGCGCGATCGAATCCACGGCGACGACCCTGCCCGAGATCATTCTGGAGACCCTGGCAATGGTGACCTCGGAACGCACCGGCCGGATGATCGATCACGACCAGTCGGGGTCGATGGAGAAGAAAAAACGCGAAGGGTACTTCTGATGAGCGCGGCCGCCGCAATCAAAAATCCCGAACTCGAGGCGTTTCTTGCGCGCCACGAATCCAAGGGCGTGCTGCGCTTCATCACCTGCGGCAGCGTCGACGACGGCAAGAGCACCATGATCGGGCGCCTGCTCTACGATACCCAGTCGATTTTCGACGATCAGTTGCGCGAACTGTCGGGCATCGGCGGCAAGACCAGCGCGGCGGACGGCGTGCCCGATCTCGCCTTTCTCCTCGATGGCCTGCAATCGGAGCGCGAGCAGGGGATCACCATCGACGTGGCGTACCGGTATTTCACCACCGAACGGCGCAAGTTCATCATCGCCGACACCCCCGGCCACGAGCAATACACCCGCAACATGGCCACCGGCGCATCCACTTCCGATCTCGCGGTGGTGCTGGTGGACGCGCGCAAGGGAATCCTCACCCAGACGCGGCGCCACAGTTACATCGTTTGGCTGCTCGGCATCCGCCGCATCGTGCTTGCGGTGAACAAGATGGACCTGGTCGGCCACGACCAGGCGGTGTTCGAGCGCATCGCCGCCGAATATCGGGACTTCGCCGCGCAACTCAATCTGACCGACGTCGATAACCTGCCGATCTCGGCGCTTGCCGGCGACAACATTGTTTTCCCCAGCAAGCATATGCCCTGGTATGCGGGGCCGCCATTGATCGAGATCCTCGAGACCGCGCCGTCAAGGACCGATCGGGCAGCCGCGCCGTTCCGCTTTCCGGTGCAACGGGTCAACCGGCCGAACGCGGATTTCAGGGGATTCTCCGGAACCATCGCATCCGGCTCGGTTCGGGTGGGCGACGATCTGGTGGTGCTGCCTTCGGGCCGCGGCAATCGCATCAAGGGGATCGTCAGCTACGATGGCGCGCTTTCCACGGCCAGCGCGGGCGAGGCGGTGACGCTGGTACTGGAAGATGAGACCGACATCGCGCGCGGCGATCTGCTGGCGCGCCCGAACCAGGCGCCGCGGCTGGCCGACCAGTTCATGGCCCACATCGTGTGGATGAACGAC
>MEQV01000054.1:11287-12147 GCA_001770355.1 Betaproteobacteria bacterium RIFCSPLOWO2_02_FULL_62_17
TGGCCTGGGTTTGAATGACATCGGGGTCGGCCGCGTGATGCTCGACCAATCCGTGCCGTTCGATACCTACGAGGAAGACCCCACCACCGGCGCCTTTATCATTATCGACAAGGTCAGCAACACCACCGTGGGCGCGGGCATGGTCGATCGCGCGGTGATGACCACCAGCTACGTGTATCGCCACGAAACGGTGGTGGACAAGGCCGCGCGCACCGCGATCAAGGGGCAGAAGCCCTGCCTGGTGCTGTTCACAGGACTGCACGGGGCCGGAAAATCGGCGATCGCCAACGCGGTGGAACAGATCCTCAACGGCGGCAATCACCACACCTATCTGCTGGACGCCAACAACCTGCGGCACGGCATCAACAGCGATCTGGGATTCAGCGATGCCGACCGCGCCGAAAACCTGCGCCGCGCCGGAGAGATCGGCCGCCTGTTCGTCGATGCCGGCATTATCGCGCTGCTCTCATTCATCGCACCCGCACGGCAGGAGCGGCGAACGATACGCAACATGTTCGGTGCCGACGAGTTCATCGTCGTCTTTGTCGACACGCCACTGGAGATCTGCGTCGAGCGCGACCCCAATGGTCTTTACGCCAAGGCCCGGGCAGGCGAAATCCCCAATTTCACCGGCGTCGATGCGCCCTACGAGCGGCCCGCCTCACCCGATCTGGCCATCGACGGCGCCACCTTAAGCATCGGCGACGCGGCCATGAAGGTGGTGGAGTTGCTCAGGCAGCGTGGGATTGTCTGGTGAGAAGCCGCCCGGATACATACCTGGTGTACCGAGACTGAAGTTCGTTTCAGCGCGAGGTGCCGGCATTCCTTATTCAAGGTCCCTGCTTGCGCCACGGTTCGCT
>MEQV01000054.1:12155-15058 GCA_001770355.1 Betaproteobacteria bacterium RIFCSPLOWO2_02_FULL_62_17
AAACGCCAATTCCCGGAACCATGATGTTGTATATATCTACGTCTCAGGACACCAGCGCGAGCTGGCTTAGTTGCCCGAGCAACCCGGCTTCGTCATCAAGGCAGCGCAGGTCGAGATACAGGCTGCCGTCGCGCACCCGCCCGATCACCGGCACCGGCAGCGCCCGGCAGGCGCGCGCAAGCGCTTCGACCTGCGCCGTAGCTTTGCGTTTATCCCCCTCAGCGGTGATTGCGAGGCCGAAACTCTGCAGCCGGTCCGAAGGCAGCGAGCCGCTGCCCGCCTCGCTCTCGCATGGCGCGACGCTTACCGTCGCCGCGCCAGCAAAGGCATCCGCAAATGCCGGCAGCAAGCGTTGTGCCTGCGCTTCGATCTCCCCGGGCTTGCGCGTCATGTGGCGCAGAATCGGCAGGCGTTGCGCCAGGCGCTCGGGGTCTTGGTAGAGGCGCAGCACCGCCTCCAGCGCCGCAATGCGCAGTTTGTCGACGCGCAGGGCGCGCTTGAGCGGATTGCGGCGGATGCGCTCGATAAGTTCGCGCCGCCCGACCAGCAGCCCGGCCTGCGGCCCGCCCAGCAATTTGTCGCCGCTGAATGTCACAAGGTCCACACCCGCCTTGATCAGTTCCGCCGGCGTCGTTTCATGCGGCAGGTTCCATAGCCGCAGATCAAGCAGCGTGCCCGCGCCCAGATCCGAAATGAAGGGCAGCGCATGCCGGCGCGCCAGCTCGGCGAGGCTTGCCTCATCGACCGTCTTGGTGAAACCGCGAATCTCGTAATTGCTCGGATGCACCTTCATGATGAGCCCGGTCTTCGGCCCGATGGCCTGCTCATAATCCTTCAGGTGGGTGCGGTTGGTGGTGCCCACCTCCACCAGCTTGCAGCCGGCGCGCTTCATGATCTCGGGCATGCGGAATTCGCCGCCGATCTCGATCAGTTCGCCGCGCGAAAGGATCACTTCGCGCCTGAGGCCCAGCGTATTGAGCGCGAGCAACACCGCCGCCGCGTTGTTATTGACCACGGTTGCCTGCTCGGCACCGGTCAGGCGCTGCAGCAGGGATTCAAGATGCCGGTCGCGGTCGCCGCGCTTGCCGGTATCGAGTTCAAATTCGATATTCACCGCCTGGCGCGCGGCCTCCTGCATTGCCTGCACCGCCACATCCGGAAGCAGCGCCCGGCCGAGATTGGTATGCAGCACCACGCCGGTAAGGTTGAAGACCGGGCGCAAGGACGGCGCGGACGAGACTTGCAGGCGCATGCCGGCGCCGGCGGCGATGCGTGCCAGCACTTCATCGGCCGCGGACACAGCCGCGGAACGCGGGCCGGCCGACCGCATGCCTTCGAGTTCTTCGCGGATCGCGGCGACTACCCGAGGGCGACCGTGCTGCGCCACCAGCAGCGCCACCGCTTCATGCCGCAGGACCGCGTCTACCGAGGGCGGACGCTGGCTCATTCGGGCTCGATCTTCGCCGAATAGCGCGCGGGAATATCGACCGCGCCGCGGGGAAACTCGGTATAAGGAATGATCCTCAGGTCGGGAACGCGACGCCGCAGTTGCTCGCGCAACGCGGGCAGGATCACCTGGTCTTCCCAGGAGCCATTGCCCAATTCGCCGATAGTTCGCCCATTCAACGACGCAAGCCTCGGCGCGTGTTGCTGCGCCACTTCGAACGCGCCCATGGGGTTGAGCACCGTGAGCTTGAATCCGCCTTTCCCTTCGTCAAGCGTACGTCTCATGCACCTTTCCCTTTAGCTTGCCTGGGTATTGCGCGCTCACTATATATCCCGCACGGCACCATTGCTTGCCGCTTCGGAATTCACGTACGGTTCCATATCGCGCGCCGCATCGCAACAAGCCGCGCAAACGACCCCTGTCCGCGTCAATCATAAAATTCGCCGGACCGGCGAGCAATAGAGTGGGACAATGTTTGGGGTCCTATTTTACGAGGAGGACAGGCATGAGCCAGCTTTCATTGCGCGGACTGCTTTGCGGCGTTGTGGCGGCGTTCCTGACGTCGAATGCCGGTGCCCAGCAACTCACCAATGCCTTTCGCGAGGTTCTCAAGGAGCGCAAGGTTTCGAGCGCGTTGCTTGCGGGCCTCGATCAGGAACTTGCCGTTCCCGCCGCCTGGATCTCGGGCGCCAAAAAAGAGGGGAAGCTGCGCGTCACCATGACCATGGACGAGCAGAACTTCGAGAAAGTGCGCAAGGTCTTCAACGCGCGCTATCCCGGCATCGAGATCGAATACGCGCGCGGCATCGGCCAGCGGCGCGCCCTCGCCCCGCTGCTCGCTTTCCAGCGCAAGACTTACATCAGTGACGTGGTCTCCAGTTTCGAGGTACTGAAGGCCGAATACGTCAAGGCCGACGCGCTGGTGAAGATCGGCGGCGTGTTGCCGGCCGTCGCCTCTATCAATCCGGGTTTCATCGACAAGGACGGGCTCGCGGTCACTTACCGTTTGACCAATTATTGCATGGCCTACGCCACCAAGCGGGTGAAAAAGGAGGAGTTGCCGAAGACCTGGGAGGAACTTCTCACCAATCCGCGCTGGCGCAACGGCAAGGTCGGCATGGCCACCAACGCCAACGTGTGGATCGCCGAACTGTGGGTGCTCAAGGGCGAGTCCTGGGGCCAGGACTACGTGCGGCGCATTTTCTCCGACCTCAAACCGCAGCTGCGCAAGGAAAACCTGCAGACCATCGGCCGACTTGCGGCGCTGGGCGAATACGACATCGCCATTCCGAGTTCCGACGCCAACACCTACGATAACGCCCAGGACGGCATCGCCGTTTCCTACCACTGCCCGGACATCGTGCCGGTATCGGCCGCCAATGTCGGGATACTCAAGGGCAATCCCAACATCAATGCTTCTATGTTGTTCGTCAACTGGCTCCTGTCCAAGGAGGGC
>MEQV01000055.1 GCA_001770355.1 Betaproteobacteria bacterium RIFCSPLOWO2_02_FULL_62_17
TTCGTGCTGGCGTTCCGCGCGCTGCCGCTGGTGCTGGTCATCAGCGCGCTGACTTCGGTGCTTTTCCACTGGGGCGTGCTGCCTGTCATCGTGCGGCTTTTTTCCTGGATGCTGAGGAAGACCATGGGCGTTGGCGGCGTGGTGGGGCTATCCACCGCGGCGAACGTGTTCGTCGGCATGGTGGAGGCGCCGCTATTCGTACGGCCGTATCTGGCGCGCGTGTCGCGCTCCGAACTGTTCGTCATCATGGTGGGCGGGATGGCATCGATCGCCGGCACCGTGCTGGTGCTCTATGCCCAGTTCTTGAGGGACGCGGTGCCCGATGCGCTGGCTCACCTGCTGGTGGCTTCGATATTGTCAGCCCCAGCAGCGATCCTGGTGGCCGTCATCATGGTTCCGCCTGCCGAGGGCGCGACGCTCGGCGAGGTGCGCCTGGAGCGCGAGGCAAGCTCCACCATGGACGCGATCACGCGCGGAACGCTGGCGGGGGCGGAACTGCTGATCAATATCGTGGCGATGCTGCTGGTGCTGGTGGCGCTGGTCACGCTCATCAATGCGCTGCTCGCATTGCTCCCGGCCCCAGGCGGCGAAGCGCTGTCGATGCAGGGCATGCTCGGCTGGCTGCTGGCGCCGCTCGCCTGGCTGACGGGTATCCCCTGGGCGGAAGCCAGGGTGGCCGGTGAGCTGCTTGGCACCAAGACCGTTTTGAACGAGTTCATCGCCTATCTCGATCTCGCCAAAGCCACCGGGCTTTCGGAGCGCTCCCGGCTCATCATGACCTACGCCTTGTGCGGCTTCGCCAATTTCGGCAGCCTGGGCATCATGATCGGCGGCCTTGGCACCATGGTGCCGGAGCGCCGCGGCGAGGTCGTAGAGCTCGGCATGAAGTCGATCGTCGCGGGGACTCTCGCGACCTGCCTGATAGGCGCGGTGGTGGGATTGATCGTTTAGGTTTCCGGGCGACAGGCGGATTTCTGAATTGGAACGCGCCGATCAGGCGGCAACCGAATTCAGAGCGGGCTTTTCCTTACATATCGAAGCAGCGCGTACCGCCACGATCTGCGCGGCGACTTCCTCCAGGCATTGCATCATTTCCAACGCGCTGGGAGATAGCGGGCGCTCGCGGTTCCATATGATGCCGATCGGCGGGACCTGCCTGGCGAACTCGACTGCAAGTATCGTGACAACACCGAGTTCCTCGTAGTATTTCGCGACGTCGCTCGCCATCACTGCGAGGGCATCGCTCAACTGCACATAACGCGCGACCACATTGGCCGATATCGTTTCGACGGCATTGCCCGGAAGCGTAATGCCGTGCTCCTCGAAAGCCTTTTCCACCGGATCGCGCAGCAGTGAACCTACCGGCGGCAGCACCCAGGGAAAATTCTTAAGATCCTCCCAACTCACGGTTTTTTTTGCGGGTCAGCGCATGATGGCGCCTGGCGATGATGCGTACCGGTTGGGAGAATAGGATTTTTTCCTCCAGTCCGCGGGCGGCGTGCATGGCGGGCAGTCTGCCGATGAGCAGATCAAGCTTTCCGTTCCAAAGATCGGGAAGCAGCACTTCCTGGGTATTCTCGCGAACCAGCACATTGGTGCCGGGCGAACGGGATTTCAGCAACACCAGGCTCTGCGGCAGCAAGGTGTTGACAGTGGAAGAAAGCGCGCCGATGCATACCTTGCCCGAGGTTCCCGTTACCAGCCCGCGCAGTTCGTCGCGCGTCTGTGCGAGCTGGTCGAGCATGGTCCGGGCATGGCGGATCAGGCACTCGCCATAGACCGTGGGATTCACGCCGCGCGCGGAACGCTCAAACAGTTTCACGCCCAGCCCGCGTTCCAGTTCCGCCAGAGCCTTGGAAATGGCGGGTTGTGTCACGTTCGCGTGGCCGGCTGCCTTGCCGATATTGCGGAAGTCGTCGAGCGCGACCAGCAGGTGCAGATGCCGTGGTTTCAAGTCGCCGCGAAGATACAAATCCGGTCGCCGCCCATCCCAAGCGCTTCACCGGCGTGTTTTCGGTGGATGTGCTGGCCGACAACGGCCCTGAGCGCATCCGTTACTGGGTCAGCCGCGGCCTCTCGGGTTACCGCCTGTTCACCGTGGGCAGCACCATGACCACGCAGTCGACCTGGCTGGATGATCCGCGCTCCTTCCCCTCCTGGAGGACCGCCGAGGAACTGGGCATTCCGGTGTGCCTGCAGGTGCGGGAAGCGGGGCTCGGCATGGTGAAAATGCTGGTCGAAAAGTTTCCGAAGGTGAATGTCATCATCGATCACCTCATGGGCGCCGAGGCCGATGACGGCCCTCCCTATGCCAAGGCGGCGTTCCTGTTCGAGCTGGTGAAGTACCCGAACGTCAATCTCAAGCTGACCAGCAACAGCGCGCGCGCCGCGAAGAAGGGCAAAGCGACGCCGGAGACGTACTTCGGCAAGGTGGTCGGTGAATTCGGCTCCTCGCGCATCGCCTGGGGCTCCAACTATCCGGCGTCGACAGGCACGCTCAAGGAAATCCTCGATGAGAGCAAGGCCGCTCTGGCCTTCCTTCCCGCGAAGGACCAGGAACAGATCCTGCGCAAGACCGCGCAACGCCTGTACCCGGCGCTGGCCGACTAGCCCACCGAACCCAGGGAGATGACGATGAGTGCATTGAAACTGAAAGCCATGCTGGGCGACTACCCGAATACCATGGCGCTGAAAAATGGCGACATCAAGTCGGATGTCGTGTCGTTGGATTTCGTCAAGGCCGAGGTGCCGCACGATTTCTTCAAACAGGTGATCGCGGGCGAATTCGATGTTGCCGAACTTGCGATCATGACTTACCTGCAGGCGCGCGGCTGGGGCAAACCCATCGCGGCGCTGCCCGCGGCGATCTCGGGCCGCTTCCAGCATCCGCAGCTTGCCTACAACACCGATCGCGGCACCATCACGACCAAGAACATCGAGGGCAAGCGCGTGGGCGTGCGCACCTATCCGCAGACCACGCCGACCTGGATACGCGGCATCCTGCAGAGCGACTATGGCGTGGATCTTTCCAAAATTCATTGGGTGACCTTCGAGGACGGCCACGTTCCCGAATACAAGGACCCCGCGGACAGCGAGCGCGCGCCCCACGGGCAGACCTTCATGAAAATGCTGCAGGCCGGCCAGATCGACGCGGCGGTGGTGATGGCACCGGACCTCAAGCTGCCCAACATCAAATCGGTGATCGAAAACCCTGCCGCGGAAATCGCCGCCTGGCACAAGCGCTACAACGCGATTCAGCTCAACCACGTGTTCGTGGTCAAGGAGTCGCTGCTGAAATCCAGTCCCGAAGCGGTGCGGGAAATATTCCGCATGCTCAAGGAAAGCAAAAAGGCCGCCGCGGAACCCATCGGTGCAGATGGCATCGATTACCGGCCGATAGGTTTTTCGAACAACCGGCGCAATTTCGAGGTTGCTGCGCAGTATGCATGGCAGCAGAGAATCATTCCCCACGAGCTGAAGATCGACGACTTGTTCAATGATGTGACGCGCGTACTCGAGTAGCGGCACAGCGGTGAATATGCAACGACAGGAGCCGCTCTATCTTTTTTCCCAATCTTCCGACGGTCGCCGAAAGCGGCTATCCGGGATTCAACTACGGCTCCTGGTTTGGATTGCTCGGACCCGCCGCGATTCCGAGGGCGGTCACCGAGAGGATCAACGCCGAAATGAACAAGCTTCTGAAAACCACGGTCCTCATGGAGCGCTTGGCAAAGATCGGCATTGAACCGCTCGCGCTTACGTCGGCGCAGTTCGAAAAACTGCTGATCGAGGACCTTGAACGCGTGGAAAAGATCGTCAAGATTTCAGGTGCCAAGGTCGATTAGCTGGTACCGGTGGCGCAGCGGCAAATGCCGCAAACCGCAACGACTGATCCAACTTATTACTAAAAAGGCGGCGTTTCCGGCGGCTTCTGCCTGGCTAAGCAGAATCCGGGTGTTTTCACTGATCTGATAACATCGCCCCCCCACGCGGCTATCGCTTTGAACAACAGCGGGTCAGCCGCAACCTCGGGCCATTCAATGAGTGACATCGCCAAAGAAGTCGCCAGACGCCGCAGTTTCGCGATCATTTCCCACCCCGACGCGGGTAAGACCACGCTGACTGAAAAGCTGCTGCTTTTCTCCGGCGCGATTCATATCGCCGGAAGCGTCAAGGCGCGCAAGGCATCGCGTTATGCCACCTCGGACTGGATGGAAATCGAGAAGCAGCGCGGCATCTCGGTGGCAAGTTCGGTCATGCAGATGGAATACCGCGACTGCGTCATCAATCTGCTCGACACGCCCGGCCACCAGGACTTTTCCGAAGACACCTACCGCGTGCTCACCGCGGTGGATTCCGCGGTGATGGTGATCGACGCCGCCAACGGTGTCGAGGCGCAAACGCTGCGGCTGCTGCAGGTGTGCCGCGCGCGCAACACGCCGATCGTCACCTTCGTCAACAAGATGGACCGCGAAGTGCGCGGCCCGATGGACCTGATGGACGAAATCGAGCGCGCGCTGGGCATGACGGTGGTGCCGATCACCTGGCCGGTGGGCATGGGCGCGCGCTTCAAGGGGGTGTTCGACCTGACACGCGATTGCATGCGGGTTTTCGAGCCTGGCGAGGACAAGGCCGGCGGCGAGACGGAAACGCTCAAGGGCCTGGATAATCCGGAAAGTCTCGCGCGATTCGGCGACGAGTTCGAGCGGGCACGCGCAGAGATCGAATTGCTGCGCGGCGCCGCCCCGGCGTTTGATCGCGGTGAATTCCTTGCGGGCAGGCAGACGCCGATGTTTTTCGGTTCCGCGATCAACAATTTTGGCGTTCAGGAAGTGCTTGATGCACTGGTTGATCTGGCACCGCCCCCGGGCGGGCGCCCGGCGCTGCAGCGCCGCGTGGAACCCGATGAAAAGAAATTCTGCGGTGTCGTGTTCAAGATCCAGGCCAACATGAATCCCGGCCATCGCGACCGCATCGCGTTCGTGCGCGTGTGTTCGGGCCGTTTCGAGCGCGGCATGCGCCTTACGGTCTGCCGCAGCGGCAAGGACATCCGCACCAACGCGGTGGTGACCTTCCTCTCGCAGCGGCGCACCATAGTCGAGGATGCCTATGCCGGCGACATCATCGGCATTCCGAACCACGGCGTAATTCAGCTTGGCGATACGCTCAGCGAAGGTGAAAACCTGCAGTTCACCGGGCTGCCCTTTTTCGCGCCGGAGCTTTTTCAGCTGGTGGAACTCGCCGATCCCATGCGTTCCAAGCAGTTGAAAGCGGGCCTTGCACAACTCGGCGAGGAGGGCGCCATCCAGGTTTTCCGCCCCCACAACGGCAGCGGATTGCTGCTCGGCGCCATCGGTCACCTGCAATTCGAGGTGGTCGCGCATCGCCTGAAGCACGAATACGGCGTCGACGCGCGCGTGCTTGCCAGCAACTACCGGCTGGCGCGCTGGGTGACCTGCGATGACGCGCGGAAACTCAAGCTGTTCATCGAGGCCAATGCGCACCGTATTGCCTACGATGCGGTGGACGCGCCCGCATTTCTTGCCGCCAATCCCTACGAGGTGTCTGTGGCGCAGGAACACTGGAAGGACGTTCAGTTTCACGCCCTGCGCGAGCATGCAGGACTGGTATTCCAGACCCGGATAGAAACCGACCTGGTCGAATAATGGGGTCAGAGTCACATTATTTGTCGGCGAGGCGATCATGAGATACGCAAAAAATGTGACTCTGACCCCATTAATCGCAATCGTGCTGCTGTTCGCGCTGTGCGCGTGCTCGGGCGAGCAGGCCAGGTTCAAGGGCATTGATCTGACCGGTACCAAGCAGGAGATGACGTTCGTGCTATCCGACGTGGAGGGGCGCGAGCGAACGCTGGCGGATTTCCGCGGCAGTTATGTCATGGTGTTTTTTGGTTTTCTGCAGTGTCCCGACGTGTGCCCAACGACTCTGGTGCGCGCCGCCGAAGCGATCAAGAAGCTCGGACCCGACGGCAAGAAAGTCCGTCTGGTATTCATCAGCGTGGATCCGGAGCGCGATACCGCCGCACTGCTGCGCGACTATCTGCGGGCGTTCGATCCCGATTTTGTCGGTCTTCGCGGCACGGCCGAGCAGACACGCGCGGCAGCCAAGGCCTTGAACGTCTTTTACGAGAAAGTGCCCACCGGAAGCTCCTACACCGTCAATCACACCGCCATCACCTACATTTTCGACGCCAAGGGCCAGTTGCGTCTCGGCATGCGCCATTCGCAGGAAGTGGATGACTACGTTGCGGATTTGCGAACCCTGATGAAACAGGAGTCCTGAGGCCATACCCCGGAACGGATAAGGGCGGCGCAGTGTTCTGATCTGGATCAAGGATTCACCCCTTTCGGGCGCTAGAGTGGGTCCGTCTATATCCTCGGATGTACTTTTCCGGATGGCCCAACCGTCAACAGCGCCGACCCCCGGCATCGACTGGCCCCTTGCCGATGAAGTGCTTCCCTCGCACTGGTTGTCGCGACTGGTGTATTACGCGCGGCTCGCGCCATCGACGCACAACACTCAACCGTGGAAATTCGTCATCGGCAGGCGAACCATCGATGTGATCGCCGACGAGGCGCGCTGGTTGCGCGTGGCCGATCCGCATCGGCGCGAATTGTATGTTTCGCTGGGTTGCGCCATCGAGTCATTGCGTATTGCCGCCGATTTCGCAGGCTATGCCACCGATGTCAGCTATTTTCCGATCCCGCAAGACGCCACGCTGGTCGCGCGTGTCGAAGTGGACGGTTCGGGCAGCAAACGCGATGGCGCGCTTCCGTATCTGCTGCCGCGCGCGGTGACGCGGCGAACCAGCCATCGGAAATTCGATCCGGCGCAGGCAGTCACGGATGAGGATCGGCGGGCGATCTACACCTGCTTCGATTCGCCCGATATCGCGCTACACTTCATCACCGAACGTGCTTCGCTGGACCGGCTGGCCGACCTGGAACTGCTCGCCGACCGGAATCTGTTCGCGGACGACGCCTATCGCAGCGAGCTCGCCGTCGCGGTCGGTGAAGGATTCCTGGGAACTTCATGGCTGGTATCGAAACTTGGCCAGCTGGCCATCAGCACGCTGCCGGTTGGGCGGCAGGTTGCGCAAAGCGACGCGCAGCGCGTGGCCAGCGCGCCGCTCGCGGCATTGCTCAGCAGCCGGCATGATCAGCCGCTTGACCAGGTTCATACCGGCGAGGCCTATATGCGCATTGCACTGGCCGCGGAATCGCGCCAATTGCGCATGCAGCCGGTCAGCCAGGTGCTCGAGTTGCCTGAAATACGGGTGCAGGTGGCGGAGGCGGCGGGCCTGGACGATCGCTACGCGCAGCATCTTTTCCGCCTCGGTCATGCGAAGGCCGAGACCGAGGCCCGCCGGCGCCGGCCGCTCAAGGACATGGTCTTGCGCGCAGATCTCTGAGGCGGCCACGCGCGATTCGCCCGCTTACCGTAGGATGCATGGCTGCAGATTCTGCGCCATACGGGAGGGGTCATGCACCTGCGCCGATCCAGCACGCTCATGTTTCATGCGGCATTGCTTTGTTGCGCCGCCTGCGCCCATGGCCAGGGCGTGGCCTATCCCTCGAAACCGATACGTTTTGTGGTGCCGCAAACGCCCAGCGGACAGGTCGATACCGTGGCCCGCACGGTGGCCCTGCACCTCAGCGAGCGGCTCGGGCAGCCGCTGATTGTTGAGAATCGGGCGGGCGCGAACGGCGTCATCGGCACCGACGCGGTCGCCAAGGCGCCGCCGGACGGACACACCCTATTGATGTCGGCGCAGTCCGCGATCGTATTCAACGCGGTATTGCGCAAGTCCTTGCCCTACGATCCGCTGCTGGATTTTTCCTCCATCACCATGCTATTCGAGACCCCGTACTACCTGGTGGTGCACCCATCGGTGCCGGCGCGCACGGTGCTGGAGCTGCTGGCCTTGGCACGGACGCAGCCGGGCAAGCTCAATTACGCCACGGTTGGGACGGGCAGCGGCCAGCATTTTTATATGGAGATTTTCAAGGGCAGCACCAAGACCAATTTCGTTCACGTGCCCTACAAGGGAAGCAGCCAGGCGGGCACGGATTTGCTGACCGGACAGGTGCAGGTCATGCTGCAAGGTTCCGGCTTTACCCTGCCGCAGGCGAGAAGCGGCAAGATTCGCGCGTTGGCGAGCACCGGGTCGCAACGCACGCAGGGCATGCCCGACCTGCCGACTGTCATGGAGGCGGGCGTTCCCGGATATTCCGCATCGACATGGTATGGATTGGTGGGGCCGGCCCGCCTGCCGCGACCGATCATTGACCGGCTCAACCGTGAGGTGGGCGAAATTCTCCGCTTGCCCGCGGTGCACGACAAATTCGCGTCGATGGATATCGTGCTGTCGCCGGGTACGCCCGAGGCGTTGGCCGAGCGGGTAAGAAACGAAATTCCGATA
>MEQV01000056.1 GCA_001770355.1 Betaproteobacteria bacterium RIFCSPLOWO2_02_FULL_62_17
GAGGACATGGTGCGCGATATCGCCGCCGACCTCAATCGCGACAAGCGCGTTGATCAGTATGTGGTGGAATCGGAAAACTTCGAATCCATCCATAACCATAGCGCCTACGCGCTGGTCGAGCGGGACAAGACGAAAAAATAAGGCTTACCGGCGCTGCTTGCCGGCTCAATAGCGCTTGGTCAGGATCATAAGTTGACCTTCGCGGCGCATGTCGGTGCGGTTCAGAAAACTCATTCCCAGCAGTACCGGCATGGACTGATTTTCCATGACCACGGCGTCGACACTGTTCAAGGTGATCTCACCCACGCGCACCGTGTCCAGCTTGACCCGCCATGCGGGAGCCATGCCGTTGGCCGTATTCATGTAGCCGAGATTTCCGCTTCGATAATTGATGCGCAAACGCTGCGCATCGGCCGAGGACATGGCGACCACCGTGGCGCCGGTGTCCACGATGAAACGAACCGCCCCCCCGTTGATCTGACCATCGACGACAAAATGGCCGCGGGTGTCGGCGCTGAGGGTGACGCTTGCGGCGCTGGAACGATTCGAGGCGGCGTGCTGCTGTCCCAGCTTCAAGGTGCGCCGCTTGCCGGCGATGTCGAAAACCGCGTCACCCCGATCAACTGAAATAAGCACCACGCCCTCGGCGGTTTTCTGTCCAATGGATAATGTTCTGGGCGCGCCGCCATCGATTTGTACCACCGCTTTGCTCGGTGACAGGCCCACCACCGTGACCTCGGTGGCGCTGCTTCCAGTCGCAAGACCCAATGCGGCCAAGGCAATACAATAGCGGTCAAATCGAAACAGGGAGCGGGGTCGGCAACGATTCACGTGAGCGGTCCTGAAAACTGGGAAACCTGCCATTGACCAACTGAAACCTGTCGCCATTTTTCGCCATAGCGCGACCGAAGGCCCGGGTTATTTTGCCATATACCTTGACGCCAAGGGCGTTCCCTGGCGTGAAATCAAGATCGATCAGGGCGAACCCGTGCCCTCGGATCCGCGCGGTTTTTCGGGGCTGGCGCTAATGGGTGGCCCAATGAGCGTCAACGACGATTTGGCATGGATTCCCGGCATGCTCGAGTTGATCAGGGCGGCGGTTTCGATGCAAGTGCCGGTGCTGGGCCATTGTCTGGGAGGCCAACTGATGGCCAGAGCAATGGGCAGCGTCGTGACGCGAAATGCCGTCAAGGAAATCGGTTGGGGCAGGGTCGCCGTCACCGCAAATAATGACGCGAAAAACTGGTTCGGCAATTTGCGGGAATTCGAGGCGTTTCACTGGCACGGAGAAACTTTCTCGATACCGCCGGATGCGCAGAACATAGCGTCCAGCGAGTACTGTGCCAATCAGGCGTTTTCCCTGGGCAGGCATCTGGCAATGCAATATCACGTCGAAATGACGCCGCAACTCATTCGCGCATGGTGCGATGATTGGCACAAGGAGGTCATTTCATTGTCCGCGCGTACCAAATCGGTGCAGTCGCCTGAGGAAATATTGCGCGATCTGGATGCTCGGACCCAGCGGCTTAATGGCGTGGCGCGATCGCTTTATGAGCGCTGGTTATCGGGTCTGCAGCCTGCCTAATCGCGAAAATTGCCGAACTGAACCGGAATCTCCTTGACTGAGTCCCGCACCAGCTGAATCGCCGCCTGCAAATCATCCCGCTTGGCGCCCGAAATGCGCACCGCGGCGCCCTGAATGCTTGCCTGAACCTTCATCTTGCTGTCTTTGATCAGCTTGACGATCTTCTTCGCGTGATCCTGATCTATGCCTTCCTTGACGTTTACCGTCTGCTTTACCTTGGTGCCGATTTTCTCGATGTGTTTGACATCCAGGGCGCGCGTATCGACACCGCGTTTGGCGCATTTGGCCTGAAACAGGTCCATTATCTGGCGCAGCTTGAAGTCATCGTCGCCATAAAGCGTCAGGACAAGGTCGTTCTGCTCGATGCGCGCATCCGATCCCTTGAAATCAAAGCGCGTTTGAATCTCCTTAGTCGCCTGGTCGACGGCATTCTTCAGTTCGACCTTGTTTACATCAGAAGTGACATCAAACGAAGGCATGGCGGGCTTTTCAAATACGGATGCGGGACATTATACTGGCGTGGGGATTTGATCAGGGTCTGAGCGCCGTACAGGCGTTGTCCGCGACAGCTTGCGAGCGGACCCGCACCACAGGCAGATGCGTGGAAAAAGGGGGTAACCATGCCACAAATGGATATTACGATCCCAATATTACCGGCCCGTGACTTGGAAGAAACCATCGGATTCTACAAAGACTTGGGGTTCGCGATGGCCTACAGACATCCCGATCTCGATGACTACATTATTCTTCGGCGCGACAAGCTGGAACTGCAGTTTTTTCAATGGCCGCAACTGGATACCCAGGCAACATTCGCGGGCAGCTATCTTCGCGTGAGTGATGTGGATGCAATCTATCAATCGTTCGCGAGTGCCCGGTTGCCGGCACGGGGAACGCCCAGCCTGGGTGGAATCAGACGGCGCGCCTGGGCCATGCGTGAATTTCACCTGGTGGACTGCAACGGCAATTTATTGCGGGTCGGCGAACCTATTGCCAAGCCTAAGCGAAAGGCGCGTTCCGGCTAGTGTGCCGAGTCAGTTGTTGTTACAGGGCGAGGTGCTGGCATTGGTCATTCAAGGTCCCTGTTTGCATCATGGTTCGCTTGCGAACCGTGATGCAAACAGGGAGCAGTAAAAAGCCAATATCCGGGACGACGATGTTGTACGAACATACGACTCAGGGCACTAGATATTTCCGATTTCCACAATCCGATCCGCCTTGAATCCCGTGTCCTCGTTCTCATAGCCGCGCGGATTGCTCACGATGCGGGTTCCGCGAACCTCATAGTCAAAGGCGGTATGGGTATGGCCATGGATCCAGAGATCCGCGCGGCCCATCAATTCATCGAGGTCGACAATGAATCCAGGATTAGCCGGATGATCCAGAAACTGGGACGCAATGGAGCCGCGATGGGGCGCGAAATGCGTGATGACCACCGTTGAGCCGTCAAAGGGCTCCGCGAGCCGTGCCTCCAGCCAGGAGCGGTGTCGCCGGCACAGGGCGATCGCATCCTCAGGTGAGAAAGCATGCTCTCCCATGTGAATGCAACGATGATCGGGATTGAAACGGCGTGAGCGTTCGATGACGTCTTCGCGCGCTTCGTGCATTGCCAGCGAGTAATCGGTCCACAAGCTGCAGCCAAGGAACCGAATGGAGTTTCGGAACAATGCCTGGCAGTCCAGTACCATTACATCACTTCCCACTGCAGCGTCCTGAAGTGCCTGCTGCACCTGATTGAATTCGCCATCGTAATATTCATGATTTCCCGCCACATAAAGAACCGGGACACGGAACGTCCGCTTTGCCCACTCGATGCCGGCGGCGCCGGTGTCAATGTCGCCGGCAAGCACCACAATGTCCGCGGCGACCTCCGGAAGGGAAATTTGCCGCACTTCAAGGTGCAAATCGGAAAGGACCAGAATCCGCATTGAATGTCCCACGACGGCTAAATCATCACGCCGCATTCACGGCGCAATGACCGCGGAATCGGACGCGCGCCGTGCAGCGGCCATGTCGCAACGAGATGAATTCACGGAACCGCAGCTATCGGCGTTTTTTCCTCAGGTTCGCGGCGATGCGCAGCCGCAGCGCGTTCAGTTTTATGAATCCCGCCGCATCGGCCTGGTTATAAGCGCCGCGATCATCATCGAAGGTTGAAATGAGCGGATCGAACAAGGAATCCGTCCTGGAAGCACGGCTGGTGACCAGCACCGTGCCCTTGTAGAGCTTGAGCCGGACCGTGCCGTTGACGCTGTGCTGCGAGGAGTCGATCAACTGCTGCAACAGCACCCGCTCGGGGCTGAACCAGTATCCGTTGTAGATCATGCGCGCGTAGCGGGGCATGAGATCATCCTTGAGCGCGAGCACCTCGCGGTCGAGCGTGATCGACTCCATGGCACGATGCGCCTTGAGCATGATGGTGCCGCCGGGTGTCTCATAACATCCCCGCGATTTCATGCCGACATAACGGTTCTCCACCAGATCCAGACGGCCAATGCCGTGCCGGCCACCGAGACGATTGAGTTCGGTCAGCGCCTTTGCGGGTGTCAATCGCTTTGCGTTGATGGCGACGATGTCGCCCCGCTCATAGGTCAGTTCGATGTGCTCGGGCCGGGCAGGCGCCTTCTGCGGAGAGACCGTGATGCGCCACATGGAATCTTCCGGTTCGAAGGCCGGATCCTCGAGAATTCCGCCTTCGTAGGAAATATGCAGCAGGTTCGCATCCATGGAATAGGGCGCGCCGCCCTTGCGCTTCTTGTAATCGACCGGAATGCCGTGTTGGTCGGCGTACTGCAGCAGTTTATCCCGCGACAGCAGGTCCCATTCCCGCCAGGGGGCGATGACGCGAACGTTGGGCATGAGCGCGTAGGCGCCCAGTTCAAATCGGACCTGATCGTTGCCCTTGCCGGTGGCGCCGTGCGATATCGCGTCGGCCCCCGTGCGCCGGGCGATCTCGACCAGGTGCTTGGCGATCAGCGGCCGCGCGATCGACGTGCCGAGCAGGTACTCGCCTTCATAGAGGGCGTTGGCGCGGAACATCGGGAATACGAAATCGCGCACAAATTCCTCGCGCAGGTCTTCGACAAAAATTTGCCTGACGCCCATTGCGCGGGCTTTCCTGCGCGCCGGCGCGAGTTCTTCTCCCTGGCCTATATCGGCTGTAAAGGTGATGACTTCGCAGCCGTAATTGTCCTGGAGCCATTTCAGTATGACCGAGGTGTCGAGCCCGCCTGAGTATGCAAGCACGACTTTCTTTACTTTTCCAAAATCTGCCATTGCCCTGGTCTTTTCAAAGGTTCAAAAATGGTATTGCCTGAACGGAAACGGGTGTCGGCGCCCAGGCCAATGCCGTCCCCATCCCAAACCCGGGGCGCATTCCGACTACTGCTCTACACGGCCCAGGAGCAGGAATTCCATCAGCGCCTTTTGCGAATGCAATCGGTTCTCCGCCTCGTCCCAGACCACGCTTTGCGGTCCGTCGATGACCTCAGCGGTGACTTCCTCGCCGCGGTGCGCCGGCAGGCAATGCATGAACACCGCCCCCTTCTTTGCAATCTTCATCATTTCGGCATCAACCCGCCAGTCCTCGAAATCGCGTTTCCGCTCCTCGTTTTCAGACTCGAATCCCATGCTGGTCCAGACGTCGGTGGTCACCAGGTCGGCTTCTCGCGCGGCCTGCATGGGGTCGGAGAATTCCTCGTAATGGCTGGTCCCGTATAGTCCGGCGCGTTCCGGTTCGACTTCGTATCCCGGCGGCGTCGACACATGCACGTTGAAGTCAAAAACCTCGGCAGCCTGCAACCAGGTGTTGCACACGTTGTTGGAATCGCCTATCCACGCGACCGTCTTGCCGCTTATGGGACCGCGCTGTTCGATGAACGTATAAATATCGCCCAGTATCTGGCAAGGATGATATTCGTTGGTCAGGCCGTTGATGATCGGGACGCGCGAGTGCCTGGCGAATCGCTCCACGATCTCTTGTTCGAAGGTACGGATCATGACGATGTCGGACATGCGCGAGATCACCTCCGCGGCGTCCTCCACAGGTTCGCCGCGCCCCAGTTGCGAGTCTCGCGTATTCAGGAAAACGGCAGTTCCACCCAGCTGGCGCATGCCGGCTTCGAATGACAGGCGTGTGCGGGTGGACTGCTTCTCGAAAATCATCACCAGCATGCGGTCGATCAACGGCCAGTATTGACGATAAGACTTGAACTGCTCCTTGATCCAGCGCGTGCGAATGAAAAGGTGTTCGTACTCGTCGCGCGAGAGGTCCTTGAACTGAAGAAAATGCCGCGCCTTCATTGCTTGACCGCGGGCTGCGGCAAGGGCTGCGCGAGAAACTCCCGGATCAACGGCACCAGGATGGACACGATCTGGCCGGCTTCGTCCCGGTTAATGGTCAATGGAGGCAGCAAGCGCACCACGTTGTCCACCGTGACATTGATCAGGAGTTGCCGCTCAAGCGCGCGCGTTACGAGGTCGCCGCAAGCGCGATCAAGCTCCACGCCTATCATGAGGCCACGGCCGCGAATTGCCCGAACCCCGGTGTTTCCCTTTAATCCGTCGGCAATGCCATCGCAAATCAGC
Source organism: Betaproteobacteria bacterium RIFCSPLOWO2_02_FULL_62_17 (assembly GCA_001770355.1). GTDB lineage: Bacteria > Pseudomonadota > Gammaproteobacteria > Burkholderiales > SG8-39 > 2-02-FULL-62-17. Next base: position 6,170 of record MEQV01000056.1, read on the forward strand.
GCGCCCATTTCAATGGCATTGGCGATCAGCCCTTCCTCTTCAATGATCGACAACGTGGCCAATGCCGCGGCGCTGGCCAGGGGATTTCCGCCGAAAGTCGACCCGTGATTGCCGGGCTTGAAGACCTCGGCCGCGGCACCGCGTGCCAGGCAGACGCCAATCGGGACGCCCGATGCAAGTCCTTTGGCCAGGGTCATCACATCGGGCAGGATTCCGGCGTGCTGATAAACAAACCATTTCCCCGAGCGGCCGATGCCGCATTGCACCTCGTCGAGCATCAACAGCCAGCCATGTTTGTCGCAGACTTCGCGCAAGCCGCGCAGGTACTCGATGGTCGACACGTTGATGCCGCCCTCTCCTTGAATAGGTTCCACCAGCACTGCCACCACACTGCGGTCATGCTCGCCTATCTGCCGCACCGTCTCGAGGTCGTTGAAGGGCACCCGAACGAAGCCGCCAACCAAGGGCTCGAAACCCGCCTGCACCTTGCGGTTTCCGGTCGCCGAAAGCGTGGCTAGAGTACGGCCATGAAACGCCTGCTCCATGACCATGATCGCCGGTGACTCCACGCCACTGCGGTGGCCATGCAATCGCGCAAGCTTGATTGCCGCCTCGTTCGCTTCACAGCCCGAATTGCAGAAAAACGATTTATCCATGCCGCTGATGGCAGCGAGCTTGTCCGCCAGCGCTTCCTGTTTGGCGATGCGGTACAGGTTCGAGGTGTGAATGACGCTGCTTATCTGCTCGCCAAGCGCCCGAACCAGTTTTGGGTGCGCGTGCCCAAGCGTGTTCACGGCAATGCCCGCCAGGGCGTCAAGGTAGCGCTTGCCGGATTCATCCCAAAGCCAGACGCCCTCGCCACGCACAAAGCAAAGCGGCAATCTGCTGTAAGTGTTCATCACGTGCGACATAGGTGTTCCGATTGTTTTGCGAAAAAGAAATTTCAATCGCCCGGCCCGGCTGAGAAAAACTTGCCGTGCCAGCTCCAGCCGAACTTCTTTCCGGGGGCGCTGCCCTGCAAAGCTGGCACAGGTCCCATCAAACTGCAACGGTGGCCTGGGCCACCGTTGTGTAATAATAAAAATCTTATTGATACCAATATCTTAGCACAGCCCCGGCATAAAATGGACGCGTCTCTCACGGTGTTCAATCAGAAGGGTGGGGTTGGCAAGACCACCACCGCGCTGAATCTTGCCGCGGCCATATCGAGGCGCGGTTTGCAGCCGCTATTAATAGACCTTGATCCGCAGGCGCATCTTTCTGCCATCCTCGGGCAAAGCTGCAGCGGCACCACCAGTATGTTCGCTTTTTTCGCCGATGAGAAAAAACTCTCCAGTCTGATGCGACCGATACAGCTTGGCGGGCAGCCGAAAGCGGGCGGTTTCGGCGATCTTCTGCCCGCGCATTCGGAATTGCTGAAAGTCGATACGCTATTCGGCAAGGGGCCCAATGTGCTCAATCGCTTGCGTCTTGGCATCGAGGACGATCTGCAGGCGCATGGCCAGAGACCGGTGCTGATCGATTGCTGCCCAATGTTGGGCGTGCTTTCCTTGTCAGGGGTGTTCGCGAGCGAACGGGTTCTTGTCCCCATTTCCACCGACTTCCTGGCGGTAAAAGGCGCTTTGCATCTGGAATCGACCTTGTCCGCGTTGGAGTACGTGTTGAAGCGGCGGGTGCGGCGCCGCTATGTGTTGACCCGGTTCGACGCCCGCAGGCGCATGTCCCATGAGATTGCTGCCCAGCTCGAGGAACGCTTCGGCGAAGAACTATGCCGTACACGTGTCGCCGAAAATGTGGCTATCGCGGAAAGTCCCGCGGTGGGAAAAGACATTTTTGCGCATGCACCGCAAAGCCGCGGCGCGGCGGATTACGAAGCCTTGCTGGAAGAACTTCTGAACTCGGGTTTTCTGGCGGTTTGAAGCGCAACGGGACCGGACATGTGGACCCGTACTCAAGCGTCACTTGGAGATCAGTGAAATCACATCCTCGAAGCTGAGCAGGTCGGCGCGGCGGCCAGATTGGAGGACGACGCATTCCATTATTTGGCAATTGTGGTACATCTGACGAAGCTTGCGTTCCGCCTCGGCTTCGTCACGACCATGAATCGACAGGTTTTCCACCACCAGGCCATGGCGTGTACGGATGCGAAAACCGTACTTGATTGTGGATGGCGCCGACATTGGGACCTCGCTGGACGAAACGATAAAAGAATAATCAAAGACTTATGTACCGTATAGCATGAAGATTTCAAGTATGCAAGATAACAGTATGGTTTGCGTGCAGTTTTTGGCAGGTTTTTAACCCGGTTCAGCATAGGTATAATCC
>MEQV01000057.1 GCA_001770355.1 Betaproteobacteria bacterium RIFCSPLOWO2_02_FULL_62_17
ATATGGCGCGAGAGTGGGCGTCTGGCGCCTGATGGAACTCATGGACCGGTTCAAAGTGCGGGGCACGGTTGCGCTCAACGCCGCGGTGTGCGATCACTACCCCGACATCCTGAATCAGGCACGTGAGCAGAAATGGGAATTCATGGGGCATGGCTGGACCAATTCGCAACGCATGCCGGGACTTTCCGAAGAAGACGAGCGCGCCCTGATCCGCCGTGTGCGCGACCGGATGAAAGCGTTCTTCGGCGTCGCGCCGCGCGGTTGGTTGAGCCCCGCCCTGCTTGGGAACTGGGCAACGCCCGACCTGCTCAAGGAAGAAGGCTTTGACTACACCTGCGACTGGATCCATGACGACCAGCCCACCTGGCTTGCGACCCGAGCAGGCAGGCTCATGACCATGCCCTATTCGCTGGAACTCAACGATTTGCCGGTGTTCCTCACGCGGCACCTCACTCCCGAGGATTTCACCCGCATGATCCAGGCGCATTTCGACCAGCTCTACGAGGAAGGCGAGACTCGCGCCCGGGCGATGACGATCGCGCTGCACCCGTTCGCGATCGGCACGCCTCACCGTATCCGCGCATTGGCGGACGCTTTGCGCTACCTGCAGGGCAGAAGCGAAGTCTGGTTCGCCACCGGCGGCGAGCTTGCCGACGACTTTATCAGGCAGACCGCGGCCTGAAGTCAGCCCCACAGGGATGGTTCGAAACTAATATTAGGAGCTTGCGCAATATGACAGGCGGTAACCGGGAAGCGGCTCTCGGCATCATTGGCGGCAGCGGCGTATACGACATCGAAGGCTTGACCAACAAGCGCTGGGAACGTGTGAACTCGCCCTTCGGCGAAGCTTCGGACCAACTGCTGTTGGGCGAACTGAACGGGCAGCGGATGGTTTTCCTGCCGCGGCATGGCCGCGGGCACCGGCTTCCGCCCTCCGAGATCAATTTCCGCGCCAACATCGACGTCCTTAAACGCTGCGGCGCCACCGACGTGATTTCGGTCAGCGCGGTGGGATCGCTGCGGGAGAATTTGCGGCCTGGCATGTTCGTCATCGTCGACCAGTTCATCGACCGCAGCTTTGCGCGCGTGAAGAGCTTTTTCGGCACCGGCCTGGTGGCGCACGTGTCCATGGCGCACCCGGTGTGCAACCGGCTGGGCGAGCATCTCGAGGCAGCGGCGCGCGAGGCCGGAATCGACGTGGCGCGCGGCGGTACCTATCTGGTGATGGAGGGGCCACAGTTTTCGAGCCTTGCCGAGTCCGAACTTTATCGAAATTGGAACTGCGACGTGATCGGCATGACCAACATGCCCGAGGCCAAGCTGGCGCGGGAGGCGGAGCTTTGCTATGCCACGGTGGCTATGGTGACGGATTACGATTGCTGGCATCCGAACCACGATGACGTGAGCGTCGCTGCGATTATCAAGGTATTGCTCGCCAATGCCGACAATGCGCGAAGCCTGGTGAAAAAAGTGGCCCCGCGTCTGCATGGCGACGCCAAGGCCGCCCTCTGCAGCTGCCGCTTTGCGCTTGAATATGCGCTGATCACGGCGCCCGACGCGCGCGACCCGGAGGCGGTCAGGCGACTGGATGCGATCGCGGGCCGCATGCTCAATCCCCGCTAAGGACGTACTGTTACCGGAGCAAGTATGCCCATCAAATCGCGCATTCGCACCGTCCCCCACTATCCCAGGAAAGGCGTGATGTTTCGGGACATCACGACACTGCTGAAAGACCCGGTGGGCCTGCGCGTGACCATCAACGAACTCGTTAACCGCTATACCGGCGTCAAGATTGACATGGTGGCGGGTATCGAGTCGCGCGGATTCATCATCGGCTCGGCCTTGGCTTTCCAACTCGGAGTCGGCTTCGTGCCGATCCGCAAGAAGGGCAAATTGCCGGCGCAAACCATCGGCCACGACTACCAACTGGAATACGGCACCGACCGCATCGAGATGCACGTTGATGCCGTTGCGAAGGGAGACAAGGTACTGCTTGCCGATGACCTCATCGCTACCGGGGGCACAGCCGAGGCCGCGTGCAAGCTCATAGAGACCATGGGCGGGGAGATCGTCGAATGCTGTTTCGTCATCGATCTGCCCGATCTCGGCGGGCGCAAGCGGCTGGAAAAACATGGACAGAAAGTGTTCGCGCTGTGCGAGTTCGAGGGCGACTGACCCTGGGTCTTTGAAGGGCTGTTCCGCGCTGATTGAGCGGCCGCTTCCCGGCCGCCCCGCGGCGCGGGAACAGGCCAAGCGCCGCAAATAAGCTCGGCGGCATTGACCCAGATCAAAGTGCCCGGCGCGTCGCTCTCCATAGTCCTGCCTTTGTAGCGGTTCACCCTGGGATTGGCGCAATATGCGCGAAACCATTTTTCTCCTGGCGCTCGCGAGCGCCAACGGCGGACTGGCGCTGCGCATCATGGAGCCGATGCTGCCGCGCCTGGCCGAGCAATTCGGCGACAGCGTCTCCGCCACCGCCAGCGTGATCACCGCGTTCGCCATCGGCTACGCCGGCGGCCAGCTGCTTCACGGCCCCCTTGGCGATCGCTTCGGCAAGCTGCGCGTGGTGACAATCTGCCTGTCCGGCGCCGCCCTGGGTTGCCTGGGCTGCGCGCTCGCGCAGGACGTGGGCTCGCTCGCGCTGCTGCGCTTTGTCGCGGCGGTGTTCGCTTCCGCGTCGACGACACTGGGCATGGCTTACATCGGCGATGGCGTTCCGATCGGCGAGCGCCAACTGGTGGTGGCGCGCTTTGTCGGCGGCACCATCATCGGCCAGGCGCTGGGACCGCTGGTGGGCGGGATGTTTACCGATTTGATCGGATGGCGCGCAACCTTCGCCCTGGTCGCGCTCGTGTTCGCGGCCGTTTCGATCATCCTGTATCTGCGCACGCATTCGCATTGGGCGGGAGCGCCGCGCGCGCCATCGGACGATCATCCTTTCAGGGTGTATCTGCGGGTGCTCGCTCTGCCGCGGGTGCGCTGGGTGATCTCCAGCGCGTTCGCCGACGGTTTTCTTTTTTTCGGCGCCTATTCATTTCTGGGCGCCTTCCTGAAGCTGAAGTTCGACTTGAGCCTCACGGCGATCGGCGCGATCCTCGCCGGCTTCGGCGTCGGCGGCGTGCTTTACACGCTCATGGTAAGACCGCTGCTGCTCGCCATCGGTCAGCGCGGGCTGGTGGTTTGGGGCGGCGCGATCTGCTGCGGCGCGTACGCGATCATTGCGCTCAGCCCGGTCTGGGTGCTTGCCATACCCAGCGCCATCGCCCTGGGCTTCTCCTTTTTCATGCTGCACAACACCGGGCAGACCAAGGCCACCGAAATGGCGCCGCACAACCGCGGCGCCGCGATATCGGTCTATGCCTCGACCTGGTCGCTCGGCCAGGCAGCCGGCGTCGCGGCCATGGGGCTCGCGGTGACCGTGCTGGATTACCCGGCGGCGATCATCGGCTTCGGATTGGGATTTCTGGCGCTTGGTGTCTGGATGCGCGCCTACCTGCACCGGCTGTAGTCGGGCGCGATCGGGCCGAGCTTAGCGGCCGCTCGATTTTGCGGTTCCGTCGTAGGCCTGAACCTGGTCAAGGTTGTCCTGAATCCCGTGCTCCATCGCCCGCAGGCCCAGCATCGCGAAGGTCTTGGCGGTATCGAGAAACCGGAAGCTGAAAGTGCCGTTAAATCCTTCGCCGGCCGCCTTCAGGTTCTGGTAACGCTCGATGGCGTCACGTTGGCGCAGGATCACGCCTTTGCCGGCTTTGCGATAGCCCGGGCGTCCCGGGTCGATCTTCTTCAGGGCGACGCCCTTCGCATCGATGATCACGTTGAAAATCGGGGCAGTGTCGGTCACGGCGATTGGCTCCTGATGAGGTGCCTAATAAATCTCGGGCACGAAGTTCTGGATTTCCAGGGGCGGGCGGGCATAGCCCTCGCGCAGTTCGGGCTTGCGCTTGGGAAGTTTCATCTTGTTCAGCGCCACTTCCTTATAGGGCATCAGGCTCAAAAAATGGGCAATACAGTTCAGGTGGGCCCGCTTCTTGTCGTCCGAATTGACCACGTACCACCTTGCCTGATCGATATCGGTGTGGACCAGCATGTCGTCCTTGGCGCGTGAGTAGGCCTGCCACCGGTTGCGTGCTTCCATATCCATCGGCGAGAGCTTCCAGCGCTTGGTCGGGTCCTCGACCCTGGACTTGAAGCGGCGTTCCTGCTCCTTGTCGCTGACCGAAAACCAGTATTTCACCAGGGTGATACCCGAACGCACCATCATGCGCTCGAATGCCGGGCAGGAACGCACGAACTCCCAGTATTCCGCTTCCGTGCAGAAGCCCATCACGCGCTCGACGCCGGCGCGGTTGTACCAGGAGCGGTCGAACAGCGCCATCTCGCCCGCCGCCGGCAGTTCGGCGGTATAGCGTTGGAAATACCACTGCGTCTTCTGGCGCTCGGTCGGCGTGCCAAGCGCCACCACGCGGCAGGCGCGGGGATTGAGCGGTTCGATGATCCGCTTGATGACGCCGCCTTTGCCCGCGGCATCGCGGCCCTCAAAAATCAGCACGAGCTTGCGGCGCTCCTGCTTGACCCACTCCTGCAGCTTGGACAATTCGATGTGCAGGCGACGCAGCTCGCGCTCGTAGAACTTGTTGCGTTCCTTCTTCTTCACATTAGGATCGCCGAGCGGACTCGGCGTGAGCATCTCGGGCACCGCCGTGCCCAGGGGCGAATGCTTCGCCTGCCGCTTCCGGGCGGGCTGATTCTTATCCTTGGCCTGCTTATTTTTGCCCATGACATCTCATCCTAATCTCAAGCTATGGTCACGGCTTGCCCTGGTCGGCGAGCTCACGCCCTTGCAATGCGATTGACAACATTCGAGGTCTTTTAATCTTTTTTGTGCGCGGGGACTTTGATGCAGATCAACCCAGGATGCTCAAACGAACTATTTCAGCGGATGGCACGATCCAATCGCATACGCCTTAAACGGGCCGCTTTGGTGGCCGAAAATCGCCCTTGCGAGAGGAGCGAGCCTCAGATGCCGAACGCCTTCCTGACGTTCCCGCCGAAGAATTTTTTCTTGTCCTCGGCGCTCAGGGAAAGGTGGTCGATTTCCGAAATCAGCTTTTTCACATGAGGGACTTTTTCCAGCTCATAGGGATAGTCGGTGGCGAAGCACACGTGATCCGCGCCCAGGGCCTCGAATCCCGACTTGATCACCGGCAGCCACCCGCCGAATCCCGCGGAGTCGAACAGACAATTGGCCAGGCGCGCTTCGAAATCCTGGCAAAGTCCCAGTTCGGTGGCCTCCTCCACCGCCAGCCCGCGGTGCCGGCTCATTTCCGGAATCTGAATATCTTCAGGCTGGTGCCAGGCAAGCAGCCGCCCCTTGAGCGCGGTAAGGCCGCCGCCGTAGTGAGCCATGACCACCTTCAGCCCGGGAAACCTCGGCAGCACGCCGTAGAACAGCTCGACGAAGGATTTGACGATGTCGTATTCGCGCGACACCGTCGCGAACATATCGTAGTGCTCGCCGCCCCAGAGGTCGGTGCGCAAGGCCGGGTGGACGAAAACCGGCATGTCGTACTCGAGCGCGGCCTCGTAGACGTGGTCCATCACCGGCGCGTCGATGCGCGTCTCTCCGTACGAGGAAGCGAGCGCCAGGCCCTTCAGGCCCAGCTCTTCGACGCAGCGCTTGATTTCGTCGCGGTTGCGCGCGGGATCGTCGTAAGGATAAACGTGAATCATGCCCACGTAGCGCTTGGGATATTGCCTCACCACCTTGGAATAGCCGTCGTTGCACACCCTGCAGAACTTCATCGCGTTGGGGGTGAAGGCGCCGGTGCTCAATACCGCCATGTCGATTCCCGCCGCGTCCAGGTACTCCAGGTCCATGTCGATATTGGTGATTCTCTTCGTCGCATTCTTGAAGCGGTTGATGCTCTTGGCGAAGTCGAACTCGGGGGTCTCGCCGATATGCTGCAGCGCCTCCGGCGGAATGTAGTGGTGCTGCATGTCAATCACGAAATTGCCGTCTATCATTTTTTCTCTCCCAATGCGGACGTTAGGTCTTTTACGCTGGATTGCCCTGTGAGGAATTGACGCAGATCAATTTGCAATTTGCCGCGCGCCGCATCCGTGCGAAAATCCGCGCACCCCGCGCATGATTTCCCAGTCACCGGCCCCCGGTGCGTAACACGCAAAAGAAAGGCTCACGAACTTGAATCACCCCCGGCGTCTTGTCGACGCCCTGCTGCGCGTGCGCGCCTTCTCGACGCTGCGCTTCCGCGAATACCGCCTGCTGTGGTTCGGCCAGGCTTTTGGATCCATGGGCACGCTGATGGACGAGGTCACCCGCGGCTGGCTGATCTACGAGTTGACCGATTCGGTGGTGCAGTTGGGCCTGGTGCGCGGCGTGATGGTGATCCCCTACGTGCTGCTAGCGCCGTTTGCCGGCAGCGCGGCGGACCGTTACTCGCGCAAGGCCCAGCTCATGATCGCGCAACTCGCCAACGTGGTGGTCTACGCGGTAACTGCGGCGCTGGTACTGACGGGCAATATCCTGCCCTGGCACGTCTACGTCATGGCGTTTCTCGCCGCCTCGGCTCAGGTGTTCCAGCAGCCGGCACGCGCATCGATGGTCTCAGGCTCGGTGCCGCGCGAGTACCTCACCAACGCCATCGGCTTCAATTCGCTGATGTTCAACGTCTCGCGCGCCGCGGGGCCCGCTCTCGCCGGCGCTTTGATCGTGGTATTCGGCACCGGCGGCGCGTTCGCCGTGCAGGCGCTGTTCCTGCTCACCGCCGTTTTTTTTACCTTGCCGCTGCGGCCCGCGCCGCATCCGCCGCGCAGCGGATCGGCCGGGAGCGAGTCATTCTTCACCAGCATCCTGGAAGGTTGGAAATTCAGCTGGCGGAACCAATCGGTGCGCGCCGCGCTCGGGTGCGTGATGCTCGCATCGTTCTTCATCGTGCCCTTCACCACGCTGCTGCCGGTATTCGCGCGCGACCTGCTGAAGGTCGGCGCGCAAGGCCAGGGGCTCCTGCTCACCGGCATGGGCGTGGGCGCCTTCTTCAGCGCCGCGCTGGTCGCCAGCGCCGGGCACCGGCTCCCAAGGGGGCTGATGATGCTGGTGGGCGGCGTTTGCTACGGCTTGTCAGTGGTGCTGTTCGCGGCCTCGCCCTGGTACGTGCTGTCGATCGTCGCGATGGTCGCCGCGGGACTGTCGCACGTGTACTGCAATGTCCTGGTGAACACCATCGTCCAGACCTACTCTCCTGCCGAATTCCGCGGCCGGACCATGGCGCTATTCGGCATGCACCAGGCAGTGATTACCGTCGGCGCGACGGTTTACGGTTTGCTGTCGACGGTCGAGGGCGTGCGCTGGGCGGTGGCGCTGATGGGCGCGGTGGGCATTCTTAGCATGTTCGCGCTCAACTTCACCATGCCGGGCGCGAAACGCATCCGCTAACGCCCTCTACTCTGGCACGATCTTCGCGAGCTTGACGAAGCGCGCCCAGTTTTCGGTGTCCTGGCGGAGCAGCCGCGCCATCAGCTCGGCGTTGCCCGGCATCGGATCGGTCGCCACGTTGGCAAGAAACTTCTTGGTCTCCTCGCTCTCTGTGATCTGGTTGAACCAGGCGCCGAGGCGCTCGACGATGGGCCGCGGCGTGCCGGCAGGCACCACCACGCCCCACCAGGGAGAAAGGTCAAAGCCGGGAAAACCGGACTCGGCGAGTGTCGGGATGTCCGGCAACGCGCCGACGCGGCTGCCCGCGGTCATGGCGAGCACGCGCACTTTGCCGCCGCGGTGCTGCCCCGAGAGAAAGGTGATGTCGTAGGAGATGAAATCGAGCTGCCCGGCGAGCAGGTCGCGCAGCGCATCGCCGGTAACCCGGTAATTCACGTTCTGGGTTTTCAGGCCGCTCATCTCCTTGAACAACTCCGCGGCCACCAGCCCGGTATTGTTGCCGGTGCCGTAGGCGCCATCGCCGGGTCTCTTGCGCAAATGATCGCGCAGGTCGGCGATGCTGTTGATCGGGGTCGAGGCATTGACCGCGAGCGCGAACGAAAGCTTTGCCACCGTGGTGACGGGGGTGAAGTCCTTGATCGGATCGAAGGGCAGCTTGCGGAACAGGTGCTGCGCGGCGGCGAGGGTAGAGCTGCCGGGAGTAATCATGAGGGTGTAGCCGTCGGGCTTGGACTTCGCCGTCAGATCGGTGGCGATGTTGCCCGCCGCTCCGGGGCGGTTTTCCACCACTACCGGCCTGCCCGCGAGCCGGGAGAGGCGGTCGCTGTACCAGCGCACCAGGATGTCGGCGCCCGAGCCGACCGCGAAGTTGCAGATCGAGCGGATCTC
>MEQV01000058.1:0-411 GCA_001770355.1 Betaproteobacteria bacterium RIFCSPLOWO2_02_FULL_62_17
CAAGGCCGAGGGCATGAAAGCGGCCGCCGCATGCGCGGAATTCAACGAATTGGGAATTGGCGAGCCGATCTCCATTTCGGCCGCGCACGGCGAAGGCGTACGCGAACTTGTCGAGGAAGCCATGGCGCCCTTCGGCATGGACGAGGACAACCAGGCTGATCCCAGACATCCGAAAGTGGCGATCGTCGGCCGCCCTAATGTGGGCAAATCGACGCTTGTCAACGCGCTGGTCGGCGAGGAGCGCGTGATAGCCTTCGATCAGCCGGGCACCACTCGCGACAGCATCCAGGTTGAACTGGTCCTGCGCGACAAGCACTACACCCTGATCGATACCGCCGGCTTGAGGCGCCGGGGAAAGGTTTTCGAGAGCGTCGAAAAGTTTTCCGTGGTCAAGACGCTTCAGTCGATCGA
>MEQV01000058.1:421-6290 GCA_001770355.1 Betaproteobacteria bacterium RIFCSPLOWO2_02_FULL_62_17
GTTTTCCGTGGTCAAGACGCTTCAGTCGATCGAAGCGGCCAACGTAGTCATTCTGGTTCTGGATGCGCAGCAGGATTTTTCCGAGCAGGACGCGCATCTCGCGGGCTTTGTTCTGGAACGCGGCAAGGCGCTGGTGGTCGCGGTCAACAAGTGGGACGGCATGAGCGAGGATGCGCGCGAACAGGCCAAGCGTTCCCTTACCCGCAAACTCGGGTTTCTCTCCTACGCGCGATTTCACTATATTTCCGCCTTGCACGGCCGGGGACTGACGGCGTTGTTCGCCTCCGTGGATAAAGCCTACAGGGCGGCGAACATCAAGCTCACCACGCCCAGGCTCACGCGAACGCTGATTGCGGCGGTGGAACAGCAGGTCCCCCCGCGTAAAGGGCTGGTGCGCCCGAAGATGCGCTACGCCCACCAGGGCGGCATGAATCCACCCATCGTGGTGGTACATGGGAACGCTCTCGGGGCGGTACCGGAGAGCTACCGCCGCTATCTCGAGTCGAAATTTCGCGAGGCGTTCGAACTGCAGGGAACCCCGCTGAGAATAGAATTCCGCACCGGCCGCAACCCTTATGCCGAATCCTGACAAGACCGGCCCGGATCGTAGATGGGGGTTCAGGAAAACACGCTATCTCATTGTCAATAACGAAAGAAATCAGCTACAGTATCAGTCGGAAAATAATGCACCCAGGGGTAACCCATGAGCGGCAAAGGACAATTGTTACAAGATCCGTTTCTCAATGCCTTGCGCAAGGAGCATATCCCGGTCTCCATCTACCTGGTCAACGGCATCAAGTTACAGGGCCAGATCGAATCCTTCGATCAATATGTGGTGCTGCTGCGCAACACCGTGACACAGATGGTCTATAAGCACGCCATATCCACGGTGGTGCCGTCGCGCGCGGTGAACATGGAACAGCTGGGTTCCGAGAGTTGAGGCTCCTTCCGATGGCTTCAGACAATCGGGAAAAGTCCGCATAGTGGCAACAGCGCCACAGGCAGCCACCGTCAGCCGGCCTTATTGGACGCAACCAGCAAGATGGTAGACGTTCATTTTTCGCATTTTTGATCCAGGGCGGCGATGTTAGAGCGTCCATCGCGGGACAACTGCGCCGTCCTGGTCGGTCTGAATCTCGGTCAACATGGCTATGCGGAAAGTCTGGACGAGCTGGAGTTGCTCGCGCGCAGTGCCGGCGTTCAGCCCAAGGCCATCGTTCGCGGCAAGCGCGATCGTCCCGACGCATCCTTGTTCGCCGGCTCAGGAAAGGTTGCCGAAATCAGCGACGCAGTGATTGCGCAGCAAGCCGGCTTGGTCATTTTCAACCATGATCTGTCGCCCGCGCAGGAACGTAATCTGGAGAAAGCGCTCGACTGCAGGGTCATAGACCGAACCAGTCTGATATTGGATATTTTCGCCCAGCGCGCCAAGAGCCGCGAAGGCAAACTGCAAGTGGAACTCGCGCAGCTCTATCATCTTGCCAGCCGGCTGGTGCGCGGCTGGACGCACCTTGAGAGGCAAAAAGGCGGCATTGGTCTTCGCGGCCCAGGTGAAACGCAGCTGGAAACCGATCGTCGACTGATCGGACGGCGGGTCAAGGTGCTCAAGGAGAAACTGGCGCATTGCCAGCAGACACGTGAAAATCAGCGGCGAGCCCGTGCCAAGGGTCAAGTGCTATCCGTATCGCTTGTCGGTTACACCAATGCCGGCAAGTCGACTCTATTCAATAGCCTGACACATTCCGGTGCTTATGCCGCGGATCAGTTATTCGCGACTTTGGACACCACCACGCGACGCGTGTTCCTGCCGGGGGCGGGTAGCATCGTGGTATCGGATACGGTGGGCTTCATTCGCGATCTTCCGCATGAATTGGTCGCTGCTTTCCGCGCCACGCTTGAGGAAACCATCCGCGCCGACGTGTTATTGCATGTCGTGGACGCCTCCAACAGCATGCGGGAATCACAGATCGGCGAGGTGGCGCGTGTGGTCGCGGAAATCGGGGCCTCGGCAATTCCCGAAATTCTGGTGTGGAACAAGATCGATCTGGGAGACGTTTTGCCCGGTCTGGACCGCGACCAGCATGGTAAGATTCACCGTATACGCCTGAGCGCCAGGACCGGGGTAGGGATGGAATATTTGCGCAGTGCCCTTGCCGAATTGGCGGCCATGAAGAACTCCCAGGATAATCGACAACCTTTGGCTCATATAGCGGGAGCTTGAATCCTTATGTCATTGAACGACCCACAATGGGGTAAGCGCGGCGGCGGTCAAGGCGGGGGCGACGGCCCGCCTGATCTCGACGAGATGTGGCGCAACTTCAACCAGAAACTCAACGGAATATTCAACCGGCGCCGCGGCGGAGGGGGCAATGGTCCTGTCTCGGGACCACCGAATTTTCGCCAGATCGGCGGCGGGATCGGCTTGCTGGCCGGCTTGATCCTTGTCATTTGGCTTGCAAGCGGGTTTTACATCGTGGTGGAGGGGCAGAGAGGGGTGGTGCTGACTCTGGGAAAATTTTCGGAAGTCACCAATTCGGGCCTGCGCTGGCGCATGCCTTTCCCGTTGCAGACGCACGAAATCGTGGACCTCACCGGGGTGCGCACCGTCGAAGTGGGCTACCGCAATAACATAAAAACCAAGGTGCTGCGCGAATCGCTGATGTTGACCGACGATGAAAATATCATTGACATCCAATTCGCCGTGCAATTCACGCTCAAGGATCCCACGGAGTTCCTGTTCAATAATCGCCGTCCGGAAGAGTCGGTGCTGCAGGCCGCGGAAGCTGCGACGCGTGAAATTGTCGGCAAAAGCAAGATGGATTTCGTCCTGTACGAAGGACGCGAGCAGGTTGCCGCCGCCGCGCAAAAGCTAATGCAGGAAATATTGGATCGTTATCAGATTGGTGTAAGTATCAGCCGGGTGACCATGCAAAATGCCCAGCCGCCAGAGCAGGTGCAGGGCGCGTTCGACGATGCGGTGCGCGCCAAGCAGGATCTGGAGCGGCAGAAAAACGAGGGTCAAGCCTATTACAACGACATCGTGCCCAAGGCGAGTGGTACCGCGGCGCGTCTGACCGAGGAAGCAAACGGATATAGGCAAAGCGTGATCGCCAATGCCGAGGGGGAGGCATCCCGTTTCAAGCAGATTCTGGTCGAATACAATCGCGCGCCCGGGGTGATGCGCGATCGCATGTATATCGAGACCATGCAGCAGATCATGACTTCCACGACCAAGGTCTTGATCGATGCACGCGCCGGGACTAATCTTCTGTATCTGCCGCTGGACAAGCTGATTCAGATGTCTGGCGTAGCGGGCGCGCCCGACCTGCCCCTGGCGGCGCCGGGCGGTAGCGCCGCGGGTACAGCGCCGCCGCCTTCGCTGGACACCAGCCCGCGCTCGCGCGACACGCTGCGTGGAAGAGATCGCGAGGGACGGCCATGAACGAAAATCGCACCATCGGCGTTCTCGTTGGCGTACTCACTCTGGCCACAGTTGCGTTAATGTCGATGTTCACCATCGACCAGCGTGAGAAGGGGCTGGTATTTCAACTCGGGGAGATCACCGATATCGTCAGTGAACCCGGACTCCATTTCAAATGGCCGCTGATCCAAAACGTGCGGTTTTTCGACAACCGGATCCTTACGCTGGATACGCCAGACACTGAACGCTTCATTACCTCGGAAAAAAAGAATGTCCTGGTCGACTCTTTCGTCAAATGGCGCATCGGCGATCTGAAGCAATACTATATAAGCGTGCAAGGGGATGAAGTTCGTGCCCAGACCCGCCTGTCCCAGACGGTGAACTCCGCCTTGCGTGAGGAATTCGGCAAGCGGATGGTGCATGACGTCGTATCCGGGGAGCGCGACGATATCATGCGCATCGTTCTTGAGAAGCTTGAGGAGGATGCCAAGCGCATAGGCGTTTCCATCGTCGACGTACGAATAAAGCGTGTCGAGTTGCCGCAAGAGGTCAGCGAATCGGTTTATAAGCGAATGGAGGCTGAACGCAGGGCGGTGGCGAGCGAGCTGCGCTCACAGGGTTTTTCCGAAGGCGAAAAAATCCGCGCCGGAGCCGAGCGCGAACGCCAGATCATCATCGCCGAAGCCTACAAGCAGGCGCAAACCGTCAAAGGCGAAGGCGATCAGAAGGCCAGTGGAATCTACGCCAAGGCATTCGGGGAAAATCCCGAGTTCTACGCTTTCTACCGGAGCCTGGAGGGCTACCGGGCCGGATTCGGGAAGAAAAGCGATGTGCTCGTGCTTGAGCCCAATTCGGAGTTTTTCAAGTATCTGAGGAATCCTGGCAAGGGCACGAAATAAGCCGGGATGGGCAAGACCCTGCTCATGGCATTCGCGCTGATGCTCATAGTGGAAGGATTGCTCCCGTTCGTAGTTCCGCAGCTCTGGCGTGATATGTTCAAGCGGATTATCGCCATGACAGACGGACAGATCCGCTTCATAGGTCTAAGCTCGTTGATCATCGGGCTGTTGCTTCTCTTGGTCGTGAAATAGCGGCCCGGCGATTCAGTTTCGATCGGCAGCAGCAAATGAAATTCTCACAAGCAATTGGCCGAAGCGCAACGCTGCCGCGATGACTGGCGATGACCATGCGTAACTGGGTACTTCCTGAATACATCGAGGACGTGCTGCCGCCAGAGGCGGCGCAGATCGAGCGCCTGCGAGGAATTCTGCTTGGACTTTTTCGTGTGCACGGCTACGAGCTGGTGGTGCCGCCGATGCTGGAGTATGTCGATTCGCTGCTGACAGGAACCGGGCACGATCTGGATTTGCGCACCTTCAAGCTGGTGGATCAGCTTTCGGGGCGCATGATGGGCGTCAGGGCGGATATCACGCCACAAGTGGCACGCATTGACTCGCACTTGTTGAACCGGGAAAGCGTCACGCGTTTGTGTTATTGCGGCAGCGTGCTGCATACGCGGCCCAGGGGGCTCGATTCCACTCGGGAGCCGATTCAGATTGGCGCGGAAATATACGGCCACTCGGGTATAGAAAGCGACCTGGAGATCCAGCGGCTTTTGTCGGAATCGCTCGATGCCTGCGGCCTGCGGGGCGTGCGGCTGGACATTGGCCACGTGGGCATTTTCAGATCAATTTGCGCACACGGCAACGTCGGTGCAGATCTCGAAATCGAATTGCATGAAGCCCTCGAGGCAAAGGATCACGCGAGAATCGAAACGCTGGCCGGTGTTCTCGGGCGGGAGACGCGCGATGCATTGCTGCAGCTTCCCCGCCTCTACGGCGGGGCACAATTAATCGATGCGGCGCGCAGTCTTCTCCCGCGCTATCCGGAGCTACTCAGGTCCCTGGACGACCTGGAGCGCCTGGCACGCGATAACCGCTTCGACGTAAGCGTGGATCTGGCCGATCTGCGCGGTTATAAATATCACAGCGGCGTGGTATTTTCTGTCTATGCGGGGCGCGCCCAGAACCGGCCGGACGGAGTCAATTCACCGCAATGCAGGAATGCGCTGGCTTTGGGGGGGCGCTACGATGAAGTGGGCAAGGCGTTCGGGCGCGCACGTCCTGCCACCGGCTTCAGTCTTGACCTTCGCGATCTCGCGCGCGTGCTGCCAATGGAGGTTTGCTCCGGCCCCATACGCGCACCCTACGGAGACGACGAAACGCTTGCTGCCGAACTGGCGCGTTTGCGCGGGAGTGGTCAAGTGGTCGTTCAGGCGCTGCCTGGGGTCAGTGATGGATTGGACTGCGAGCGTGAACTGGTTCGACTCGATGGCCGCTGGATTGTTCGTGCGCGTTGATCTCCTTGCGCCGCACCTTTTCGCAGTACCTGTAATGGATTGATGCAAATGGCAAGAAATGTCGTGGTCATAGGCACCCAATGGGGTGA